>JBBQPR010000053.1:0-21315 GCA_038217075.1 Sphingomonadales bacterium
GGCATCATCGATCGAAGGCAGATCATAGCTCACCGCGATCGCCTTGATTTCAGCGGGCGAGAAACCGAGGTCAGCCAGATCGCGGAAAGCAATACGGTTGATCGAATGGCACGCCGAGCAGATCTCGCGATAGACTTGGAAACCGCGCTGCAACTGCTTGCGATCGAAGGTGCCGAGAATATTGAGTTGACCCGGCCCCTTGTGGGTCCATTCGATTTCGATCGGGTGCTGGACAACCGCCTTTACCGGATCGAGAGCCACCGGCTCACGTGGCTGCACAGCGCCCCACAGGACGGCGATGCAGAAGAACAGGCCAACGGCCAGAGCGCCAAGACGAACCATCGATGCTACCCTTATTCCGCTGGCTGCGCTGCAAGGCCGGCACCGGGCGTGCCCGAACCGCCCTTGTACTTGGCCAGCACCGCTTCCGAGATCGACTTGGGCAGCGGCAGCGTCTTTTCAAAGCGGCTGACCAGCGGGATGATGATGAGGAAATGCGCGAAATAATAGGCGGTCAGCACCTGGCTGATCCGCACCCATGGTTCGCCCGCAGGCTTGCCGCCAGCGACGCCCAGCACGATGACCACCGCAACGAACACCCAGAACAGGATACGATTGAGCGGCCGATAGGCGTTGGAACGCACCGGCGATGTGTCCAACCAAGGCAGGAAAAACAGCAGCAGGATGGCCGCAAACATCGCCAGCACACCCATCAGCTTGGCCGGCACGAAGAAGAAATCCACCGTGAAGGCGCGCAAAATGGCGTAAAATGGCCAGAAATACCATTCAGGAACGATGTGCGCCGGCGTCGATAGCGGGTTGGCAGGGATGTAATTATCGGGCTCGCCCAGCATGTTCGGCGCAAAAAACACCATCGCAGCGAACAGGGTCAGGTAAACACCGAGCCCGAAAAAGTCCTTCGCCGTGTAATAAGGGTGGAACGGCACGGTATCCTGCGGACCCTTCACATCAACGCCTGTCGGATTGTTCGACCCCGGGATGTGCAGCGCCCAGACGTGCAGAATGACCACACCCAGGATCACGAACGGCAGAAGATAGTGCAGTGAAAAGAAGCGATTGAGCGTGGCGTTATCAGGCGAGAAGCCGCCCAGCAACCAGGTCTGGATCGCATCACCGACCAACGGAATAGCCGAAAACAGCCCGGTAATGACGGTCGCGCCCCAGAAACTCATCTGGCCCCAGACCAGCACATAGCCCATGAACGCCGTCGCCATCATCAAAAGGAAGATGACTAGCCCGAGCAGCCACAGCACTTCGCGCGGCGGCTTGTAGGAGCCGTAATAGAGGCCGCGAAAGATGTGCACATAGACGACCAGGAAGAAGAAACTGGCGCCAACGGCGTGCATATAGCGGAACATCCAGCCCGAATTGACGTCGCGCATGATGTGCTCGACGGAATCAAAGGCAATGCCGGTATTGGCAGCATAGTGCATGCCGAGGATGACGCCGGTGATGATCTGGATCATCAGCGCGACGCCCGCAAGAACGCCGAAATTATAGAAATAATTCAAGTTCTTCGGCGTCGGGTAGCCGGCGCCGAGTGAATTGTAGACAAAGCGCGGCAACGGCAGCCGGCTGTCCATGTACTTGCCGAATTCGGTCGTCGGCTCGTAATGCTTGGCCCAGGGGAAGCTCATTTTTCTCTCCTCAGCCGATCGTCACGGACGTCGGCGACTTGAACGCATAGGTTGGCACTTCCAGGTTCCTGGGTGCCGGGCCGGAGCGGATCCGCGCCGCCGTATCATATTGCGAACCGTGGCAGGGGCAGAAGTAACCGCCAAAATCGCCACGCTTTTCGCCCTCGCCGGCGCCCAGCGGCACACAGCCGAGATGAGTGCAGACACCCAGCGTGATCAGCCATTGTTCCTTACCCGGCTTGGTGCGTTCGTCCAGCGTCTGCGGGTCACGCAGGGTCTTGATATCCACCGCCTTTGCCTCGGCGATTTCCTTTGGCGTCAGCTGGCGTGCGAACACCGGCTTGCCGCGCCATGCGACCTTGATCGCCTGCCCCGGCTGGATCGCCGACAGATCGACGTCAATCGACGCCAGCGCCAGCACATCGGCCGAAGGGTTCATCTGGTTGACGAGCGGTACTACGACCGCAGCAGCGCCAACGGCAGCAAAGGCCCCGGTTGCGACGAAAATGAAATCCCGCCGGCGTTCGCCTTCGGGGGCAAGGCCATCGGCGAGAGGCGCTTGCAATTCGCTAGCCATTAAAAAAACCTCGGGTCAGACTAAAAATCATTGGGGCCGATTTAAAGTCGGCTCCGTGCTATCTGGCATAGAATAGGTTTCACCCGCAGCGCAACGTGGTTTTTGGAGACATTTTGGCGCGGGGGGGCCTGAAATCAGGGGTTACACCTCTGGAGCGGATGCGGTTAAAGGGAGGTCATGTACAGCCTCGACGACCATCAGACCGCCGCCCAAACCTGGTTCCGCCAGCTTCGCGATGATATTTGTGCTGCGCTTGAAGCACTGGAGGACGGCGGCTCCGGCCCCGCGCCTGCCGGCCGTTTCGAACGCCGCGCCTGGGACAGGCCGGATGCGAGCGGCGGCCATGGTGGCGGCGGCGTCATGTCGGTGATGAAGGGCCGGGTCTTTGAAAAGGCCGGCGTGAACATTTCCACCGTCCATGGCGAGTTTTCGCCAGAATTTGCCAAGCAAATCAACGGTGCCGGCGAAGATCCGCGATTTTTTGCAACAGGCATCAGCCTGGTCATCCACCCGACCAACCCCCTGGTGCCGGCGGTGCATCTCAACACCCGCTATCTGGTGACAACCAAAAGCTGGTTCGGTGGTGGCACGGATTTAAACCCGGCGATCCCCGATGATGCCGAAACAAATGCCTTTCACAACGCCTTGCAAGCGATGTGCGACCGACATGATCCGGCGCATTATCCCGCCTTCAAGAAATGGGCCGAGGAATATTTCTGGGTCCCGCATCGCAACCGCCATCGCGGCGTCGGCGGCATTTTTTACGATCATCTGAGCAGCGGTGACTGGGATCGTGACTTTTCGTTCACACAGGATGTCGGGCGGACGTTCGTCGAACTTTACCCGGCGCTGGTCCGCGCCAAGATGCACCAGCCGTTCACCCCGGAACAACGGCTGGCGCAACTGCGCTATCGCGGTCTGTATGCCGAATTCAATCTTGTCTATGATCGAGGCACGACCTTTGGCCTGAAAACCGGCGGTAATGTCGATGCCATATTGATGAGCCTGCCGCCCGAGGCGCGGTGGGATTGACCACGACATCCACCATGATCCCGGTGGCGCGCGGCGAACTCGCCGCCATCGTCACCAGCCTTGAAATGCACGCGCGGCCGGCGGCCGGGGCGCCAGCGCGTTCGGCGTTGCGGCTGGAACGCTGGCCAGCGCCAGTCGACCGCGCACGCTATCTGGCGCTGTTCCGCGAGATTGGCGCGCCCTGGCTGTGGCGCGGCCGGCTGGTCATCGATGATGCGGCGCTGGCGGCGATTCTGGACGCCGATACGACCGAAGTACATGTCGCGACGCGCCGCGATGGCGTGGCGGTCGGGCTGTTGGAACTGGATTTCGCGGTCCATGGGGCGGTGGAAATCGCCTATTTCGGGCTGGTTCCCGGGATGACTGGACATGGCCATGGCGGCTGGCTGATGGCCCATGCCATGCGGCTCGGCTGGCGGTCCGGAATAGAACGGATGTGGGTGCACACTTGCGATCTGGACCACCCCGGCGCGCTGGGGTTTTACCAGAAGCAGGGTTTCATGCCCTTCGCCCGCGCCGTGGAAATCTATCCTGACCCGCGGGTCGCCGGGCTGCACCCCGCAGATGTCGCGGGCCATGTGCCGCTGATTTGAACAGGCCCTGAGCCGTGAACAGGCCCTGAGCTTTGAACAGGCCCTCAGCCTAGCGCAGCCGCAGGTAGACCACTGTCGATGCCGCGGCGCTGGCCATGGAAAACACCGCTGAAACCACCGCCGGCAGCAATGCCGCAACGAAATTGCCGACGCTCTTGGCGCCCAAAAGCGTCAACACCGACCCGAATGCCGAAGAAACCCCGGTAGAAAGCACCGCGGCGCCGAGCAAAAACAGCAGCGCCAGCAGCAGGAACCACAGGATTGTCCAGGCATGCGGCGCCGTCATGTCCCAGCTGCGCCGCAAGATGGCCATCGGCGGCCCCGGTTCCAAAACGGCGACAGGCACCACCAGGAACAGCCGCGCCACCAGATACAGCCCGGGCACGATCAGCAGAAGAAAGGCGAAGCCGGTCGGAATCGCGCTTATCATCAAGGCCAGTATATAGGCCGGCATCGCAGCGAACGCCGCCGCCAGCGCCACGCGCGGCGCCGCATCGGGCCGCGCCACCAGATGCGCCACCGCCAGTTGCGCGATGGCACCGATCAACGCCGGAATAATGAACAGAACCAACGAGACGCCCGGCGTCATGTCGGCGAGTTTCTTCGGCGCTTCCGGCCCGAACAGGGTAAGCACCATATCGACGAGCAGCGTGAATGGCGCGGCGACCGCAAACAGGGTCCAGAACCCGGGCCGCAGCGCGCCAAGCGTGTCCTGCCAGATCCTGCCGGCGGTCAATCCCGTCGAATCACCTGCCACCGATCAGGCAGCGGTGCGTGTGATGCCGGCCTTTGCGAGCAATTCGGTCAGTTCCCCGGCCTGGTACATTTCCATCATGATATCCGAGCCGCCGACGAATTCACCGCCGATGTACAGTTGCGGCACCGTCGGCCAATCCGAAAATTCCTTGACGCCCTGGCGGATCGCCGGATCGGCGAGCACATCGACGCCCTGGAACGCATCGCCTTCCAGATCGACCCCGAGCCTATCGAGAATGGCGACGGCGGTGGAGGAAAAGCCGCATTGCGGGAACATCGGCGTGCCTTTCATGAACAGCACGACGGGCGTGCTGGCGACAAGCGCGCCGATGCGATCGTGGATGGTGTCGGTCATGGTAGTGTCCTCAAGCCGGAATCGTTGTCAGTTGCAGGGCATGGAGCACGCCGCCCATGCGCCCGCCAAGCGCATTATACACCAATTGATGCTGCCGCACCCGCGGCAAGCCGGCAAACTGCGGCGCGGTCACACGCGCCGCATAATGGTCGCCATCGCCGGCAAGGTCGGTAATCTCGACACTGGAGCCCGGCAGTGCGGCCAGGATTGCCGCTTCGATATCGGTTGCGGCCATTGCCATGACTACATTTTTTCCATGATCTGGCGGCGGGCCTCGGCGGCTTTTTCATCAAGGGCGGCGCGCACCATCGCTTCACCGACACTTGTTGCGGCCAGATCGGCAACGAGCTTGCGCACGACGATTTCAAAGCCGGCTTCTTCCAGATCGACAGAAACAATGCTGCCGGCATAGGCCGCTGCGGCATCGCCGGTCAGGCCCAGCTTTTCCGCCGCCCACAGGCCGAGCAGCTTGTCGCGACGCGCCGCGACGTTGAATTGCAGCTCCGCATCATGGGCAAACCTGTTCTCAAAGGCTTGTTCGCGGGAATCGAACGTGGTCATGCAGCGCTCCGTCGGGCAGGTTCAATGCCTGTCAGATAGAAGGGGACGCGCCGCTGTTCAATGCGCAACCTGCAATTGCTTGTATCAGAGCTGCCGCAGGCCCTGATTCAGCGCGGGTCATTGTAAGCCGCCCCGGTGCGCGCTATGTGCTTCGGAACGCCCCGGGCGCACCGTTGCCGGTGTATCCGGGGCTTTGATTTTCAACCGCGCTCGGCTCGCCCAGGCCGGCCATCAGGAGGACAGCCATGACGCGCCGTCGCCAGATTTACGAGGGCAAGGCCAAGATCCTCTATGAGGGGCCGGAACCCGGAACGATCATCCAGTATTTCAAGGATGATGCGACTGCCTTCAATGCCCAGAAAAAGGGCACGATCAGCGGCAAGGGGGTGCTCAACAATCGCATCTCAGAGCATCTGTTCACATTGTTGGCCACCATCGGCATTCCGACGCACTTCATCCGCCGCCTCAACATGCGCGAACAGCTTGTCCGCCAGGTGGAGATCGTGCCGATCGAGGTCGTGGTTCGCAACGTCGTCGCCGGCAGCCTGGCCAAGCGTTTCGGCCTGGAGGAGGGCACGCCCCTGCCCCGCACCATCCTTGAATATTATTACAAGGACGATGCGCTCAACGATCCGCTGATCACCGACGAACATATCGCCGCTTTCGGCTGGGCCACGCAGGAAGAGATGCACGATATCGCCGACATGGCGATTAGGGTGAATGATTTCATGGCGGGGCTGTTTGCCGGCGTCGGTATCCGGCTGGTCGATTTCAAGCTGGAGTTCGGGCGGCTTTTCGATGGTGATTTCAGCCGGATCATCCTGGCCGATGAAATCAGCCCGGATGGCTGCCGGCTGTGGGACATGAAGACCAACGAAAAGCTCGACAAGGACCGGTTCCGCCGGGATCTTGGCGGCGAAGTCGAAGCCTATCAGGAAGTTGCGCGGCGGCTGGGCCTGGTGCCGGAAGATGAATCGGCGGTGCTCGACCTTGAAGAACACAGGAAGACGCGCGGCAAATAATGTGGGCGCCGGCCGCGGCAAGCGGCCGGCGAATCACGCGGCGCGATATCCGACACCGCCAGTGTTTGAAACACGCGCAACGCCGATACGACTGCGCCAGAAACAGGCCAGTGCTGCAGGCTGGAGAACCGGCTATTGCAAGCCAGCGCGAGTCAGCAAATCAGCGGTGGAGGGGTCGAAATCGCTATTGCCGCCAGCGAGGACGGCTGTCGCCATTTCCTTGCCGAGTTCGACGCCCCATTGATCGAAGGGATTGATGCCCATGGCGACGGCAGCAGCAAAGGTGCGGTGCTCGTAAAACGCCAGCAGCGCGCCCATCGTTGCCGGATCGAGATTGTCGAGCAGGATGGTGGCGGACGGCCGGTTTCCGGGGAAGGTTTTCGCCGCCGCCAGCGCCATATCGCCGGCGGATAGCGCCAATGCTTCGGCCGGGCTGCGGCCCCGCATCAGGGCGGCGCCCTGTGCAAAGCAATTGGCCAGCAACTGCTTGTGGTGGGTTGGTGGCATGGTGTGGCCAGGCGTGCGTACAGCAACGAACTCGACAGGGCCGACGACCGTGCCCTGATGGATCAACTGGAACACCGCATGCTGGGCATCGGTGCCGGTGCCACCCCAGGTGACAGCCGCGGTTGGCCCGGCGACCGGCGCGCCGTTGCGCGTTACACGCTTGCCATTGCTTTCCATTTCAAGCTGCTGGAGAAAGCTGGGCAGCAATCGCAGCCGCTCATCATAGGCGAAAAGGCCGCGGACCTGCTGCCCCTGATAGCGCGCCGCCCAGACATCCAGCAGCCCGGCGAACAGCGGCACGTTGGCGGCTGCCGGCGTATCGCGGAAATGCATGTCCATGGCGGCAGCGCCGCCACGCAGCGCCACCCAGGCCGGCCAGCCGCAGCGCAGCGCATAGGGCAGTCCCACCGCCGACCAGAGCGAATAGCGGCCACCAACGGTTTCGGCGAACGGCAGCACGGCACCAGCGCCCCAGGCCCGCGCCTTTTCGGGTGCAGCCGTGACGGCGATCGTGCGGCTGCGCGGATCGACGACGCCATGTTGTGCCAGCCAGGCCAGCGCGGAGGCTGCGTTGGTCATGGTTTCGGTGGTGGTGAAGGTTTTGGAGACAATGACGATGCGGGTGCGCGCCGGATCGCATTGCATCACCGCGCGGGCCAGTGCCTCGCCATCGATATTGGCGACGACATGGACGCGGGGGCCATCGGCGTCGAGCGTGCCATCGCGGCCCAGCGCATCCAGCAGCAAAGCCGGTCCCAGCGCGGAGCCGCCGATGCCGATGTGAATGATATCGCTGACGTCGGACGCGCGGACGTCGGCCACCAGCGCCTGCATTGCGGCCTGGCCCGCAGCGGCCGCAGCATTGTCGGTTGGCGTGCCGGTGCCGCGTTCCGCAACATGCGTGGCTGCGCGGTTCTCGCTGGGGTTGACGACCGCACCGGCAAACAGCCGGGCTCGCCAGCCGTCGAAATCTGCAGCGGCGGCGAGTGCCATCAGCCGATCGATGACCGCTGCGCTTGCGGCGAGCTTGCTGAAATCGAACCGTATGCCAACGACATCAAAACACATGCGCGCCAACCGATCCGGCTCAGCCGCAAACAAGCCGAGTAGCGGCGGGACAGCAGCAAGGCCGGCGAGATCGGAATCTTCGGTGCTCATGCCGGGACAATGGCGCATTGAGCCGGCGGGCGAAAGACCGGTTGATCCGACGGGCGAAAGACCGGTTGAGCCGACGGGCGAAAGATTGGCAAACCGCTTATCCTTCGCCCCAGGTCGCAGTTGCGGACGCTTTCTCCGCCATCTTTGGCTTGACCCTCGACCCTGCGCGAGGGAAGGCCTTCGTTGATGTCCGACCGCCTTGCCCAATCGCGCGCTGCCCATATGGCGCGCACCGACGCCCAAAGGCTGGCGCTGGGCAACATCGCGCGGCTGTTGTTGACGGCCGTGCTGATGGCACTGGGGCTGCGGACCCTTGTGTTCGAGCCGTTCAACATCCCTTCGGAATCGATGCAGCCCCGCTTGCTGGTCGGCGATTATCTGTTCGTGGCGAAATGGCCCTATGGCTACAGCCGTTATTCGCTGCCGCTCGGCCTGCCCTTGTTCGAGGGGCGGATTTTCGGCGCCATGCCGGCGCGCGGCGACGTGGTGGTTTTCAAGACACCGCGCGACAATCGGACCGATTACATCAAGCGCGTCATCGGTCTGCCCGGCGATACGGTGGCGATGGCAGCCGGCCAGATCATTCTGAACGGGGCATTGGTGCCGAAACAGCGCATTGATGATGTGTTGCTGCCGGCCAGCGGCAATGATTGCATTTCGAGCCCCGGGCGGCCGAGCTTTCGCGACACGGATTCCGCCGGGCGACCGGTTTGTCGCTATCCAACCTTTGTCGAAACCCTTCCCTCGGGCCGACGCTTTGAAGTGATAGACCAGATTGCAAATGATGTGCGCGACACAACGCGGCCTGTCGTGGTGCCGCCGGGTCACTTGTTCGTTCTGGGCGACAATCGGGATGATTCGGCCGACAGCCGCTTTTCGTTGGCCGAAGGCGGCGTGGGGATGGTGCCGATGGCCAATATCATCGGCCGCGCCGACCGCATCTTTTTTTCGATCGCGCCGGGGGTGGAACTACGCCGCGACCGCATCGGTCTGCCAATCTGATGTCGATCTGATGGTGGCCTTGTGAGTCATAGCGATGCCGAACTCGCAAGCTGGGCGAAAGACAGGCTGGGCCATGGCTTTGTCGATATCGGGCTGGTGCGCCGGGCGTTGACGCACAGCAGCGTCGCCAAGGGTGCCGACAGCTATCAACGGCTGGAATTCCTGGGCGACCGGGTGCTGGGCTGTGCCGTTGCGGCCTGGCTGTATGCCGATCATGACGAGGCGGAAGGCCGATTGACCTCGCGGCTTCACGCGCTTGTCGAAGGGCCTGCCAATGCGGAGGTGGCACGGGCGTTGGGCGTGCCCGAACGGCTGATCATGGAGGCGAGCGCCCGCGCCAAAGGGTTGCACCAGACCGACAATGTGCTGGGCGATGTCGCCGAGGCGCTGGTCGCGGCGATTTTCATCGATGGCGGCTGGGCTGTTGCCGAAGCCTTTGTGCGGCGCGAATGGGCGCGGTTGTTGCAGGACGGGCCTCGTTTGCTCGTTGATCCGAAATCGCGGTTGCAGGAATGGGCGTTGAAACGCCGGCGCGGTATGCCAATCTATGCCGTGGTCGATCGGCAAGGGCCCGATCATGCACCGCGCTTTACCATCGAAGTTGTCGTTCGCGGCGAAACTTCTCAACGCGGCGAAGGCGCCAGCAAGCAGGAGGCCGAAAAGGCCGCTGCTGTAGCCTTGCTGGCAAAGGTTCCAAAATGACAGAAATCAACGATACGTCCGCCGCCGAGATCCGCTGTGGCTCTGTTGCCATTGTCGGCGCCCCCAATGCCGGCAAATCGACATTGGTCAACGCGCTGGTCGGGCAGAAGGTGGCGATCGTTTCGGCCAAGGTGCAGACGACCCGCACCCGGTTGATCGGCATCGCCACCGAAGGCGCGTCGCAGATGCTGCTGATCGACACGCCCGGCATTTTCGCGCCGCGCCGGCGATTGGACCGCGCCATGGTGCGCGCGGCGTGGGAGGGGGCAGAGGGTGCCGATCTGATCGCTTTCGTCGTCGACGCAAAGACAGGTTTCCGCGATGAGCCGTCGGCGATTCTGGAGGCGCTTCGAGATCGGCCAGAGCCCAAGTTGCTGGTGCTGAACAAGGTCGACATCGCCGCCAAGCCACGCCTGCTGGAGCTGGCAGCGCATGCAAATTCGATGGCGGCGTTTGGCGATACCTGGTTCGTTTCGGCCAATACCGGCGACGGGGTGAGCGAATTGCGAGGGGCGCTCGCGGCCGCGATGCCGGTATCGGCCTGGCATTTTCCGGAAGACCAGTTGACCGATGCGACGACGCGATTGATGGCCGCAGAGATTACCCGCGAGCAGATTTACAACCAGCTGCACGCCGAGCTGCCTTATGCCAGCACGGTAGAGACCGAAAAATGGGAAGAACGGCGCGACGGCAGCATCGCCATCCACCAGCAGATATTGGTAGAGCGCGAGACACAGCGCGCCATTGTTCTGGGCAAGGGCGGCTCGCGCATCAAGGAAATCGGCGCCAATTCGCGCGCCGGCATTGCGGAATTGACCGGCAAGAAAGTGCACCTGTTCCTGCACGTCAAGGTGAAGGAAGATTGGGCCGAGGATCGGGCGGTGTATCGCGATTCCGGGCTCGGCTGGGTCGATTGACCCAGCCGAGCCCGCAAGCGTTTGACGTGGCTACCGTTGTCAGGATGCAACGGTAATCCGGCGCCGGCGCGATGCAAAGCCGACCATCCCGAGGCCGACAATCAGTTGCGCCCAGATGAGCGGTTCCGGGACTTCGCCGACGCCGCCACCGCCGCCGCCGCCCTCACCGCCACCACCACCACCGCCACCGCCACCGCCGCCTTCACCGGCAAGCGCGGTACGGTAGAGCACCGCATTGGATAGCGAACCAAATGCGGAAGCGATCTTGTCCAGCCCGGAGCCGGCGCCGATCTTGTAGAAGCCGGTCGTGCCCCCTTGGGTCTTGAAAGGGCCTTCCCCTGCACCCCAATGCACCGAAACGAAGCTGAAGTCGGTCAGTAGCGTTGAGAAATCAATGAGATTGCCGGTAAAGCTCGTGAGCTTTTCAACGCTCCCGAAATTGCCATCCCAGGTGAAGCCAATCGACTGGAGCGCTGATTTCTGGGCGAGGATATCACCGCCATTGCCGCTGTTCAGATTGCCGGCAAAATAGCCGCTGCAGGCGACCGCGCCGGTAACATCGGTGAGCGCGCAGGAAGGGATCGGTGTCGCGGCGAGCGTCGGCGCGGCAGAGGTTGCAAGCAGAATGCCCAGCGCAAGCGATGGGCCGTTGATCTTTGGCATGTGAAGCTCCTGCGTTCCAAAATCGGAAGACGGAAAGTCTGCCGATTCCAATTTTCTTAATAAATAGGTAGGAATTGCTGTGGACGGCTTGCCATGATTCTTGATCCAGATGCGCTATACCTATGGATTCAAGCCCTAGCGGGTCAGTAACGGGACAGACGCCGCCGCTGGTAGAATGACCGCGATGGCACGTGCGGTCCGCGGTCGTTAACTCGTTCGGAATAATCAAAATTGCCAGCCAACCTGGCCGGATTTTACCGATCTGTCGCTGGTCGACTCGACGTTCCGAAGGTTCACGATTTGCGCGATCAATTGCGGCGCGCCGGTGCAACGGGCCAAGTCGCACGAGCGCTGGTGCCGCGGCAGTTGCGAAGGCACGCACCGAAAGGACCGAAGCCAGCCATTAATTTTACCCGGGTCGCCCGTTTGGAAAATGGCGTGACCGGTATGCAGGCAGCGAATGTGACGCAGCCGGGCTGGCTGTCGGCATGGTGGCGCGGTAGGAATGGCGCGTGCACATCGATACGCCCGCTATCGTGCTTACGCTGTTGCCCCATGGCGAACATGGCGCGGTGGTGCGGTTTCTGACGCCGGCGCATGGGCTGATGGCGGGCTATGTGCGCGGCGGGCGATCGCGCAAGCTGCGGCCAGTGCTGCAAGCGGGCAATGGCGTGGCGCTGTCGCTGCAAGCCCGGGTGGATACGCAATTGGCGGCGGCGTCGGTGGAATTGACCGACGCGCGGGCGGCGCTGGCCACCACCGGCGTGGCGCTCGCGGCGCTGGACTGGCTGACGACGCTGACCGCCGCCGCACTGGCGGAGGCGGACCCCCATCCGGCGCTATATGGCGCGCTGGAGGCACTGGTGACGGCCATTGCTGCCGGGGCCGGGCCGCTGCGGCTGGGCGACGGCGTCGTCCGATATGAGCATCTGCTGCTTGGGGTGCTGGGCTTTGGCATCGACCTGTCACGGTGTGCCGCCACCGGGACCGTAGAGGATCTGGCGTTCGTATCGCCCAAGTCCAGCCAGGCAGTATCGCGGGGCGCCGGCCAATCCTGGGCGGCGCGGCTGTTGCCATTGCCGGCGTTTCTGATCGGCAAAGGCGCTGCCGACGCGGCGGGTATCACCGATGGCCTGAAGTTGACCGGCTATTTTCTCGAGCGTGACGTGCTGCCCGGGCGGCCGGGCATCTTGGCGGCGCGGCAACGGTTCGCAGGACGTATGGCCACGCAGTAGCGGTCAGTTGTGGACATCCGGCGGCGGCGTTTGTGGACGCCTTCGCGGCGTCAGTTTTGGACGCCTTCGCGGCGTCAGTTTTGGACGCCTTCGCGTCGGCAATTGTGGACGCCTCCGCGTTGGTGCGCTATCGCCGGCCATGGCCAGAAACACCACCACCCTGCCCCCGTCCGAACCATCAGAAACCGATCGCATTCTCGATACGCCGTTCGATGAAGCGCTTGGCGATCGCTATCTGGTCTATGCACTTTCAACGATCACGGCGCGGTCGCTGCCCGATCTGCGCGACGGGTTGAAGCCCGTACACCGCCGCATCCTGTGGGGCATGCGGCTGTTGAAACTGGACCCAGGCACCGATGTGGCGCGGATCGATGGCGGGGCCAATGTCGCCTACAAGAAATCCGCGCGCGTCGTCGGCGATGTGATGGGCAAATATCACCCGCACGGCGACCAATCGATCTATGACGCGCTGGTGCGGCTGTCCCAGGATTTTTCGCTGCGCTACCCGCTTATCGACGGCCAGGGCAATTTCGGCAATATCGACGGCGATAACGCCGCCGCCATGCGCTATACCGAGGCGCGGTTGACCGCCGCGGCGTCGATCCTGATGGACGGGCTGGACGAATCCAGCGTCGATTTCCGCACGACATATAATGGCGAGGAAGAAGAGCCGGAAGTTTTCCCCGGCATGTTCCCCAACCTGCTGGCCAATGGGTCATCGGGCATTGCCGTGGGCATGGCGACCAGCATTCCACCGCACAATGCCGCCGAGATACTGGATGCGGCGATGGCATTGCTGGCGGACCCCGATCTGCCGAACGCGGCGTTGCTTGAATGGGTAAAGGGCCCGGATTTTCCGACCGGCGGGATATGCGTGGAGCCGGCCGCCAGCATTGCTGAATCCTATGCCACGGGGCGCGGCAGTTTCCGGCTGCGCGCGCGCTGGCAAAAGATTGAGGAAAAGGGTGGCACCTGGTCCATCGAGGTCAGCGAGATCCCCTATCAGGTCGTCAAGGGCAAGCTGATCGAGGCGCTGGCCGAGCTGGTTTCAGAGAAAAAACTGCCGATCCTGGGCGATATCGACGACCATAGCGACGAGCAGGTGCGCATCATCCTGCAACCGAGATCGCGCAACGTCGACCCCGATGTGTTGATGGAAAGCCTGTTCAAGCTGACCGATCTGGAAGTGCGCGTGCCGCTCAACATGAACGTGCTCGACCATGGCAGGCCGGGCGTTTTGTCGTTGAAGCAGGTCATCGGCAAATGGCTGGTGCACCAGCGCGAAGTCTTGATCGCGCGCAGCGAATACCGACTGGGCAAGATCGAGGCGCGGCTGGAGGTTCTGGGTGGGCTGTTGAAGGCCTATCTGAACCTGGACGAGGTCATCCGCATCATCCGCGAGGCCGATGACGCAAAGGCCGATCTGATGACGGCATTCGACCTGACTCCGGTGCAGGCCGATGCGATTTTGAACATGCGCCTGCGGTCCTTGCGCCGGCTTGAAGAGATCGAGATCACGCGCGAAAACAAGGCGCTGACGCTGGAAGCCAAGGGTTTGCGTGCGTTGATCGCGTCGCCCGGCGAACAGACAGAGCGGCTGGCCACAGATCTTGCCGCGCTGCGCGCCGCCTTTGGTCCGACGACTGTGCTGGGCATGCGGCGCACCGCCATCGAAACGGCGCCGAACGTGAAGATGATCAGCCTTGAGGAAATGATCGACAAGGAGCCGTTGACGATCATCGCCAGCGAGAAGGGCTGGATACGCGCGATGAAGGGCCATGGCGACCTGGCCGCGGGCGACGCAATGAAGTTCAAGGAAGGCGATGGCCCGGCGTTCGCGTTCCACACCTATACGACCGAAAAGATCATGGTGGCGGCGTCGGACGGGCGATTTTACACGCTGACACCCGATAAATTGCCGGGCGGGCGCGGGTTTGGCGAGCCCTTGCGGCTGATGATCGACCTGGCCGAAGGCACCGAGATCGTGCAACTCGCGGTCTGGCGCCCGGATACCCGGCTTTTGCTGGCGGCGAGCGACGGGCGCGGCTTCATCGTCGCGGCTGCCGATGTGCTGGCCGAAACCCGCAAGGGGCGGCAGGTGTTGAACCCCCGAGACGCCGCCAGGCTGGCGATCGTGCGGCCAATTGCCGAGGGCGATGACATGGTTGCGGTGATCGGCGAAAACCGCAAGCTGCTGGTGTTTCCGGTGGCCGACCTTCCGACCATGGCGCGTGGGCAGGGTGTCGCGTTGCAGAAGTACAAGGATGGCGGGCTTTCCGATGCCCGCAGCTTCGTCATGGCGGATGGCCTCAGCTGGACCATGGGCGGTACATCGGCGCGGACGCGGACGGAAAGCGACCTGGGGTTCTGGAAAGGTGGCCGCGGCAGTGCCGGGCGGTTGCCGCCCACCGGTTTCCCCCGCGACAACAAGTTCGGATGATGCGACCCGGCGGGGTATCGCCTTTGGCCAGCGGCTGCGCTAGGTATTGCCGATGATTGCTGTTCTCCTCTTCGTCGTGCTGCTGTTCGCGATGTTCGCCTTCTTCGCCTATGCGGCTTATCGCGACCCGGCAGGCATATTCAAACCGAAGCGGCGGCCGCCGGAGGATGACGGATCGGCCGAATAAGCGCGGCTGGTGGCGGAGCGGTTCTGACGCTCGTCCGCTCCTCTTTTGATTGTTGTGGCGAGTGCGACCGGTGGGCGGACATTCCGGCCACGTCAGGCAGTGCAATGCGATTTCGGTAGCCAGTATCTGGAGTTCCTGGTCGCCATGCCGTGTCAAGGGCGGCATGGGTTCGAACAGGGCCGACACGGCTGGTGCTGAATTTACTTGCGCGGCGTAAAATTTGATATAAATATGATATCGTCTTTTACGGGGGCGATAGCGATGTCCAATACCCATTTGGTGCATGAACCAAGCCGCGAAGTGCGTGGCGGTGGTGGCAACGGCTTTGTGATGCTGGGGCTGCTGTTCGTGCTGCTGCTGGTCGAAATCTATGCGTTCCTGGCCGTGGCAAATCGTGACGAATCCATGTTCGTGGTGCTGATCGCGGGGATGCTGGCAATATTCTTCATCTTGCCGGGATTCTACAAGGTGCAGCCGAACGAGGCGGCCGCCATCACCCTGTTCGGTGCCTATCGCGGCAGCGACCGCAACCCCGGTCTGCGCTGGACCTGGCCGTGGATGGGCAAGAAGAAGATTTCGCTGCGCGCCCACAACCTTATCTCACAGACCATCAAGGTTAACGATCAGCGCGGCAACCCGATCGAAATCGCGACGCAGGTCGTGTGGCGGGTTACCGATTCGGCACAGGCGTTGTTCGATGTCGATGATTTCGGCGCCTTTGTTTCGGCGCAGATCGAGGTCGCGGTGCGGACGATCGGCGCCCGTTATCCCTATGACGATTTCGAGCACAAGGAAGTGACGCTGCGCGGCGACCATGAGCAGATCGGCGGCGAATTGCGCACCGAATTGATGGCGCGATTGGCGGTGGCTGGCATCACGGTGGACGAATGTGGCTTTACCCACCTGGCCTATGCGCCCGAAATTGCCGGCGCCATGCTGCGTCGGCAACAGGCGGCGGCGGTCGTTGCGGCGCGCGAAACGCTGGTCGCGGGCGCTGTCGGCATGGTGGAGATGGCGCTGGCGATGCTGAGCGAGAAAAAGGTCGTGGAGCTTGACGACGAACGGCGCGCTGCGATGGTTTCAAACCTGATGGTTGTCCTGTGCGGCGAGCGGGACACCCAGCCCGTGCTGAACACCGGCAGCCTGTACCAATGATGCCGTGACGGCGCGCAAGGCCTTTGCACTGCGGCTTGACCCGGCATTGCACGACGCCATCGAGCGCGCCGCCGCCACCGACTTGCGCAGCACCAATGCCGAAATCGAATATCTGTTGCGCGAGGCACTGGTACGGCGGGGCATCAAGGTTGCGGTAAGCGATGGCCCGCGGCGTGGGCGGCCGCCGGGGGCTGGCAAGGGCTGAAAATCGACCCAAAGCCTGAGGAAATGCGGTGAACCGCCCCGCCGGCAAGATGGCCCCGGCGTGCAACATTCCCTAACTTTTGGTATACGGGGCTGTGCCTCAGGCCGACCCGACTTCCCTTTCAGGGGGCAGCAGGTCGACTGGCTTCAGGTCCCGGCGACGGCGCTGTCCAACAGGGCTGCGACCGTCGCCGAATCCTGCGGAAAACCGGCCGCGACCCATTGCCGTTCGAACTGTCCCAGCCGCCGCGCCACCTCTGGCCCTTGCGCAATGCCGCGCGCCATCAGATCGCGGCCCGATACCGGCAGGCGCGGGCGTTGCCACGCCGCCAGCGCCGGGATTTCCGGCCCCGCCTCTCCGGCGATCAGCAGGCGATCGACAACGGCTTCGGCGCCAAGCCGCCATGCTGCGGGGTGCAGCGGTTCACCAGCCCAGGCGGGTGCAGCCTGGGCCAGCCGCGCGCGATCGGCATTGGAGAGCCGCAGCCGCGCCGCGATCGTATCGACAAGCGCCGGATCCGGCGGCAGCAGCGCCGCCAGCCGCCGCCGCCAATCGGGCGCCACCCCGCTATCGATTTCGGCGGTGATGGTGCGCGCCAGCACCGGCAGGCGCGCGGCGCTGATTTCGGGCAGCACCGGATGCCAGATGCCGTGTTCGACCATCAGCGCCAGCACCGGCAGCGGGTCTGCGACCGACAACAGCCCGCGCAATTCGGTGGCGATGCGTTCGCGGGACAGCGCCATCAGATCATTGGCGCGCGCGGTACAGGCTGCAAGGCCTTCGGGATCGATGGCGGGAGCGCCGGCGGATCGGGCAAAGCGCGCCGAAAAGCGAAAAAAGCGCAGGATGCGCAGATGGTCCTCGGCGATGCGCTGTAACGGCGAGCCGATGAAGCGCACACGCTGCGCCCTGAGATCGTCGATGCCGCCGAAGAAATCGCTGATTTCCCCGCCCGGCAGCCGGGCGTAGAGCGCGTTGATGGTGAAGTCGCGGCGGCTGGCGTCCTCCTCCCAATCGCTGGTGAATTCGACCCTGGCGTGGCGGCCATCGGTCGCCACATCACGGCGCAGGGTGGTGATTTCCACCGAAAGCCCTTTGGCGACAGCCGTGACCGTGCCATGGGCGAGGCCGGTCGGCACTGCCTTGAGACCCGCCACCTTCAGCCTTTGCATGACTTCGGCGGGTTCCAGCCGGGTCGCCAGATCGATATCGCCGCCGCCATGGCCGAGCAGTGCATCGCGCACCGCCCCGCCAACCAGCCGCGTCGTGCCATCGCCGGCATCGAGCGCGGCAAGCAGCGCCGCGCCCGCCGGTGTCGTCGCCCAGGCTTGCGGTGGCAGGATCACGCCATCCGCCGTGACAGGTTGACGATGATGCCGGCCGTGGCGCCCCAGATCTCACGTTCGCCGGCGCGGATGACATAGTAACGCCGCGCCCGGCCCTGCCAGAACCCGTTGCGCACCTCGTGGTTAGCGGGGTCGATGACATGGGCGAAAGGCACGTGGAACACCTCCGCCACCTCGCGAACATGGGGCACCAGCACCAACCCGGGCGGCACGACAGCCACCACCGGCCGAATCGAAAAACCGGTGCCGGTTTCGTAGCGATCGAGCAGGCCCAGCACCTCGACCTGGCGACGATCGAGCGCCACCTCTTCCTCCGCCTCGCGCAACGCCGCGTCGATATCATCGGCATCGCCGGGATCGACACGGCCGCCGGGAAACGCAATCTGACCAGGATGGCGCTTCATGGTTTCGGGGCGCTTGGTGAGCAGCATTTGCGGCTCAGCCTCATTGGTTACGGCGATCAGCACGGCAGCGGCGGACAGTCCATTGGCGATTTCGAGCGGCGCTTCGGCTGTGACATCCCAATCGCCGCGCAATGCCGGCGGGCGCGCAGCCAACTGTTCAAGGCCGGCCACATCCGCCAGCAATGCTGCTCGCAAACGCTCGATTGCCATCAGGCGGGCATGAACGGAAAGAAAGCGCCGTTGCTCCACAGGCCAGGCGGGCCGGTCCCTGCCTCGTTTGCGGCGTCTGCCAGCGCGAGGTCGGCGAGTTGATAGAAGACCGGGCGGTTGACCAGGGCCTGTAACCCGTTGCGAACATGCACATAGGGGCGCGGTGTGCCATCGGTAGCGGTTTCGACACACAGTAGATTTTCAGGCCCCGCGGCGACCAGATCATCGGTGTTGAGGCGAAAGATGATGCGGCGGTCGCGGCCTTCGCCATCGATGGTCGCCTCCACGGCGAGGAACGGCGCATCATCGACCTGAATGTCGAGCTTTTCCACCGGCGTCACCAGCACATGGCCGCCATCGGGTTCGCGGCGCAAAATGGTTGAGAAAAGCTTCACCAGTTCCTTTCGGCCTATGGGCGAGCCCTGATGGAACCAGGTGCCATCGGACGCAATCCGCATCTCTGAATCGCCGCAGTGGGTCGGGTGCCACAGATGTACTGGCGGCAATTTGCCCTTGCCGAGCAGGGCGGCGAGGTCAGCCGGGCTGCGGCCGGCTGAATCGCGGGGTGTGGATGGGCCGGTCATGCCACTTACATAGGCCATGGCCGGGGCATCGCAACTCCCCTACCCATGCGGCAGATGGTCAGGCGACCTTTCGAACGGCCACCGACGGTTCGATCCAGCCGACGGCCGGCAGTGCATCCGCGACACCGCGCAGCAGCAGCCGTGTACGATCGACAGGACCAGGCAGCATCCAGTTTGCCGTGGCGGCCGTGGAAAAGCCGAAGCGGTCATAAAATGGCACATCGCCGATCAGCAGCACGGGCCCGCGCCCGGTGGTATCGATGGCAGCAAGCGCTGCGCCCATCAAGGCCGTAGCGACCCCGTGCCCGCGATGCGTCGCCGCCGTGACGACAGGCCCGAGCAGCGTGAGTGGTGCCAAGTTACCATCTGCACTGCGCAATTGCAGCGGCCAGCATTGCAGCGAACCGATAAGGGGGGCGCTCGGCTGCATGTTCAGGCGCGCAACGAAGGACAAGGCTGGATCGGGCACCAGGCCGTCGCGCAACCTGTAGGCGGTGCGATTGTGGCGCGCAGGGCCGAAGCCGGCATCGAGCAAGGTGTCGATTTCGGGCAGGTCGGCAACCTGCGCAGGAATGATATTGATCAAGGAAGTCGCTCTTTCGATGGGCAGGATGAGCAGGATGGAACCGCGAACCGGAATGGGTCGCAGGAGGTCACAGCCTCATCGGCGCATTGAAAGAGTTCTTTTCATCGTGGCGCGTTCGCTATCATATTGGTCGTGCGGGTGCAATTGGCGGCGAACACCGCCGGTAGCAATGCCGGCAAGCGACCCAATGACCGCCTGCACAGCGGTGCGGGCGCCACCCATGTGGGTTGACGGCGACGCGTTGGCCTGACGAGAGCCGCGTTCAGCCGTGGAGAAGCTTGAAGACCCAAACGAGCGTGAACCCGCCAATCACGCCAGTAGCAAAATATGGCGCGGTTCGGACGCGCAAACTCAGTATCAATGTGTTCATAACTACCCCCAAAGAGGTAGATGACACATAAATGTTAATTTTCTTCTAACGTTACATCAGCGACGGTTGCGACGATCAGTGCAAGCGACGATCGAGGCCGGCAATCGCTTCATCGGCGAGGCGCGTTTGCAGCGCCTTGTCCGCTTTTGCGGTGATGATAGAGGTCGCAGCGGCGGTGACGCGGCGCGCGACATCGGCGCGAAGCTCGGCTTCGGCGGCGCGTTCTGCGGCGGCGATCTTGGCCTCGGCGGCGGCGGTGCGGCGCTCGATGGTGAGCGCGGCGTTGGCCTGGCTTTCGGCGACAAGTTCGGCGGCTTCGGCATGGGCGCGGGCGATGATGGCCTGTGCATCCTTGGTGGCGGCGTCGCGGCTGGTATTGGCTTCGGCGAGCAGCGCCTCCGCTTCGGTGCGGATGGCGCGGGCCTCGTCAAGCTGGCGCTTCACGGCGGCGATGCGGGCATCCAGCGCGCTGGTGATACGGCTGGGCAGTTTCCCGACGAAGATGGCGAGTACGAAGAAGATCGTCATCGACACATAGACCCAGAATTCCGGGCCTTGGCCGAGCAGCGTCGCCTCGACATGGTGGTCCGCGGCCGGCACTTCGGTGCCGGCGTGGAGTTCCATTACCGGGGTTTCACTGGTTGCTTGCAGGGTGTCGGCCACGAATCGTTCCTAGTTCTGCGCCGCCAGCGCCGCTTCGATTTCGGCGGGCGGCACGTCGAGGCCGGTCAGCCGCGCGATGGCTTTTCCGGTGAGATCGGTTGTGGTCGCCGCCAGCGTTGCGCGTGCAGCGAGGCGCGAAGCGTCGATGCGCGACGCCGCTTCCGCCGCGCGAGCATCCAGAACGGCGCCGAGTTCCTTCATCCGTGTTTCCGACGCAGCCGCAGCCGAAGCCTGAGCCGCAGCGACTTCGCCCTGGGCGGCTTCGCGTGCCGCCGTCATGCCATCATCGTAGCGGGTGCGGATCGCATCGGCTTCGCCTTTGGCGGCTTCGGCGGCATCCAGATCGCCTGCCACCCTGCCCTCACGCTCGTCGATGACGCGGCCGACCTTTGGCAAGGTGGGGCGCACAACGGCGAAGTAGAGCACC
>JBBQPR010000054.1:0-20322 GCA_038217075.1 Sphingomonadales bacterium
GGGCTGGACAGCGAGGGACTGTTCCCCAGTGTGCTCGGGCATGAAGGTGCGGGCGTGGTGCGTGAAGTCGGCGCGGGTGTAACCAGCGTGGTACCGGGCGACCATGTCATCCCGCTCTACACCCCCGAATGCCGTCAGTGTAAGTCATGCCTCAGCGGCAAGACCAATCTGTGCACCGCGATCCGCGCCACGCAGGGCAAAGGAGTGATGCCCGATGGGACGAGCCGCTTTTCCTACAGGGGGCAACCGATCTTCCACTATATGGGCTGTTCGACCTTTTCGAATTTCACCGTCCTGCCCGAAATCGCGGTCGCGAAAATCCGGTCGGACGCGCCGTTCAAATCGAGCTGCTATGTCGGTTGCGGTGTCACCACCGGGGTCGGCGCGGTCGTCAACACCGCCAAGGTGCAGGTGGGGGATACGGTGATCGTGTTCGGGCTTGGCGGGATCGGGCTGAACGTGCTGCAGGGCGCCCGACTGGCCGGGGCGGGGACGATCATCGGCGTCGACATCAACCCCGCGCGCGAAGAATGGGGAACGCGTTTCGGGATGACCCATTTCGTCAATCCGACCCTGATCGAGGGCGATCTCGTCGCGCATCTGGTCGCGTTAACCGACGGCGGGGCGGACTACACCTTTGATTGCACCGGCAACACGACCGTGATGCGCCAGGCGCTCGAGGCGTGCCACCGCGGCTGGGGGACCAGCATCATCATTGGCGTCGCCGAGGCCGGCAAGGAAATCAGCACCCGTCCGTTCCAGCTCGTCACCGGCCGCAACTGGCGCGGCACCGCATTCGGCGGCGCCAAGGGCCGCACAGATGTACCCAAGATCGTCGACTGGTACATGAACGGCAAGATTGAAATCGACCCGATGATCACCCATGTCCTAAGCCTCGACGAGATCAACAAGGGCTTTGATCTGATGCACGCCGGCGAAAGCATCCGTTCGGTGGTGGTATTCTAAGCCCCTCTTTGCGGGAGAGGGCGCCTCGGCGCTGCCGAGCGGGATAAAGCATCACCGCGCCCCGCAATCCAAACGCGCCGGCAACGCCCGCGCAGCAAAAAAAGGGCCCCCATGCAAACCATCGCCAGCACCGCCTGCCACGGCGGCAGCCAATCCTTTCATTCCCACGCCAGCAACAGCACCGGCACGGCAATGCGATTCGGCGTGTTTACCCCTCCGGGCGATGGCCCCTTCCCTGTCGTCTGGTGCCTTGCCGGCCTAACCTGCACCGAGGAAACCTTCGCCATCAAGGCCGGTGCCCAGCGGCTGGCCGCCCAACTCGGCCTGATACTGGTGACACCCGATACCTCGCCGCGCGGCGAAATCGTCGCAGATGATGCGGCGTATGACATGGGGCAGGCCGCCAGTTTCTACCTTGATGCAACCCAGAACCCCTGGGCACCGCATTTCCAGATGCGCAGCTGGCTGATCGACGAATTGCCCGGCATCATCGCGGCCAATTTTCCGGCAAAGCCGGGCTACAGCGCGATCCTCGGCCATTCGATGGGCGGCCATGGCGCGCTGACGCTGGCGCTGAAACACCCCGGCCATTTCCGCAGCGTCTCGGCCTTCGCCCCCATCGTTGCACCCTCGCAGGCACCCTGGGGCCAAAAGGCGCTGCCACTCTATCTTGGCGATGACACGGCCGCCTGGGATGCCCATGACGCTTGCGCGCTCATCGCCGCCGGCGCCCGCGTCCCCGATCTGCTGGTGGATCAGGGCCTGGCCGACCAGTTCCTCGACAGCCAATTGCAACCGGAGCGTCTGGAGGCCGCCTGCGCCGCCGCCAAAATCCCGCTGACGTTGCGCCTGCACCCGGGCTACGATCACAGCTATTGGTTCATCCAGAGCTTCATCGCCGACCATCTGCACTGGCACGCAGCGCGGCTGCTTTAGGTTCAGTCCAAAAGCCCCGCCGGCAATCGCATCGGCACGCCGGCAGCCTGTGCCACCGCTGCCGTCCAGACGATGACCTTTTCGATCTCATCCTCATGGCCGCGTGCCGCCGCCGCATTCTCTGCAGTGCGTTCGGCGCCGGCGAATTTGTCGCCCGATTTTGAGTGGCGCGTGAAGGCAGGGCTGGCGACGACGCCGGCCGCATTGACCGCCAATCTGTAGAAACGGGCCAGCGCGTCGACCGCCGCTGCCGGGTCGGCCATCAGCGTTTCAGAATCGAGGCTGCGCACCCGGTCCGGTCCAAATTGATCGATCATCCGCGCGAACAGTGCATGCTGTGCAAGCCAGCCCATTGCAGCCACCTGCAGATCGGTTTGGCCGAGATAATCCTCGCCACTGAAGCCCAGATTGTGCAGCCCTTCGCGCATCTGCTTCACCAGCAGTTCTCGCACCCACAACCGCCCGGTCATGCCCTTTTTGGCGATCGAACCGAGATACACCCGAACCGGCGCGTGCAGCAGCAGCGCTCTTGCCGCAGGCCGCATCGTCATGATGCCCGGCGCCAGCCCAAGCGTCACGTTAGATGGCTTCACGATCACCGCCTCGCCCTTGCCGAACGGCCGCGCCAGCAACGCCAGCCCATCGTCGAGCACCGGCGCAATCTGCCGCGCCGTTCCGCCGCGCTGTTGCCACCCGACCAAATCGTTGAGCAGCACAGGCTCCTTCAGGCCCATCGATACGCCTTCGATGTCAAAGGCCCGCGCCAACAATGTCGAGCAGCAAAAGGCCGAATGAAAGATGAAATGGATCGGCGCCGCGACTGGCCTGGCCGCCATTGCCTCGCCGCGGCGAACCACGACCGGCTCGCCGGCCGGAATATAGTCGTCGGTGATGAACACGGCATCGCGGTGGGCCTGGCGCGGCAATTTGCGAAAATGCACCGCATCATGGCTGGGATCGTACCGATGCGGAAACCATTGCGCATCTTTGACGATCGCTTTGGGGCCTGGGTTGCTCATCATGCCGCCATGTTGCGCCGTTAGGCTTTTGGTTCAACACCAAAGGAAGGTTGCAGCCCATGCGCCGGATGCATTAAACAGCTTTAGTTCCTATTCTGGTGGAGAGACACACGTGAAGACTCGGAATCTGTTGATCAGTATGGTCATTCCCAGCGCCATGCTCTGCAGCGCTGTAGTCGCTGCAGAGCCACAGGCCGCCGCTGCGACGGCTGTGCAATCGGTGGAAAAGGAACGCATGATCTGCCGCACTGAAAAGGAAACAGGTAGCCTGGTGAAGCGGAAAAAGACCTGCCACACCAAAAGCCAGTGGCAATATATTGACGATACCAACCAGAGCTTTGCCAACAGGCTTGTCGATGACACTCGTAGCAAATCCGGCAGCAACTAGGTCAGGCGGCGTTGGCTGCCGGCGTCAATACCAGCCGCCCGTCACCTTCATCCACATTCACGGTGCTGCCATCGCTGACTGATCCGCCAAGGATCAGGTCGGCAAGCGGGTCCTGCAGGTGCTTCTGCACGGTGCGCTTCAATGGCCGCGCGCCGTACACCGGATCATAGCCGACCCGCGCCAGCCAGCGCCGCGCCGCGTCGGTCAGGTCCAGCACGATCTTGCGATCCTTCAGCAACGCTTGCACACGCAAGACCTGCAGATCGACGATCGGCGCCATCGCCGCTTCGCCAAGCCGCTGGAACAGAACGATTTCATCTAGCCGATTGAGGAATTCCGGCCGGAAATGGCCGCGCACAACCTCCATCACCTGCGCCTCCGCATCCGCCACCGGCTGATCGTCGCGCAGCGCGGCAATATATTGCGAGCCAAGGTTCGACGTCAGGATGATCATCGTGTTGGTGAAATCCACCGTCCGCCCCTGCCCATCGGTCAGCCGGCCATCATCCAGCACTTGAAGCAGGATGTTGAACACATCGCCGTGCGCCTTTTCGACCTCATCGAACAGCACAACCTGATACGGTCGGCGCCGCACCGCCTCGGTCAGAACACCGCCTTCTTCGTACCCGACATAGCCTGGCGGCGCACCGATCAACCGCGCAACCGCATGTTTTTCCATATATTCGCTCATGTCGATGCGCACCATGGCGCGCGGATCGTCAAACAGGAAAGTCGCCAGCGCCTTGGTCAACTCGGTCTTGCCAACGCCCGTCGGCCCCAGAAACAGGAATGATCCCAGCGGCCGGTTCGGGTCCTGCAGGCCGGCCCGCGCCCGCCGCACGGCCGCCGAAACCGCGTGCACCGCCGCCGCCTGGCCGATCACCTGCGCCGACAGGATGCTCTCCATCTTCAGCAGTTTTTCGCGCTCACCCTCCAGCATCCGGTCGACCGGAATGCCGGTCCAGCGCGACACGACGCTGGCAATATCGTCAGCGGTAACCTCCTCGCGCGTCATCGCATTGGCGGTGGCGCTTTCGGCCTCGACAAGCTGCGCCTCAAGTTCGGGGATGCGGCCATAGGTCAGCTCGCCGGCGCGGGCAAAATCGCCACCACGCTGCGCCTGCTCTACCTCCAGCCGCGCCGCATCAAGCTGTTCCTTGATGCGCGTTGCCGCCGCCAGCTTGTCCTTTTCGCCCTGCCAGCGCAGCGTCAGTTCACTCGATTCCTGCTCCAGTTCGGACAGTTCGGCCTGCAATGCCGTCAGCCGCTCCTTGGATGCCGCATCGCTTTCGCGGGCCAAGGCGCCCTCCTCGATCTTCAACTGGATGATCCGCCGGTCGAGATTCTCGATCTCCTCCGGCTTTGATTCAACTTCCATCCGCAACCGTGATGATGCCTCGTCCATCAGATCGATCGCCTTGTCGGGCAGGAAGCGATCCGAAATATAGCGGTTCGAAAGCGTCGCGGCGGCCACGATGGCACCATCGGTGATGCGCACGCCGTGGTGCAGCTCGTATTTTTCCTTAAGGCCGCGCAGGATCGAAATCGTGTCCTCGACGGTCGGCTCGCCGATCATCACCGGCTGGAAACGCCGCTCCAGCGCCGCATCCTTTTCGACATATTTGCGATATTCGTTGAGCGTCGTCGCACCGATGCAATGCAGTTCGCCGCGCGCCAGCGCCGGCTTCAACAGGTTCGACGCATCCATCGATCCTTCCGATGCGCCGGCGCCGACCAGCGTGTGCATCTCGTCGATGAACAACACCACGTCACTACCTTCAGACCGCACCTCATCGAGCACGCCCTTAAGGCGTTCCTCGAATTCACCGCGATATTTCGCCCCGGCGATGAGCGAACCCATGTCGAGCGACATGAGCCTTTTGTCCTTCAGGCCATCGGGGACATCGCCATTGGCGATGCGCAACGCCAACCCTTCCACCACGGCAGTCTTGCCGACGCCCGGCTCGCCGATCAACACCGGGTTATTCTTGGTGCGCCGTGCCAGCACCTGAATGGTCCGGCGGATTTCCTCGTCGCGACCGATTACCGGATCGAGCTTGCCGTCGCGCGCCGCCTGCGTCAGGTCGCGAGCATATTTCTTCAACGCGTCGAAATTGGCCTCCGCCCCGGCGCTGTCCGCGGTCCGGCCCTTGCGAACGCCCTCGATCGCCGCATTCAGCGCCTGCGCGGTCACCCCGGCGTCAGAAAGCGCCTTGCCCGCCGCAGTGCTGGTGGCCAGCGTCAGGGCGACGAGCAGCCGTTCGACAGTGACGAACGAATCCTTGGCCTTGTTGGCGATCGTTTCGGCCTGGTCGAGGATGCGGACGGTGTCGCTGTCCCAGCTGAGCGACTGAGCACCGCCGCCCGAAACCTTGGCGATCTTGGCCAGCGCCATGTCGGTCTGCTGGGTCGCGGTATCGGGGTTGCCACCGGCGGCGCGGATGAGGTTTGCCGCCATGCCTTCATCATCCTCCAAAAGCGCCTTGAGGACGTGTTCGGGGGCGATGCGCTGGTGATTGTTGCGGATTGCGACGGTCTGCGCCGATTGCAGAAAGCCTTTGGCGCGATCGGTGAATTTCTCGATATTCATCGGGGTGGTTCTCCTGTCGTCTCGGATATGGTGTGGCTATTCCGCAACACAAGGCTTGCATGGATCACCCGATGCCAAAAGGTCGCACAGCGCAGGATGCCGGGCAGCGCGCAACCAGCGGCACCACGGCCGTTGACGCAAGCGGCGCCTTGGTTGCATCGGCGTGACAGGAGCAAACGGGGCTTGTTTGATGCGTATCACCCTCGGCTTTTCCGCCCTGCTTCTGGCGACCAGCGCCCTAGCGGCGCCATCAACCCGCGCCCTTGCGGCGCCGTCAACCAGCGCCCTTGCGGCGCCGTCAACCAGCGTCCTTGTGGCGCCATCGCCGGTCGCGTCCCAGCCGCTGAAATCGGGCATCGACCTTGCCGGCATCGCCACCGATATCCGCCCCGGCGATGATTTCGACGGCTTTGCCAATGGCGGCTGGCGTGCCCGCACCGAAATTCCGGCCGATCGCGCCTCGACCGGCGTCGGTTATGATGTCTTCCAGGTCGCTGAACAGCGCACTGCCGCGCTGATCGGCAACGCCGCCGCCGGCCATCCCGCCGCCGGCACCACGGCGCGCCGCATCGCCGATTACTACACCGCCTATACCGATACCGCGGCGATCGAGGCGCGCGGCCTCGCCCCGATCAAGGCCGAGCTGGCACAGGTGGCCGCGCTTGCCGACAAGGCGGCGCTGGCGACCTTGCTCGGCGCCAACCTGCGCGCCGATACCGACCCGTTGAATAACACCAACCTTTGGACGCAAAATCTGTTCGGGCTGTTCGTGACACAAGGGCTGGAGACGCCGGGCCGGACCCTGCCCTATCTGATGCAGGGCGGGCTCGGCATGCCCGACCGCGACTATTACCTGGCGGATTCGCCGGAAATGGCCGCACTGCGCAACGCCTATCAGGCCCATATCGCCAAGATGCTGACGCCAGAAGGAACGCGACAAGGCACTACGATCGCAGATTGCCACCGACGGCCATGCCCCGGCGCGGTTCCGTGCCCAGACGGTGCGCAACCTCGATGGCTGGTACACGGCATTCGATGTGAAACCCGACGAAAAACTCTATCTGCCGCCGGAAAAGCGGGTGAAGGTCTGGTAGCGGAAATCAGAAACGCGGCGTCCCGCGTCGCAGCGTGAAACGCACCTTGCGATTGCGGAAATCCAGTGACAGCCGTTTGAAATTCTTCAAAAGATCGGTTCCCAACAGCAGCGCCGGCTGTTTATCAAGGCCGAACAGATCGAATGGCGGCGCATCGGTAAACGCCACCGCCACATTCTGCATGATGATGCCGCCGATACGCAGTTCCGGCAGCACGGCAACCTTTGCCAGGAACATCTCCCCGGTGACACTTTGCAGGCTGATCAACTGCAACGATCCCTCCCTGCCGGCGCGGCCGATGCGACGCAGCATGGCCGAATTGCCCAGCGTCAGTTCGGACCCGGTGTCGATGACCGCATATGTCCGCTCGCCCGAAACAGTGACTTGCGTCAAGATCAGCTGGCCCTTGCGACGGCGGGCAGTAACGACAATCTCGCCTTCTTCACGTGCCTGCGGGCGCCTCGAATCCTGGATGGTGACCCGTTTGGCGTCGAAATCGAGCAGGATGCGCTGGTCCGCCAGGGCGTCGATCCCGATGATGCCCTGCGCCCCCAGAAATCGTTCTGGCAGCGCCGGTGCAATGATGGTTTCGATCGTGCTGGGGCCGATGCGCAACGTGTCGATGCGGACGGTGCCGACCTCGGTGGCGCCCGCCATGCCGCGCAGCATCACGGTTTCCTCACGCGGCAAATTCAGTTTTACGGCCAACGCCGCGCCGATCACCGATCGGTCGGCACCGCTATCGACAAGAAAGCGCCACGGGCCGGTGCCATTGACCTGCACATCAATGAACAACCGGCTGCGCAGCGATTCCGCCTCGATAGACTCGCCGGCGACTTCCAAAGTCTCGTCGATCGTTGCCGGCGGGATCAGCGGCGCGGTTTCCACTGGTGGCGGCACCGTCTGCGCCTTCGCAGGGAACAATAATGGCAATTGGGACGCGCAAAACGCCATCACGGCAACAAAAAACATTCGCATGCACCAAACCGTGCGCCAGACATGCGCGAACGGCAAGTGCAGCATTTGTCTCGGCGCTGGCAAAAATGCGCACGATTCCTATTTTCAAGCGCCCTGCCAATACCCGCAGGTGCGACAGCAATCGCGTCTGGGCCTGACCCTAGATGACGCCCCGGCCCTTCAGATCGGCGATCGCGCCGGCGTCCAGCCCCAACGTCTCGCCATACACCGCCGCATTGTCCTGCCCCACCGTCGCCGGCGCCGCGCGGCGCACGCTGCCCGGGGTCCGCGACAATTTGGGGAAGACATTCTGCATCTTCACACTGCCCCACCGCTCGCTCGGCACATCGATGATCGCCTCGCGCGCGATGAAGTGCGGATCATCGATCATGTCCTGCGGACCGTATAACCGGCCTGCCGGCACGCCATGTTCGATCATCAACGCCTCGACTTCGGCCATGGTCAACTGCCGCGTCCAGGCACCGATCAGATCATCCAGTTCCGTCTGGTGTCGGCCCCGCGCCACATGGCTGACATAGCGCGGGTCCGTCGCCAGTTCCGGGCGACCCATGGCATCGCACAGCCGGCCGAACACCGTGTCCTGATTGGCACCGATCAGATATTCGCCATCGCTGCACGGATAGACGTTTGATGGCGCGATGCCCGGCAATACCGATCCAGAGCGGGTGCGGACATAGCCCGATGCGGCATATTCCGGCACCAAGCTTTCCATCACCTGCAACACCGATTCATACAGCGATGAATCGACCACCTGTCCCTCGCCCGTGCGGTCGCGATGGCGCAGCGCCGCCAGCGCGCCCATGCAACCATAGGTGGCTGCAAGGCTGTCGCCGATGGAAACACCCATCCGGCTCGGTGGCCGGTCCGGGTCACCGACAATGGCGCGCCATCCGCCCATCGCCTCGCCGATGCCGCCAAAACCGGCGCGGGCGCTATACGGCCCGGTCTGGCCATAGCCCGAGACGCGCACGATGATCAGCCCGGGGTTTTCGGCGTGCAGCACGTCCGGCCCCATCCCCCATTTTTCCAACGTGCCGGGGCGAAAATTCTCGATCAATATGTCGGCGGTTGCGATCAGGCGGCGCACCAGTGCCTGCCCCTCGGCGACCCGCAGATCGGCGCTCACCGATTTCTTGTTGCGCGCCACCACTTCCCACCACAGCGGATAATCGCCGCGGCCCCAAACCCGCATCGGGTCGCCACCCGGCTTGCCATCGGCAGGGGGCGGTTCCACCTTGATGACCTCGGCACCCATGTCGCCCAGCAATTGTCCGCAGAACGGCCCCGCGATCAACTGGCCCATTTCGACCACGCGCAAGCCGGCAAGCGCACCGCGATTTTCGGCTTCGGGGGCTCCCGATTCGACAGCCACGGCTATTCGGCCGCCTCGGCCAGATGCCAGACCGGCGGTCGCGGCGCCGGCAGGCCGGTCTCGGCAAGGCAGGCGGCGCGCAGGGTCTCGATATCGCCGCCAAAGTTGAACAGTTCATTTGCCGCACCCGGCACCGCCGCCATGTCGGCGCGCAGCGCGGCAGTGCCGGCAGCATCCACCACGCCCCCGGCATCCGCCACCACGCCATAGGCGCGTGCGCCTTCTGGGGTCACCAGCCCCTGTCGGATTTCCTTGCCCACCAGCGCCGGGTCGCGCTGCAACGGGTCGCCCCAGCCGCCGCCACCCCAGGTGATGAAGTGCAGCACGTCATCGGCCTCCACCGCCAGCGAATCGAGCTTGTTGGCAACGATGGTCCGCGTGCCATCCGGCTTTTCGAGGATCTTGCGCGCCCGCGTCCCCGGTGCACCGCCGTTGACGCCCCAGGGATAGGTGAACCAGCGATCATCATGGATCGAAACCGTGCCGGTGCTAAGGAAGCGATAGCTCATCAAGATGCCGTTGCCACCGCGATTCAGCCCGGCCCCGCCGGTGTCGGCCAACGCTTCATACCGCTCGATGCGCAACGGGAAATAGCGTTCCAGAAACTCGTTGGGCACATTGGTGAAGCCCGGCCACAGCGAATGGCCATCAGGCCCGTCGCCGAACGGCTTGCCGGGAATCCCGCCAAAACCGATCTGGAACAGCTGGAACCAGTCGCCACCCTTGCCCGACCGGCCATCGCGGCCCGAATACATGAGGTGCGGCGAGGAGGAGAAACCCGCCGCGCACAGGAATTCCGGCGTGCGCTGGCCCAGCAACCCACCCAGAATGTCGAAGATACGGCCCAGCGCATGGGTGCGGCCCGACAGCGCGGCGGGGTAGTTCGGCTTCAACAGCGACCCCTGCGGGATGCGAACCTCGATCAGATCATAAAAACCATCGTTGAACATGATCTGCGGATCAAAGACCATGATCATGTAGATGCCGAAGAACATCTTGAACATGTTCTCATTGAGGTAAAAATTGATCGAGGCGTCGGACTGCGGATCCGTCCCGGCAAAATCCAGGATCACCTTGTCGCCATCGCGGTGCATGGTGCATTTGATCTTATAGGGACCAAAGCCGACGCCATCGTCGCAGATATAATCCTCAAAACTCACCAGATCGGTCGACACGGATGTGGCGATCAACGCCTTCATGGCGCGGTGGTTGCGCGCCAGCAGATCGTCCATCGCGGCAACGACGACATCATCGCCAAAGCGCCCGCACATTTCCTCCACCCGCCGCGCCGCGACCCGGCAGGCGGCGATCAACGCATTCAGATCGGCGGCGCACCAGTCGGGCTTCCTTGTCTGGTGCATGATCAGCCGGATCAGATCTTCGTTATAGACACCGCGCTGGTAGATCTTAACCGGCGGAATCCGCACGCCTTCCTCGAATATCGCCCGCGCATCGATCGGCATGGAACCGGCAACCTTGCCGCCGATGTCGCTCTGGTGGCCGAACATCGCCGTCCAGGCGACCAACCGCCCGCCGCGATACACCGGCAGCAACACCAGCCAATCGTTCGAATGGCTGACCGCGCCTTCGCAGCTGTACGGGTCGGACAACAGGATCATGTCGCCTTCCTCGATGGTGCCGTCAAAGCCCCTGAGGAATCCATCGATGAAGCTGCCGAACTGCCCGACGATCATCTTGCCCGCCGGGTTGGCGATCAACGGAAAGGCGTCACCCTGTTCCCGGATACCGGGCGACATGGCTGTCCGGACCAGCGTCGCATCCATCTCGATACGGGCGTTCCTGAGCGCATTTTCGACGATGTCGAGCGTCACCGGATCTATCTTCACCGCCGCGAACGGTGCCGGGTTGGTTTCGATAATGCGAGCGGGCATGGGTCTGTTTCCTCGCGAAATTATTCAGGCTTGCCGGTGACGGCGAAACTGGAAAGTCGGGCAAAGGCTTCACCCAGAACGGCATCGACCGGCGCTGCCAAGGTCGTCAGGTCAGCGCTCGCCGGGCCGGCGGCACGATAGCTGAGGACAAGTTTTGTGCCCGTCCGCTCCGCCGCCAATGTGAAATCCATCACGGCATTAACGGGCAGTGGCTGCAGCGGACCGAACCCGCCCGACAGGCGCAGCAATTTTGCCGGCATGGCGACAAGCACAACAGCATGCCGCACCGATCCCCCCGCCCAGCGTTCTGACAATAGCCCGCCGGCGACCGGATCGAGGTGCTGCGCTTCGCCAGAATAGGTATGCGCCGGCGACCACCAGCGATCCCATTGCACCAACGCCGCCCAAACCGTGCCCGGCGGCATCGGCAGTTCCGCCCGATGTTCGATGGTGAAGCTCGTCGCGTCGCTCGCCACCACGGCAGCGCGCGCCGGCACCGCCCATGCACCCAGCCAAAGCGACAGCAGCAACAGGCCCCAGCCAAATCCATGGGCCAGCCGCAGCGCCGCCAACGACGGCGCCTGCGACAACGGCCCGCCCGTCCGCACCCTGGGCAAACGCGCCGTCATGCCGGGTTGATCAGCAGATTGCCGAAATCATCGACAAGCGCGCTATGGCCATTGTGGATCAACGTCGTTGAATCCATCTCCGTCACCACCGCCGGGCCGGGCACCACGTCACCAGCGCGCAATTTGGCGCGGTCATAGATCACGGCGGCACGGGCGGCGCCGTCCATCCACACTTCGTGATCGCGCAACTTGGCGGCAATCGGGTCGCCTGTGCCCGCCGCAATCCGCTCCGCCGAAACATTGGCCGCCTTGCCCAGCGCCACGACGCGGATGTTGACCAGTTCCTGCGGCACCGACAGATTGAAAGTGAACAACCGCTTGTGCTCGGCATCGAACCGGTCCGTCAGATCGGCGATCGTCGACCCTGTCGGGCTGTGCAGCGGCACCTCGAACGCCTGGCCGGCATAACGGATGTCGATCTCCACCCGCAGTTCCTGGTCGGCCACCGTTACGCCTTCGGCTGCGAGTTCCTTGCTCACCTGCCCGATGACTTCCTCGATCACCGCAGCCACTTCGGCGTCGTCGGTCTGCGTTACCAGCTTGTTGAAACTGCGCTGCGCATCCACCCGCAGCCGCGTCGTCGCATCGCCATAGGCGCACAACACCCCCGGCGACGGCGGAATGATCACCGGCCAGCTGCCCATCAACATGCCCATGGCATTGCCATGCAACGGCCCTGCACCGCCAAACGCCATCAACGCGAAATCGCGCGGGTCATAACCCTGCTGCACTGATACCAGCCGTAACGCGCCAAACATCGTTTCGTTCACAATAGCGATGATCCCGGCGGCGGCCTCCATCAACGTCAGGCCCAGCGCATCGGCAACGGTCTGCACCGCGGCCCGCGCCGCGTCACGATCCAGCTTGAACGCACCACCAAGCAGGTTTTCGGGCAAATAGCCCAGCGCGACATTGGCATCGGTAACCGTCGGCAATTCGCCGCCCCGGCCATAGGCCGCCGGCCCCGGCACGGCACCGGCCGATTGCGGGCCGACCCGCAGCGCCTTGGTCAATTCCGGCACCGACGCGATCGAACCACCGCCAGCACCCACCGTCTTCACATCCAGCGAGGATGCCCGCACCGTCAGATGGCCTACCGACGTCTCGCGCCGCAACCGCGCCTGATAATCCTCGATCAACGCCACATCGGTGGATGTGCCGCCCATGTCGAGCGTCAACACATTGGGGTGGCCGCTGTTTTTGGCGATCCACACCGCGCCCGCCACCCCGCCCGCCGGCCCTGACATCAACAGGTTTACCGGCGCATTGCGGCTCTTCTCGGCGGACATCAGCCCGCCATCGGAGCGCAAAAGGTTCAACTTTGCCGTGCTGCCCCATGCCGCCAATTCACGCTCCAGATTGGCGACATAGCGTGACACCGTCGGCCGCACCGCGCTGTTGGCAACGGTCGTCAAAGCCCGCTCATATTCCTGCATTTCGGGCAGGATGTCGGCCGAAATGCTCACCGGAACGCCCGGCATTTCTTCGGCGCAAATCGCTGCGACCCGGCGTTCATGGGCATCGTTCATATAGGAATTGATCAGGCAGACGGTGATCGCCTCCACCTTTTCCTCGGCCAGACGCTTCAAATTCAGCCGCAACTTCGCCTCGTCCAGCGGCCGCACCACCGCGCCATCGGCGCCGATGCGCTCCGGCGCCTCGATGGTTGCTTCCAGCGGCGCCATCGGCTCGGGCTTGGGCCAGATGATCCAGGCCGCGAGCCCGCCCGGCACCAGGCTGCGGGCGATCTGCAATATGTGGCGATAACCTTCGGTAACGATCAACCCGACCCGGGCGATCTTGTGCTCCAGCACGGCATTGGTGGCGACGGTGGTGCCGTGCAAAAACAGCGACAACTCACCCGGCGTGATACCGGCGCGGTCGCACAACTGCCGGGCGCCGGCGATCACCGCCTGCGACGGATCATGCGGCGTCGAAGGCACCTTGTCGCGAAACGTGCGGCCGGTGGCTTCATCGATGACCAGCAGGTCGGTAAAGGTGCCGCCGACATCGACGCCGAGACGATAGCTCAAGAAACCCGCTCCCCGTTTATGACAAAATCGCCCGCCTTGCCGACGCGGCTGGGCAACGCCCGGCCCATGATGATGGCAAACCAGCGATTGGCGGCAACCGCCGAATCAAGATCGATGCCCGATGCAACGCCCGACCGCGTGAACAGATAAACCAGTTCCTCGGTGCCGACATTGCCCGCGGCACCAGGCGCAAACGGGCATCCACCCAGCCCGCCCAGCGCCGAATCGAACACCCGGCACCCGGCTTCATACCCCGCCCAGACGTTGGCCGGCGCCAGCCCGCGTGTGTCGTGCAGATGCAGCCGCACCGGCACCTCGCCGATCTTCTCGATGACCCTGCCAACGAGGTCGCCAACCTGCGACGGCACCCCGACACCGATGGTATCGGCCAATGCAATCTCCTGCGCCCCGGCATCGGCCATGCGCGCGGCGAGATCGATAATGCGTTCGGGCGGCACATGGCCTTCATAGGGGCAACCGAACGACGCCGAGATCGTCACCTGCGCAAACAGCCCGGCGGCACGCGCCTTGGCCAGCATCACCTTGTTGGCGGCAATCCCGTCGGCGACCGTCTGCCCCTGGTTGACGATGCCAAAGCCATCGGTGGCGACAAGCACGCAACCAGCTTCATCCAGCCCGCGACTGCCGATATCGCGCCCGCCGCCATCCCGGCTCGCAATCGCCCGATCGACGCCCCGCTCGTTCAGGCAAAGCCCGATGTAACGCACGCCCGGCGCGTCCGGCAGCCCGGCAACGACGCCTTCCGCATCGGCCATTTGCGGCACCCGGCGCGGGTTGACGAAACTTGCCACTTCGATGCGTTTGGCCCCCATTTCGATGAGACGCGAAATCAGCGCCAGCTTGTCGGTGGTCTCGACAAAGCCCTTCTCATTCTGCAGCCCATCGCGAGGCGACACTTCGACAATCTGGACAGGTGCATGGGACATGAGATTTGTATACAAAATCGAATCCGCCTCGTATAGAGGGATTGTAACACCCATTGGGCAGCCACGGGGAATTCAGCAGCGATGACAATGCGGCCCACAGACGACAACAGCGTGGACCGGACGCCATCAGATCAGGCCGCCGACTATGCTGCCGCCGGTTTTGGCCGCAGCCTGCAACCCGGCACCCGCCCGGCGCTGTTGCTCGTCGATTTCGCCGCCGCCTATTTCTCCAAAAGCTCCCCGCTTTATGCCGGCGTTGAATCGGCCCGCGCCCATGCCGTGCGCCTCCACACCGCCGCGCGCGCCGCCGGCGTGCCAATCATCTTCACCCGCGTCGAATATTCCGCCGACGGCCGTGAAGGCGGGGTTTTCTATCGCAAGGTCGCAGCGCTCAAATGCTTTGAAACCGGCAATCCGCTCGGCGATTTCACCCCCGAACTCGCCCCGCTGCCGGGCGACGACGTCATCACCAAATACTACCCAAGCGCCTTTTTCGGCACCGGCCTTGCCGAAAACCTGCACGCGCGAAACATCGACACGCTTGTCATTGCAGGGCTTTCCACCTCCGGCTGCGTCCGCGCCTCCGCCGTTGATGGCCTGTGCCACGGCTTTGTCCCGATGATCGTCACCGATGCCGTCGGCGATCGCGATGCGCAGATCCACGAGGCCAATCTATTTGATCTTGGCGCCAAGACCGGCGAATTGGTCTCAACCGCCGAAATGCTGGCCTATTTCGCCGCGCTGCCTATTTCGCCGCGCTGAAAGCGTGAAACGCCCGGCGAATATGCCCTGCCATCACCGCTTCTGCCCAATCGCTGTCATGGGCGGCAAAAGCCTCGATCAATTCGGCGTGGTCGTGCGCCGATCGCGCCAGTTCGGCGCGGGTGTAGCGCGCCGCCGTCCGCCGCACCACCGGCTGCTCGACGATCGAGGCCAGGATTGTCGCTAGCCGAGGTGATTGCGCCGCTGCGATAATCTGTTCGTGAAATCGCCGATTTTCGGCGAGGAACGTCGCCACATCAGGCACCGCCGCCTCCACCGCCGCAGTCAGCAGCTTGTTGCACTCGACAAGATTTTCCAGCGACTGCGCATCGATCCGCGCCGCCGCCCGCGCCGCCGCGTGGCTCTCCAACATGCCGCGCAGCGTGAACATTTCGCCCACTTCCTCGCGGCTCCAATCGGCGACGAACATCCGCTGGGAATCGCTGCGGACGATATACAATTCGGCCTCCAGCCGGCGCAGCGCGTCGCGCACCGGCGTCCGCGAAACACCGCAGATATCGGCCAATTGCGCCTCGGTCAGCTGGGTACCAGGCGGCGCATCGCCCGACAGGATCAGGCTGCGGATATTGGCATAAGCCTGGTCTGAAGCGCGGGACATGGCAGGTTCGCCCAAAATTGCGTGCCGGGCCTGCATACACGCCAATTGCCGACGGATGAAAGGGCTTGACGAAGGAATTTGGTATACAATAAAGTCGATTGATCGATAGAGCGTTCCGGGGTTAAAAATTTGGTCGAAGCCACCAAGCGCATCAAGGTCATCGTCCCCATCCCAATGGATGCGGCGGGCGTTGCCAATCGCGCGAAACAGCTGCCGGCCGATCTCGTTGCCCCCGGTTTCGTCCCCGAATTCGCCGCAGTCCCCTGGGGTGCCGCGCTCGGCGACAGCTACCACGACATGCTGCTGATGGACTGGACGGTATTCCAGGCCGGCATTTCCGCCGAAGACGATGGCTATGCCGGCGTGCTCATCGACACGGTCAGCGATTCCGGCCTGCGCGCCCTCCGCTCGCGCCTCAACATCCCGGTCGTCGGCCCCGGCGAGGCGGCATTCGCCACGGCGATGATGCTCGGCAAGCAATTCAGCATCCTGACCATGTGGCCGCAATGGTTCCCACTGTATGAAAAAACGCTAACCGAATATGGCTGGTGGGATCGCGTCGCATCGCTGCGGTCGATCGACACCCGCCCCGATGTCACCGAATTGCTGGCCGGCAAGGAAGAAGTGATCTTCGAAAAGCTGAAGGCCGAGGCCTTAGCCGCCATCGAGGAAGACGGCGCCGATGTCATCGTGCTGGGTTCCACCACGATGCACCAATCGGCGGCGTTCCTCGCCCATGCGCTGCCGGTGCCGGTCATCAACCCCGGTCAGGTCGCCTGGAAAACCCTTGAAATGCTCATCAGCCTTGGCCTGACGCATAGCAAAAAGGCGTTTCCGTCCCCCGAGGTCGGCAAAGATGACGATATCAGAAGGGGCTGGGCATGACCGTAAACTGGCGCGAAGGCACCGCCGGCCAGGTGCCGCTGCCATACCCCTTCTACGTGGACATCGTCACCAAGCGCTACTTCGATGGCGTCGATAACAAGAACATGACGCAGGTGCTCAACTGCTTCGCCCCCGATGCGGTGCTGACCGAAGTCACGTCCAACACCGTCCACCGTGGCCGCGATGCCATCGCCGCGATGTTCGAAAAGCTGTTCGCCGATTTCGCCCATATCTGGCACGGCAATTTCGTCCATGTCGCGGACCCGGCCAGCAACGCCATCTGCTCGCAATTCACCGTGCTGATCACGCCCAATGGCGGTGATCAACTACGCTATGAAAACTGCAACCGCTTCTATCTCCGCGATCGGCTGTTCCAGTCGGTGTACGTTTACATGAGCGGCGACAATCTGCTGAAGCCGGGGGACGCCTGATGCAACACCCGCCCAGCCTGTCGCGCGCGGCGCTGATCACATTGGCGACCGGGAATTATTTCGCCCGCGTCGATGCCAAGGACATGGAAGGCGCGCTGGCCTGCTTCAATGACGGAGCGATTTTCACCGTCCAGACCAGCTTCACCACCCACGCCGGCAAGGCCGAAATCCGCCGCATGTTCGAAGATTTCTTCGGCGCCTATGCCACAATCGTCCACAAGGATTTCACCTGCACTGTGGACGAAGCCAATGGCCGCATCGCCGCCAGCTTTGAAGCAGTGCTGACCGATGCGCAGGGCCAGGTGACACGGCTGTTCAACACCAATTTCTGGCGGGTCCGCGACGGCCGCTTCCAGGAAGTGCATGTCTATATGAGCGGAGCGAATGTGCTGGTCTGAAGCAAGGACCGGGGCGGGACAATTTTCACAAGGGGTCAACACGGTGGCAAACAACTCAACAACATGGCTGGGCAGCGCAGCATCATTGGCATTGGTGGCAATGCTCGCGGCCCCCGCCGGGGCGCAAACCACCGCCGCAGCGCAGGCCGCCGCATCCGGCGATGAAGGCGAAATCCTCGTCACCGCCCGGCGCGATACCGAACGCCTGATCGATGTGCCGGCCTCGGTCAGCGTGCTCACTGCGCAGACGCTCGCCCGCACCGGCGTCGTCCGCGCCCAGGACTTCCTGCAACTCACCCCCGGCGTCACCATCGTCACCGGCACCGCCGAAGCCGGCGATACCCAGATCAACATCCGCGGCATCAACGGCGCCCGCGATGCCGAATCGAGCGTCGCGCTCGTCGTCGACGGCATCCTGAAGACCAACACCGCCCAGTTGAACCAGGTGCAGGGCACGCTGCGCCAGATCGAAGTGCTGAAGGGCCCCCAGGGCGCGCTTTATGGCCGCAACGCCGCCGCCGGCGCCATCGTCGTCACCACGGTAAAGCCGGGCGACAAGCTGGAAGGCGCCATCAAGGGCAGCTATGGCGAGCTCAACACCGGCGACGTCACCGCCCATGTCGCCGGCCCGATCAGCGACAACATCGGCTTTGTCCTGTCGGGCAATTACCGCACCACCGATGGCTTTTGGCGCAACACGCTGCTTAACAATGCCAAGGTCGTCGATGACCAGAAAACCTATGGCGTCGATGGCCGCATCCTCGCCCGGCTCGGCGACAACACCACGCTCGATCTGAAGGCCCGCTACGCCCGCGTCACCGGCGCGTCGATCAACTTCAATGCGGCCTTCCACATCCCCGGCTTTGGCGCGCTGAACCCTGATTTCAACGAAAACGTCAACGCCCACCCGTTCAACTTTTATTCCAATATCCGCCCGACCAACGAGCAAACCACCTGGGAAGGCTCGGCAAAGCTGGAACATGAATTCGAAACGGCAAAGCTCACGGCCTGGGTGCTGTGGTCCGACGTCAGCCAGAATTTGACCGCCGATGGCACCTCGGCCGATTTCGCGCGCTACATCTCCAGCACGGCGAACCCGACCGCGGCGGCAGCCTTCAACAGCTGCTTCGCCTCGACGGCGGCGCTGTCCGGCTATCCGGTCAATTCACCGACCTTCATCGGCGCGACGCCGGTGCCCTTCATCTTTTCGGGCGGCACCGGTTCCACCTTTGGCGCCTATTCGCCGACCACCTGCGACGGCACGCAATATCAGGAGCGCAAGCAAAGCGACGTTTCGACCGAAATCCGCCTGTCCTCCACCACCGGCGGGCCGATCAGCTGGTCGCTGGGCGCCTACTACCTCAACATCAAGCGCAAGACCGGCGTCAGCCTTGGCGCAGACCTTGGCCAAGGCGTCTTGAAGAACCTCTATAACCCGCCGGGCAGCAGCAACCCGACGTCGCAGCTGTTCGCCGATCGCTTCTCCACCAACGTCTATGCGGCTTTCGGTTCGGTTGATTGGAAACCCAATGACAAGCTGACCGTCGGCGTCGCGTTGCGCTACGACATCGAAGATCGCGCTGCCGAAAACCTGGTCCCGTTCGTAACGGATCCGATCACCGGCAATCCGATCAACCCGGGCCAGACCACCGGGCCATTGGGCGGCAAAAGCGCCACGTTCCGCCAGCTCGAACCAAAGGTGACCATCAGCTTCAAGGCCGCCGACGAAGCCGTGCTGTTCGCCAACTGGGGCGTCGGCTTCAAATCGGGCGGCTTCAACAACCAGGGCTCCGCCGCCATCGTCAACCAGAACTTCAACGATGGCGTCACGCCCGGCACCATCAACGCCGGCGTCAGCATCAACGATCAATATCGCAAGGAACGCTCCAGCGCATTTGAAGCAGGCGTCAAGGGCGCACTGTTCGGCGGCCGGCTGAACTATGATCTTGCCGGCTATTACACCAGCATCCGCGACATGCAGTTCTTCGAATTCTTCGTCGGCGGCTTTGGCCTGCTGCGCGTCGTGTCCAACATCGACAAGGTCGATGTCTATGGCGGCGAATTGAACCTGTCGGCCCGCATCATCGATGGCTGGACCGTGTTCGGTTCGGGCAATATCACCGGCAGCGAAATCAAGAAAAACAGCAGCCGCCCCGATACGGTGGGCAACAAATCGCCCTACACCGCCGATTACACGCTGAACGCCGGCACCCAGATCGTGCTGCCGATCACCGAGCATCTAAAGGGTGTGCTGCGCGCTGATTACCGGCTCACCGGGCCGACCTGGTTCCACACCGTGCAGAACCAGACCAAGCCGACGCTGTTCTCCGGCCTGCTGCCGCTCAGCGATTTCTCGTTCCTGCCGCCATCGGTGGGCGATGCC
>JBBQPR010000055.1:0-20268 GCA_038217075.1 Sphingomonadales bacterium
ACCGGCTAAAGCCCGCGCCTGTCGCGGCATAAGCCGCCCGAACGAAAGCGCCAAAATGCCGCAACTGGCCTATGTCGATGGCCGCATCGTCCCGCTCAGCAACGCAGCCGTGTCCGTGGAGGATCGCGGCCTGCAATTCGCCGATGCCATTTACGAAGTCGTCGCGGTGCTCAATGGCCGGCTGCTCGACTGGCCGCTGCACCTCATCCGCATGCGCCGCACGCTGGCGGCACTGTTCATCGATTTCCCGATGTCCGATGCGGCGCTGGGCCTGCAGGCGCGGCGGCTGGTGGCCAGCAATGGCCATGCCGATGCGCTGCTCTATTTGCAGGTCACCCGCGGCAGCGCCCGCCGCGACCATGGCTTTCCGGCGCATCCCAACCCGACCCTCATCATGACCGTGCGACGTTTCGATTTCGCCCAACGCATCGCGCAACAATCGACCGGCATCGGCGTCATCACCGTCAACGACATGCGCTGGCGCCGCGTCGATCTGAAAACCACCGGCCTGCTCGGCAATGTACTCGCCAAACAGGACGCCCGCGCCGCCGGCGCCTTCGAAGCCTGGATGGTCGGCCCGGACGGCACCGTCCGCGAAGGCGCATCGACCAACGCCTGGATCGTCAAGGATGGCCGCGTCATCACCCACCCGCTGTCCGAAAGCATCCTGCCCGGCATCGCCCGCCATGTGCTGATCGATCTGGCCCGCGCGGCGCAAATCCCCGTCGACGAACGGCCGTTCAGCCTCGATGACGCCCTCGCCGCCGACGAGGCCATGCTGACCTCGACAACAGCGCCGTTGCTGCCGGTGGTGCGCATCGATGGGCAGGCGGTAGGCAATGGCAAGCCCGGCCCGATCGCAGCAAGGCTCGCCGGGCTGGTCTGGGCCGAAATCGAGCGCCAGACCGGCTGGTCGCACCAACGTCATTGAAGCCCACCTCTCCCGCTTGCGGGAGAGGTCGAGAGCCGGCGAAGCCGGCCCGGGTGAGGGTGTTCCATCCGCCAGAACGACTGGTCACACCAGAGCCACCAGCATTTGATTATTGTCATCCCGGGCTTGACCCGGGACCCAGTTTTCGTTGCTTCAACGCGACAGAAGCTGGATCCCGGGTCAAGCCCGGGATGACCGACTTCATGCCGCCCTACGGCGCCAGAAACTAGAACCCGGACGGCGGCGGCGCATCAGGCCCACCCTCAGGACCACCCTCAGGACCGCCCTCAGGACCGCCACGCCCGCGCATCCCGTCCCGTCCACGCCATGCCTTGACGCGTTCCTCCATGCGCGACTTCAGCGCGCGTGCATCGGCGACAAAGGCCTTGCGATCGGCAACCGACAGCTTGGCAAAGCCGGCCTGCATCGCCGCCTGGGTCCGATCACGGCTGGCGTTGACCACGTTGCGCTCATCATCCATCGCCCGTTTCAATGCCGCCGTGTCCAGCCGGTCGGCATCGAGCACCGTCAACATGCGGTCGCGCGCCGCCATGACCGCTTGGCGATCCTGCTTGCGATCCACACCGCCGCGCATCGCATCGCGCATGATGGTGCGACCTTCAGGGCTCAATGAGGCAAAGGCGCGGCCACGCATATGGTCGCCACCACCACGCCTGCCGCCCTTGCGCCATTCCGCGTGCCGCCCGCCCTGGTCGCCGGTCGCGGCGGCGGCGGCGGGGGCCGGTGGTGGCGCTGACTGGGCAAGCACCGGCGCGGCACCAGCCAGCAACAGGCCGACGGCCGCGGCGCGTAGGGTGAAATTCATCATATCAGTTCGTCCTCGTAAACAGTTGGCGTAAACACATGGGCGAAAACCTCGGCATCACTGCCCAGGGCCCCACCCTCCGCCACGGCCAACCGCGTGGCAGCATTGCCGGCAAGGCCGGTATTCGTTGAAATGGCTTTCCCGGCGGGGCTGTCGACCGCAGCAAGCACCACGGGCGGCGCGGCGGCAGGCGTTGCAGCCACACCCGTCGCCGGCACGGCGGCAACCACCACAGGCGCCGCAACGGGCATCCGTGCCCCCGGCCCCAGCACCGCAACGCTCAGCAGCGCCGCCGCAGCCACGGCGCCACCGGCCAGCCAGCGACGCATCGCAATGGCCGGGCGACCGGGCAGCGGGCGTGACGCCACAACGGACGACTGCAGAACGGGCGGCACGGTGGCATCCGGTGCAACAGCCGCCGCAGCGGCAATGATCGCCGCCGCATCGAACGACCGCGCCGGCACATCCTGCGCCCAGCCGTTCAGCACCGCATCCAGCCGCCGGGCATCGGCAAGCGCCGCCGCAACGGTCGCATCGCTGCCGGCCAGCGCCAGCGCGGCATCCCGCTCGGCATCCGGCCAGCGCGCTTCGCAACCGCCATGGCTTGCGATGATTTCAAGGGCTCGTTCGTTCGTCACGTTGCGTCTTCGCTTCCAATCAGGGCTCGTAATTCAATACGGGCACGGCCCAGCAATCCCTCGACGGCCTTTGGTGTCGCCTCCATCGCCTCGGCAATTTCGGCCATGGTCAGGCCTTCCCCGTGAAACATCGCCAAGGCGGCGCGCTGCCGCGGCGCCAACCGCGCCATTGCTGCATCCAGCCGGGCGCGCTGGTCATTTTCAACGGCGGCTTCGAACGGGTCCGGCGCGCTGCTGGCGACATGGTCCGCCGCCTCCAGCGGTGCCACCAGCCGGATCGAGCGCCGCCGATCAAGACACAGGTTGATAACGATGCGCCGGAACCAGCCTTCTACCGATCCGCGCGCCGGATCGAACCGCGCCGCCATCGTCCAGACCCGGGTCAACGCCACCTGCACCACATCCTCGGCGCCGGCACGATCGCCCAATGTGCGGTCGGCAAGCCGCAACCCCGGCCCCTCCAACGCCCCCACCAACCGCCCGAACGCCACCGCATCACCATCGACAATGCGCGCCATCAACACCGCCAGGCCGCTGTCTGCGGCCGGCGCGCGCGGCGAATTGGTCGGCGGAGGGATCGGCAAACTGTTCATTCCTGCCCGTGATACGGCCCAAACGCACCAAACCCCCGCGATCATACCACGCCGATCAGCCCTGCATCGTTAATCCTGCATGGCACCCCATTGCGCCACCAGACCCGCCGCGTGACGCCGCGCCACCACCATCCGGTCCGCCGCATAACCCCCGCCCAGCGTCGATGCGACGGCGACGCCGCGCGCCCGGCACTGCGCCACCACCATCGCATCGCGCGCTGCCAGCCCGGCATCGCTCAACGCCAGCCGCCCCAGCCGGTCGCCTTCATGCGGATCGACGCCTGCCTGGAACAACACCAATCCGGGGCGCAACGTATCCAGCAACGCCGGCAATTCCACCGCCAGCACCGCCAGATACGCCGCATCGCCCATGCCATCGGGCAATTCGACATCGCGATAGCTGCGCGCCTTGCGCACCGGGAAGTTGCGCGCCGCATGCATGGAAAAGGTCAGCACATCATCGCGCCCGGCAAAAATCACCGCCGTGCCATCGCCCTGGTGCACATCCAGGTCGACAATCAGGATGCGCGCCACCGCGCCTTGCGCCACCAGCCGGTTGGCGGCAATCGCCAGATCATTGGTGACGCAATATCCCGCCCCGCCATCGGGCAGCGCATGGTGGCTGCCACCAGCGCCGTTGGCGGCGAACCCCGTCGCCAGCGCGTGCAGCGCCGCCGCATAGGTGCCGCCTGCCACCGCCAGAGTACGCCTTGCAACCGCCTCGGTGACCGGGAAACCGATACGACGCTGCCGTTCGGCGGGCACATTTGCCATCAGAACAGCAGCGACATAGTCCGGGTCATGCACCGCTTCCAGCCACTGCGGCGCCATCGGTTGGGGCGAATGCACGACGAAAGCCTGGCCGATTTCATCCAGCGCGGCGCGCAACAGCCCATATTTCCCCATCGGGAAACTATGCCCGGCCGGCAGCGCCGCCACATAATCCGGGTGGTGGAACAGCGGCAACGGGCCAGCGCTCACGACCTCGCGCGCCATTCCCCTCACACCAATGCGCGAGTCGCCATCTCCAGCACGTCCTTGCTCACCCCCGACGCTGCCACGATGCGTTCCAGTTCGCCGCGCATCAACGCGCCGCGCGCCGCATCGAACCGCCGCCAGCGGCCCAGCGGCACCGCCAGCCGGGCGGCGCTTTGCGGGTTGATACGATCCACTGCCAGCAATTGTTCACGTAGCAAGGCATAGCCACTGCCGTCCGCCGCATGAAAATGCCGCTGGTTTGCCGCAAAGGCGCTCACCAGCGACCGCAGCCGGTTGGGGTTGGTGATGGTAAAATCAGGATGCCCGATCAGGTCCTTGACCCGCGCCAGCGTATCGGCGCGCGACGCCAGCGCCTGCACGGTGAACCATTTGTCGATCACATCATTGTTGCCGGCAAAGCGCGCATGGAACTCGGCAAGGCAGGCATCACGCTCCGGCGTCGTCGTATTGATCAACGCCGACAAGGCCCCCAACCGGTCGGTCATCGTCTCGGCACCATCATATTGCGCCTTTGCCGCCGCAACCGCCGCGGGCGAACCCGCGGTCACCAGATAGCCCAGCGCCACATTAGCCAGCCGCCGCGCCCCCTTGGCCGCCGGCGTCAACGCCGTGCCGCTGCCCGAATGGCGGCGATAGGCGTCCCACCAGCGCGGTTCCAGTTCATGGGCGATGGCATCGCGCGCCGCCTCACGACGGCGGTGAATGGCCTCGACATCGACGACCGCCGCCTGGTCACCGATAAAGCTTTCGGCCGGCAACAGCACCGCCTCCCCGACAAAGGCCGCATCGAGCTGCCCGGCGGCACCGGCATCCAGCGTCGCCGCCACCGCCGCGACCAATTCACCCGGCCGATCGTCAGTCGCCAGCACATCGAGCGCCAGCCGTTGCATGGCCTCCCAGCGCGCAAATGGATCGTCATCGCACCCCGCCAGGAACGCCAGATCGGCGCGGCTCGCCACGGCCTCGACGATCACCGGCGCCGAAAAACCGCGATTGAGCGACAGCAGCACCGGTTCGCCAACGCCATCGAACGTCACCCGTGTCACCGGCTCGCGCATCTCGATAACCCGCTCCGCACCAACCAGGGCGCAGCTGTCACGGCCGATCAACGCCAGCCGGAACGGCATGTGCATCGGCAATTTCACATCCTGTCCCGGCGTCGGCAACTGGCTCTGCACCATTTCCACCGTCACGACATTGCCGGTCTGTGTGTACCGCACCGCCACCCGCGGCGTCCCCGCCTGTTCGTACCAGCGGCGGAACTGGCGCAGGTCACGCCCTGTCGCCGCCTCCATCGCCGCCACCCAGTCCTCACATGTCACGGCCTCGCCATCGTGCCGTTCGAAATACAGGTCGGCGCCCTTGCGAAAACCGTCGGCACCCAGCAGCGTGTGCAGCATGCGGATAACCTCGGCACCCTTGTTATAGATCGTCGACGTGTAGAAATTGGCGATCTCGATATAATGATCCGGCCGGATCGGGTGGGCCAACGGCCCGGCATCCTCCGGAAACTGCACGGCGCGCAGGCCACGCACATCCTCGATACGACGCACCGCAGCGCTGCCCTGGTCGGCGGAAAACTGCTGGTCGCGAAATACCGTCAGGCCTTCCTTCAGGCTCAACTGGAACCAATCGCGGCAGGTGACCCTGTTGCCGGTCCAATTGTGGAAATATTCATGCGCAACAACCCCGGCAACACCATCGAAATCAGCGTCCGTCGCGGTTTCGGAATCGGCAAGAATATACTTCGAATTGAAGATATTGAGGCCCTTGTTCTCCATTGCGCCTGCGTTGAAATCGCTGACCGCCACGATGTTGAACTGGTCCAGATCATATTCCCGCCCATATACCTGTTCGTCCCAGGTCATCGATGCCTTCAACGCCGCCATGGCATGCGCGCAGCGCGCCACATCCAGGGCGCTCGTCCAGATCGCCAGCTCGACATGGCGGCCGCCGCTGGTCGTGAAACTGTCGGTCAACGCCGCCAGGTCCCCTGCCACCAGCGCGAACAAATAACTCGGCTTGGGCCATGGGTCGGCCCAGGTCACCGCATGCTTGCCATCGGGCAGCGCTTCGGCAGCGCCGCGATCGCCATTCGACAACAGGATCGGAAAGGCGCCGGCATCGGCCTCCAGCCTTACGCTATAGGTTGAAAGCACGTCCGGCCGGTCCGGAAACCAGGTGATCGCCCGGAAACCTTCCGCCTCGCATTGCGTCACCAAACGGCCCTGGCTGGCATATAGCCCCATCAGCCGCGTGTTGCGCGCCGGCTGGATGGCTACCTCGATCTCCACAATCGCGGCATCGCCGGGGATCGACAGGCTCAACTGCTCACCCTCTGGCGCGACATTCACCGGCACGCCGTCGATCTTCACCGACACGGTTTCCAGATGCTGCCCATCCAGCACCAGCGGCCGGTCATGGTCGCCATTGCGCCGTACCTCGAGCCGCGACCGGACCAGCGAGCGCGCGGGATCAAGCCGGAAATCCAGCGCCACCTGTGGCACCAGCCAGTCCGGCGGACGATAATCGCTGAGGCGGACCGCATTGGGAAGCTGCGGCAGGGCTTGGGCGTCGAGCATTTTCATGGCGCTCACTTTGCCCGCATGGCGGCGCATTGTCGAAGACGAATTGAAGGCGCGGCAGCAAGTCCGTCGCCATCAGGGCTCCGGATGGCGGCCGAGCGCCATGGCGAAAGGCGTTGAACCCGGCTGCGATCGGGGGTTTGATGGCAGCCGGGTCCGTCTCTGGACAGCGGTCGCCCGGGGGGCCAGGGGCCGCTGTCTGCTCCATAATACACTTGATCGGGGCGCTGGCTGCATTCGACAGACTACGTACGCCTGGTCGGCTACCTCTTGTGGTCAGCGTGAAGCGTGTTACACACGCAAAACACTGGTCGGGGCGCAATGATGACGTTTGATCCGGAAATGGCGACACAAGCATGGATGGCGACATTGTCGGGCGCCGCCCGCACCCGCTCCGATGCCTATTTCGAAGGCGGTTATTGGCTGCTCCTCTGGAATTTCGTCGTCACCGTCGGCGCAAACCTCGCTGTTCTGCGCTTTGGCTGGGCGGCACGGCTTTCGGCGCGCGCCGGGAAACGATCAGGGCAACGATCTGGGCAGCAATCAGGGCGGCCATGGCTGCACAGTTTCCTGTTCGCGCTCACCTATTTAACGCTTGTGACGCTCATCACCCTGCCGTTCACCATCTACACGGATTTCGTCCGCGAACATCAATATGGCCTGTCGAACCAGAGCTTTGGCGCCTGGGCCGGCGATTCGGCGACGATGATCGTCATCAACATTCTCATCTTCTCGCTGCTGTTCATCGGCATACACGCCGCCATCCGCCGCTCGCCCAAGGGCTGGTGGGCATGGGGTGCCGGCATCACCGTCGCGGGGCTTGCGGTGATCATCACGCTGTCACCCATATTCATCGAACCGCTGTTCAACAAATACACGCCGCTGCCTGCCGGACCGGTGCGCGATGCGGTGCTGTCCATGGCGCGCGCCAATGGCGTGCCGGCCGACAATGTCTATCTTGTCGACGCCTCGCGTCAGTCCGACCGGATTTCGGCCAATGTCGCCGGCCTGTTCGGCACCACGCGCATCGCGCTCAACGACAATCTTTTGAAACAGACCCCGGATGAAATCCGCTCCGTCATGGCGCATGAACTGGGCCATTATGTGCTCAACCATATCTGGAAGATGCTGATCGCCCTGACGCTCATCGTCGCCATTGCTTTCCTGTTCGTAGGCCGCGCCTTGCCGTGGATGATCGCGCGCTTCGGCAACGGCTGGGGTGTCACCAGCCTGTCCGATCCCGCCATCCTGCCAGCCGCGATGATCGCACTGGCCTTTGTCAGCCTGTTGCTCACGCCGGCACTGAACACGCTGGTCCGCACCCAGGAAATGGAGGCCGATCGCTTTGGCCTCAACGTCGCCCGCGCGCCCGACAGCTTTGCCGCCATCGCCATGAAGCTGTCGCAATATCGCAAGATCGAGCCGGGCCCGGCCGAGGAAGCCATTTTCTTCGATCACCCGTCGGGCCACACCCGCGTGCTGACCGCGATGCGCTGGAAGGCCGAACATCTGGGTCAGCCTGACGTGCGTTGATCGCCGTTATTGCGCGGCGATCTCGGCCTGCAGCGCCGCCAGCATTGCCGCGTCGCCCATCGATGTGTCGGCACCGATGCCGCCCAGCGCATATTGCGGCGGCACCACCTCCGGCCCTTCGCCGGGCGGCAGCGGCGGCGTGTAATAGCCCAGCGCATAGCTGCCCATCGAATAACCGATCATCGCCTGCAGATCGGGCTCCAGCGTCCGCGCGATGTCGGGCGGGCAGGCGAGATACTGGTTCTCCTCCTGCCGCAGCCAGCCCAGCGTATAGGTCAGGTTCAGCCCGATGCGGTCGCCCGCGCTGACATTGGCGCCGCCGCCATGGAACACCCCGCCGGTATAGATCAGCACCGATCCGGCGCGCATTTCGGCATAGCCGATCTCGTCCCGCGCCGGGATGCGCGAATCGATCCAGTCGAGCGAGCCGGGACAAACCTGCGTCGCACCATTCGCCTGCGTGAAATCCGTCACCGCCCAGATGGTGTTCAACTGCGGCTCCAGATGCCCCAGATGCGTGCCCCAGGCCCAGCGATCACGGTGGATGGCCTGCGCCTTTTGCCCCGGGCGGATGCGGATCAACTGGGTCAAATGCAATTGCCAGCGCTCGCAGAACGGCAGCAGCAGCGCATCCGCCGCCGCCCGCACCAGCGGGTGAAGCAACAGCGCCCGCGTCTGCGGCGATCGCGCCACCAGCGCGCCGGTGCGCGTCGTCAACCGCCCGGTGAAATCGTCGCTGCCGTTCGGCGTCGCGTCGATATAGGGCGCCACTTCGGCCCGCAGCAGCGCCAGCGCCGCCGGATCGATGGCATCATCGACGATCACCGCCCCATCACGGCGCAGCGCCGCCATAAGGGTTTCGATGTCGGTATCGGCGGCAAAATGCACAAGCTGCGGCGTCTTCATGACAGACCCTCCAGTTCCGCAGCCGGGTACAGCCGCGCCATGGCCAGCGCATCGACATAGGCGCCATCACGCCAGCCGCAGTCACGATGCCGCCCTTCGTGGAAAAAGCCAACGCTCTCATAAAGACCAATGGCGCGGGCATTGTCGGCCCAGACCGTCAATTCCAGCCTGTGATAGTTGCACCAGCGATCCGCCTTGTCGATCAACGCCACAATAAGCGCCCGACCGACGCCGCGCCCGGCGAAATCATCGTGGACCGCCATGCCCAGGCTCGCCGCATGGGCACGTCGACGGTTGGCATTGCCCTGCATCCCGGCAAGGCCGATAACCCGCCCGGCGATGGTCGCAACGATCCTTGTGTCGCCATCCGGCCGACTGTCGTTCCATTTCTGACGCTCCGCCAGGCTGGTCAGCGGCGATTGCATCGTGCCCCAGACGGCGCGCGGCTGGTTGAACACATCGGTGACGCCGGCCATATCTTGGGGTTCCAGCGCGCGAATGATGATCGATTTGTCGTTCATGCTCGGTCCGTTGGTGCAAGGCCGGCACCGGCGAGACCATGAAAAAGCCCCGACGGAAACCGGCGGGGCTGGCGGGAATCTGAAATCGTCGAAGCTGTTGCTAGCGCGCGAAATCTCCCACCAACCCGAGCCGGGTGGTGCAAGCATAGTCGACGAAAAACATAACGCGCATAAATCCCAATACCAGATCGTTATGCCACCAGCAATGCCTGCCGCTTGCGCGTGTCGGGGTCGGAGTCGGGTTGTACCAATCGCGTTGGCAACACTCTCGCCAACAGCCCGTAACCCGGCCATAATAACCATCATGCACCTGCTCGTCCTTGGCCTTGGCTATACCGCCGGCCGCTTCGCCAATGCCTTCATCGCTGCCGGCGGCACCGTCACAGCGGCACGCTCGCGCCCGGCGCCGGGCGTCCTCACGCTTGAAGATCCGGCGCTGCCCGCCGCCATCGCCGCCGCCACCCACATCCTGTCCTCCGTGCCCCCCGCCGCCGATGGCATTGACCCGGTGCTTGCCGCGCACGGCCCGGCGCTCGCCGCTGCCCCGGCGCGCTGGCTCGGCTATCTTTCCTCCACCGGCGTCTATGGCGATGCCGAGGGTGCCTGGGTCGATGAAGCATCGCCGCTCAATGGCCGGCGCTCGGGGCGTATCGCCGCCGACCTCGCATGGGGCACCCTCCACCCGCAGGCCCGCGTCTTTCGACTGCCCGGCATCTATGGCCCTGGCCGCAGCGCGCTCGACCGGTTGCGGGAACGCGCCGTCGCCCGCATCGATCTGCCCGGCCATGTATTCTCGCGCGTCCATGTCGACGACATCACCGGCGCCATGCGCGCCAGTTTCGAAAATGGCGACCCCGGCGTCTACAATCTGTGCGACGACGAACCCGCCCCCGGCGAAGCGGTAACGGCCCATGCCGCCCGCTTGCTCGGCATCCCGGTGCCGCCGCTGCAATCGCTCGAAGAGGCCAAGCTGTCGCCAATGGGCCGGGCTTTTTATGGCGAATGCCGCCGCGTCGCCAATGGCAAGATGACGCGGGATTTGCGCTTTGAATTGCGCTATCCAGACTATCGAAGCGGGCTCGCCGCCTGCGCCAGGGAGATGATGGGATGAAATTCGGAGCCGGCCAATCGGTCAAGCGTGTCGAGGATTTCCGGTTGCTGACCGGCCAAGGCAGTTTCACCGACGATCTCAGCCGCGACGGCATGCTCTATGGCGTGACGCTGCGCTCGCCCTATGGCCATGCCGAAATCCGCGCCATCGACGCCGCCGCCGCGCTGGCGCTGCCCGGTGTCGTGGCTGTCTATACTTATGCCGACATCGCCGATTATGGCGCCATCCCCTGCCTCGTGCCGCTGTCAGGCCCGCTTGAAACCCCCCACAACATGCTGGCCAGCGACCGGGTGCGCTTTGTCGGCGACGCAGTCGCCTTCGTCGTCGGCGAAACGCGAGAGGCTGCCCGCGCCGGCGCCGAAGCCATCGAGGTCGATTACGCCGAACTGCCCGTCGTCGCCTCACTCGACGCCGCACTCGCCGATGGTGCCCCGCTGATCTGGCCCGAAGCCAAATCGAACAGCCTGTTCGACTGGACGGTCGGCGATGCCGAAAAAACCGCTGCGGCCATTGCCGGTTCGGCGCATGTCACCACGCTGCGCGTCTTTCAGAACCGCGTTGCGCCCACCTCGATGGAGGTGCGTGCCGCGCTTGGCGAATATGATGCCGACAAGGGCTTTACCCTTTCCACCGGCAGCCAGGGTGTCGCCGGGATGCGGCAGATGCTGGCCGCCGCCGTGCTGAAGGTGCCGCCGGAACAGGTCCATGTCGTCACCGGCGATGTCGGCGGCGGCTTCGGCATGAAAAGCTTCCTCTACGCCGAATACGGCCTTGTCCTCCACGCCGCCCGCGCGCTCGGCCGCCCGGTGAAATGGACCGGCGAACGCGGCGATGCCTTCCAGACGGACACCCATGGCCGCGCCATGGTCAGCAACGCCAGCCTGGGCTTTGATGCCGATGGCATGATCACCGCGCTGAAGGTTGAAACCTGGTCCGATCTCGGCGCCTATCAATCGCAGTTCGGCCCGGCGATCCAGACCATGGCCGGCGGCCGCATCATCGGCGGCGTCTACAACATCCCGACCATCCATAATTTCGTCCACGGCGTCGTCACCAACACCGCGCCCGTCGATGCCTATCGCGGTGCCGGCCGACCGGAATCGGCCTATATCATGGAACGGCTGATCGAGGCCGCTGCCCGCGAACTCGGTATCGGCGTCGATGACATCCGCCGGCGCAACCTGCTGAAGCCATCGCAATTGCCGCACGATAACGGGTTAGGCCTCACCTTCGATATCGGCAATTTCCCTGCCGTACTCGACAAGGCGCTGGCCCAGGCCGATTGGTCCGGCTTTCCGGCGCGCAAGGCCGAGGCGGCGCGGCGCGGCAAGCGTTATGGCCGCGGCATGGCCTATTATGTCGAAATCGCCGGCGGCGGCGGCACCGATGAATTCGCCGATGTGCGTGTCGCCCCGGATGGCATGGTCGAAATGGCGGTCGGCACGCAATCCAACGGCCAGGGCCATGAAACTGCCTATGCCCAGGTGCTCAGCGAAAAGCTCGGCATCGACATGGAGAATATCCGCATCGTCCAGGGCGATACCGACCGGCTCGATCAGGGCAATGGCACCGGCGGTTCACGTTCGATGGCCTTTGGCGGCGGTGCCGTGCTGGCATCTGCCGATGCGATGATCGAACGCGGCATCGAACTGGCAAAGGCCGATCTTGGCGCCGATGAAGTCGATTACGCCGATGGCCTGTTTCGCGCCCGCGGCACCAACGCGACGCGCAGCCTCGGTGAAATCGCCAGTTCGCACCCCGGCGGGCTCGATGGACGGTCGAAATACACCACAGGCAAGCCGGCGCCGACCTTCCCCAACGGCTGCCACATCGCCGAAATCGAGCTGGACCCGCAAACCGGCAAGGTCGCCATCACCCGCTATTCGCTCGTCGATGATTTCGGCAAGCTGGTGAACCCGATGCTGGTCGAAGGCCAGATACACGGCGGCGTCGCGCAGGGGCTGGGCCAGGTGTTGCTGGAAGACATCGTCTATACCGAGGATGGCCAGCTGGTGACCGGCAGCTTCATGGATTATGGCGTACCGCGCGCCGACGACATGCCATCGGCCATCGGTTTCGATACGCTGGGAACGCCCAGCCCGACCAACCCGCTGGGCGTCAAGGGCTGTGGCGAGGCCGGCACCATCGGCGCCATGCCGTCGATCATGAATGCCATCATCGATGCGCTCGATGGCACCCAGATCGAAATGCCGGCGACCATCGAAAAGCTGTGGCGCGCCGCAAAGGCGCTTGAAACGCAAATCGCCGCCGAATAACGGCGGCGATAGGCAATCAATGGCCCGCGCCGTCATGCGGCGCAGGCCATTTCGAATTGCTCAGGCGGACACCACCGGTGCAGCGGCACTGCGGCGACGCATTGTAGCGCCAACCAGGCCGAAGCCAGCGATCAGCATGGCCCAAGCTGCGGGTTCCGGAACGCCACCAACCGCAGGGGCGGTATCGAGACGGACACCGAAGCCAGCCGGGCAACCGCCGGCGCAATTACCAGTGATCGACAGGGCGTAAGTGCCGGGTGCAAGAAAGAGGCTGAGCCGGCTGTAGCTGAGATCGCTCCAGCTGGTGCCGAAATAATCCGGTACGGCTGATCCATCGGTAGAGAATGTCGTCGACGCCAGGATGGTCGATGAGGCATTGGTGACGGTGTAGACATCACCCGTATTGAAGGCATCGGTCACCCGGAACAGGGCATCGACGCCGATGGTGAACATCCACGGCGAATTGACGCTTGCGGTGTCGACAGCATCAACCTGATCATCCTGCCAACCACCATCGAGCACCAAGTTTACGGCCTGCGCGGGAACAGCTGCCAGCGCCAGCGCTGTTGCAAGTAGTGCTGCCTTGATCATTTTTGCATCTCCTATGGTAACAACCGCCTTTCGCCATGCAAAATTTATGCCAAACGAAAAAATCCATGAAACTCAACGAATCATGGTTACCAAAAAGTTTATCGCGTCAAAATGTGTAAAGTATGCCGACACCTGCGCTTTTAGCGTTGTTCACTCGAGTAAATAAAAAGGATTGCCGCTCACGAAAAAGCAGTAATATTAACAAAATCCGCGCGCCTCCATATTTTGTAAAATTTATTGAAATTATGTTTATGTATATTCTGGCGGCGCTATAAAATAAAATGGAATGAACGGTTTGCGAACACCCGGATTGGTAACACCGGCATCAACGCCGGATTGAGCCCAATCCGCGTCCCGCAGCGTCCTCTGCAACCCTGCGCAAATCTCTTTGATCTCAAGCCGCTGCCATCGGCACCGCCGCCCGCATCAATGCGCCATCACCAGCGGCACCGGCGCATCTGCCAGCAGCCCCCGTGTCACCCCGCCGAACAAGGTCTGGCGCAACCGGGAATGGCCATAACCGCCCTGCACCAGCCATGCACTCCGCCGTTCGGCGATAACGGACCGGATAACGGCTTCAACGCTCTCGCCGCCGGAACTGCGCTCCAGAACCTCGGCCGAAATGCCCTGCCGCGACAGATAGGCAGCGGCATCGCGGGCGCGATACTCCGTCTTTTTTTCCTCGACGGTCAGAATGTCCACAGATTCGGCCAGCCGCAGCATCGGCAGCGCCGATCGCATCGCCACAGCCGCTTCCTGCGAGCCATCCCATGCGACAAGGGCCGCCCCGGTAACGGCAATGCCGCGGCTGGCCGGCGACACCGCCACGACGGGTGCCGGCGCATGGATGACGACACTGCCGGTCACCGACAGCCGCAGCCCGGCGTTGAGGGGAAATGGCCCGCTGCTCATCACCACCACATCGGCGAGCCGTGCCGCCTCTGCCACCCGATCGACGCTATCGCCATCACGGCCCCACCAATCCCAGGTGACGGATTCGGCGCGCAGCTGTTCTTCGATTGCCTCGCGTTGCGACCGCCGCCCGGCCTCGATCGACTCGACCAGCGCGGTGATCGGATAGGCGCCCATCGCCGGATCGCCCAGCGCATAGGCGGCATAGGGCGTGACCTGCACGCAGACCAGATGGCCGCCAAAGGCCCGTGCCAGATCAAAGGCCGCCTGCAACCGCGCCTCCTGGCCATCATCATCTTCGATATGAACAAGGATCGTCTTCATCACCATTCTCCCATGCCGGCCAGCCTGACCTTGCCGCCATCATGGACGCATCGGGGAGCGCCGGCATTGACACCGATCAAAGCTGGCAAATTCGCGATAGCCGCCCGCCCGGCGGCTCAGCTATCCTGCGCGGCCGCGGAAAGAGCCGCAGGATTGGCAATAATGATGCCCCGACCACCCGGCAAACCGATGATCCCCGCCGCCCGCAGCCGTGTCATCTGGCGGCTGACGGTTTCAATCGTCAGCCCCAGCAGATCCGCGATCTCGCCGCGGCTGAGCGGCAGTTCAAAGCGTGCGCCGATGCCCACGCCCTGGCTGCGCTGGCAATCGCTCGGCACCATCCGCTGCGCCATGTCGCCCAGAAACCCCGCCACCTTTGCCGCGGCGGTCGCGCGTGCCATCTGCACCAGCCAACCCCGGGCGCGGTCCAGTTCGCCCAGCGTGCGTGACAGCAGCATCTGCTCCATGCGGCGGTGGTCGCCCAGCATCTGTTCGAACGCGGGCCGCGGAAACACGCAAAGATCGACTTGCGTCAGCGCCACCACATCAAAGGCATGCGACCCCGCAAAGGGATGGCCGATAAAGTCCCCAGGGTAGAGCAGGCCCACGATCGCTTCGGCGCCATTGCGGGTGACACTGGCAATCTTCAGCACGCCGGCCTGCACATTGGCGCACACCAGCGGCGCATCGCCTTCGTGCAACAGCGCGTCACCGCGCGCCAGTTGCCGGTGCTGGGCCAGCGGCATGATTTCCGCCAATTCTTCGTCGGTCAGGCTGCTGCACAACGACCGGTGGCGCACACCGCAGTCGCTGCATCTCTGCGCCAACATCATCGTCTCCCGATAGCGGAAAAGCCCATGTTACCATGATTGCGCTAAGCCGCCGCATTTCCGCCACCCTGACAGCGAAACCAGCGCGGCAAAATGCGCCGCGACGGCAAGAAGGTCGGCGCACCAAACAAGATTACGCCCGGCTGCGCAACGCCACCACAAGACCCAGCATCGCCAGCAACCCGCCGGCAACAGTCGTACCGGTCCAGGCAAAACCCTCGAACAGCGTTGAAAGCACCATCGCCACAATGGGGATGATGACGCTGGAATAGGCCGCTCTGCCCGGCCCGATCTCACGGATAAGCGCATAATAGAGCCTGAATGCCAAAGCGGATGCGACCAGCGACAGATAGCCAAGGCCGGCGACGAATCGCGGCGACAGGTCAAATACCGGCGGGCCGCTGATCGCCCAGGCGACGCAGGCATTAAGGATGCCGCCATAGCTCATCGCCCAGGCCAGCCCACCCTCCAGCGGCAGGCGCCGGCCCAGCGGCGTTGCCTGCATCACATTGGCAATGCTGGCCGAAAGCACGGCGCCCAGCGCAAAGGCTATTCCCAGCGTGACGGCAGCGCCATTGGCCCCCGGCGCCATCAGATCATGCAGAAACATCAGGACGACGCCCGCGATCCCGATCACGCTGCCGATTGCAAAGCCCGGCGAAATACGCTGTCCAAGAAACGCGTATGAAAACAGCGCGTTCGGTACGATCAACAGCGCAAAAACCAGGGCGACAAGCCCCGACGTGACATGTTCCTCCGCGCGGTAGACGAGATTGAAATTGAGCACGAACTGCAACAGTGCAATCAACAGCGCAAAGCCATGGCCCTTCCAGCCAAGCTGCATCGGCTTCCCGGCCACGGCGCACATGATCAGCAGCGTGCCGCCACCGACCAGGAACCGCAACGCCACCGACCAGGACGTCGGCACCACACCCAGCTGGGTCTTGATGACAAGCCAGGTCGAACCCCAGATCAACGTGATCGCAAGAAATGACAGCAGCAAGCGCGGCGAAATCGCCGGCCTGTCGTCCTCTTCAACGCGCGTTGACGGCCCCGGATCGTTCACAAAAGCCGAACCTGCGGAACGATGGCCCATCGCCGTTTGCAGCTCAGCCTGCGGCCGGGACCATCAGCACCCAGTCCGTTCAGCCATTGTCCCATCAGCAATTTTCCCGTCAGCAAATATCCCGGCGATCACGCCAGGAACGCGACCAGCGCGGCGATATCGGCCTCCGCCGTATCCCAGGCCACCACAAAGCGCGCCTGCCCCGAACCTTCCGGGCCCCAATCGTAAAAGCCGGCGCCAGCGGCGCGCAGCCGCTCCGGCTCACCGGGACGCAGTTGAACAAAAACCTCATTGGCCTCGACAGGGTAAAGCAACCGGCCAGTGGCAGCGGCGGCGATCCGCGCCGCGCCACCATTGGCGCGCGCCGCATTGCGCAGCCAGACCCCATCATCGACCATGGCGAGCAATTGCGCTGCCTGGAATCGCCCCTTGCTCGGCATCTGCCCGGCCCGCTTGCGCCGATAGCGCAGGTCATCGACCAGCGATGGGTCAAAGATAACGATGGCTTCGGCGAGCAATCCGCCGTTCTTGATCATGCCGAAACTGAGAATATCGACGCCGGCACGCCAGCTGACATCGCCCGGATGGCACCCCAGATATGCGACGGCATTGGCAAACCGCGCGCCATCAAGGTGCACGCGCCAACCACGCTTGCGGGCATGATCGCCAAGCGCCGATAGCTGCGCCGGCGAATAGACCGTTCCGGCCTCGGTTGCCTGAGTCAGCGACAGCGCGCGAACCTGTACCTGGTGCACGTCGCCGCGGTGCGACGCCAGTGCCGCGTCGATCCCTTCGGGCGTCAATCGGCCGTCGTTGCCCGGCACCAGCATCAGCTTGGCACCGCCGGTATAAAATTCGGGGGCGCCGCATTCATCGACATGAATATGCGCCTCTTCATGGCAGACAATCGCGCCATAGGGCGGCACCATGCTGGCCAGCGCCAGGGCGTTGGCGGCGGTACCCGTCACCACCGGCAACACCGTGCACGCCCGGCCGAACAACGCGCCGAACCTGTCATCGAGCCGGGCGGACCAGTCATCCCCGTCATAGCCGGCGGCGGTGGCAGGCGCTGCGGCGGCAATTGCGGCAAGCACTTCGGGACACGGCGACGCCGCATTATCGGATCGGAAATTCATGCGCCAGCGCTAGTGGCGCGCCTCCATAAGGTCAACGTGTACAAAGCGACGCGCTGCGACCTTTCGCGACCCGTGCCGGTATACAAGCCGCGCGGCCACCGCAATCTGCCGCGCGCAACAAAAGGGGCAGCGAAGCCTGTTGGCCTCGCTGCCCCTTTTTGTGTCAGAGCCGGCGGATCAGAAGCCGACGGTCAGGGTAGCGCGTGCACCATGATCGCTGTTGTTCTTGCCGATCAGGCCGCTGTAGCCAACGCCCAGGCTGACCTTGGATGACAGGCTGAAGCTTGCATCTGCGCCGATCGCCGCCGCATCGCGCGGCAAAGCAACCGTCTGGATCAAGGCCGGGACATTGACGCCCGCGATCGAGATCAATGTCGGTGCCGAACGGTCGCCGCCAGTGTGCTGCCAACCCAGAGTGCCGGACAGCTTGACGGCACCGACGTCGGTGGCGCCACGCAGGCCGAGCGTCGTGATCGTCAGGTTGTTCGACTGCTTGCCACCAAAGGTCGCCGCATAGCCGCCGTTTTCAGCAAAGCTGTCGCTGTCCACCTTGGCATAGGCAAAGCGAGCGAACGGTTCGACACGGACATTGGCGCTTGCGGCCAGGTCATAGGCGAGTTCGCCGAAGACCTGGAAGGTCGACCCGGTGATCTTGCTGCTGAGCGTCTGGCCAAGGCCCGGTGCCGTGATGGTCCGTGCGCCATTTGCCTTTGTCCCGGCGGCCGAACCACCGACATTGACCACGATGCCACTATCCTGACGATAACCGGCATAGACCGTGCCACCGGTCGTTTCGACGCGCGACGAGCCAAGCCCGTCGGTGTCGATGTTAGTCCGCGTGTAGTGGAACATGCCACCGACCTTGAAGCCGTTCTTGGCGTAGTCGATACCCGTCAGGAACCCGGCCTGTTCGGTGGTGAAGCGCGAACCAATGGCATCGGCACTTGCCGTGCCCCATGAACCGGCACCGCGGAACCAGAAGGTGATGCCGCCATCACCCTGATCGGTGGAGACCGACTGGCTGCCGGTCAGCGCCGACAGGCCGGCGTTCAGGCGATCAAAGGCTGCTTCGCGGATGACGCGGGTATCTTCAAGCAATACCCGGCGTTCGGCGCTGTGCAGTTCGCCCGAAAGCTGGCTGAGCGAATTCGCCGCCGTCGCCGCATTCTGGCTGTAAAGCGCCAGGAATGCCTGTGGGTTGTAACCACCGGCCACCGCCGTGTCGAAGGCCGTAGCGACCGCCAGGGCATTGCCGGTGAACAGGCCACCACCGCCGGCGACCAGCGACTGTGGCCCCAGGCGCAGGATTACCGAAGTCGCGGTGTAATCCAGTGTCGGGTTAAAGCCGATCCCGAAGTTGCTGAGGCTGGTGCTGGCAAAGGTGCCGGTCCGTGCACTGGACGAGACCAGGGTATAGCTCTGGTTGAAAGTGTAGCTGCCAGGTGCCGCGGTAACCACCAGGTTTCCGTTGATTGACGCGGTGCCCGTCGCCGAGATCCGATCACCAGCCGTCGGCGAGACGTTCGCCGCATAGGTGGAACCCGAAGCCAGCACCAGCGCGCCATTGACCGAGAGCGTGCCGGTCGAACCTGCCGTTGCGCCCGGCGAGACGGTCGCACCGGAAAGCACGGTCAGCGCGCCGACAGTGCCGGTGCCCATGATCGTCGCACCGCTTTGAACCATCGTCGCTGAGCCGCCCAGCGAGCCGGTGACATTCAACGCGCCAGCCGCAACATTGGTCGGCCCCGTCAGCGTGTTAATGCCGCTCAGCGTCAAGGTGCCAACACCCGTTTTGGTGAGGCTTCCCGTGCCCGAAATCACCTGGGCAAGCGTGCCGGCTACCGCCTGATTGACGATCAACGCGGCGTTGTCGACGATGTTGCCGGTGCCAAAGGCTGTGGAGGCACCCGTGACTGTACCGGCCGTTATGGTGGTGCCACCAGCAAAGCTGTTGACCCCGCCGAGTGTCAGCGTGCCCGTACCGGTCTTGGTAATGCTGCCAGCGCCGCTGATCGGACCGTTGAGCGTGAAGCTGCCCATGCCAGAGTTCACCGTGCCGAAGCCGGTCGTCTGGATGTCATTGGCGAGCACCAGACCCGAAACGCCGGCAGCCAGCGTCGCATTGTTGTTGATCGCGATACTGCCGATGCCGGCGGCGGTGTTGGTACCAACGGTTACCGTGCCCTGGTTGATGCCAAGGTTGCGGAAGCTGTTGTTGCCGTTCAGCACCAGATTGCCGGTGTTGACCGCGCTTATCGAACCAGCTCCGCTGATCGTATTGCTGAGCGTGAAGGTGCCCGTTCCCTGGTCAACGATGCCGTTGCCGGTTGTCTGGATGTCATTGGCGATCACCAGACCCGAAACCCCGGCTGCCAGCGTTGCATTGTTGTTGATCGCGATGCTGCCGATGCCGGCGGCGGTGTTGGTGCCAACCGTAACCGTGCCCTGGTTGATGCCAAGGTTGTTGAACAGGTTGTTGCCGTTGAGCAC
>JBBQPR010000056.1:0-19781 GCA_038217075.1 Sphingomonadales bacterium
GCACTTACCGAGGAGCTGGTTTTCGATACGCGCGACGGCCATCTGGTCAACCACGATCTCGCCGAATACCATGTTCCGGTAAACCGCGATGTCCCGGCGCTGGATGTCGTTCTGCTCGAAGATCGCGATCCGGCCGCAAACCCCATACAAGCCAAGGGCGTCGGCGAGCTCGGAATCTGTGGAGCAGCCGGCGCGATCGCCAATGCCGTCTACAACGCCTGCGGCGTGCGGGTACGAAGCTTTCCAATCAAACTCGAAAAGCTGCTCGCCGACCTGCCACCACCGCTCACCTGAAACTTCTGACGCGTGAATCGGCGGGGCTTTCTGGGTTGAACCGCGCTGGGTTTACCCGAGGCTACAACTCCTGAAATGGTCGGGCCTGAAGCCGTCTTTCAGTGCCCCCCGCAGGAATGGTTGAAATGTCCCAACCCAAGTCGTTCCGAGCGCCAGATTCCTCCCGTTGGAGCCAGCGAAACACTCAGATGAACGGGCGTCCAGTTTCAGGGAGCGGCCAACCGGTGCGGGATGACCGCATGTGAGGCGACTCCCGCCGGGCCGCTTTTCCGCTCGAAAGCGGACAAACAGCACACGGGTACGAAATGTCAGATTTTTCCCAATAGGTCGTTCAAATCGCGCGTCGTAGTGGCGAGACTGGCATCTGTGATCGTCCGCTAATTTTTGGCGCTCAAACCTCCCGCGAAACGGGCCGATCCTCTGCGGAAAATGAGGTGGCCATACGCTTTCTGGGCAAAGCGCGGAACGGCTTAAAGGATTGGAAAGAACCGCTGAAGATCAACACAACAAGGCCCGGACATATGCCGCGACGATTTGCGCGCTCAAGGCCGAGGGCAAATCTCCCGAGGGCGCCGAGCATCGCCAGGTCAAATATCCCTACAATATGATCGAGGTCGATCACGGCAAGCTGAAGCGGTCGATCCGCCCGGTCCGCGGGTTTAAGTCAACGCAGAAAGGCTATGTTACGATCACGGACTTCGATGTCATGCATGCGCTGCGAATGGGCCAGGCGGCCCTGTTGCAATATGGTAGCGACTTTATGGGAGAAGTATGTTTGATCGAAAGGCAATTCGGCATCTGCACAGGCTGATGCCCGCCTCCAGATTGGTAAACCCAGCCTGAGTACGGTTTTTTGCAACAGAACCAATAGCTACGCAATCGACTTCGTTTAGAGGCGGCGTCAGACGTCCAGATTGGCGACGTTGAGCGCATTGTCCTGAATGAAGGCGCGGCGCGGTTCAACGACATCGCCCATCAGCTTGGTGAAAATATCGTCGGCCAGATCGGCCTCATCGGCATCGACACGAAGCAGCGTGCGGGCGGCGGGATCCAGCGTTGTTTCCCACAATTGTTCGGCGTTCATTTCGCCAAGGCCCTTGTAACGCTGTACGCTCAGGCCCTTGCGGCCCTGGTCCATGATCGCGGTCAGCAGGTCCGACGGGCGGGTGATGCGCCGGTCGCCGAGCATTGCCGAACCGATATAGCTTTGCGCCTCCTGCATCGCCAGCGTGTGCAGGCGCGGCGATTCGGGTGAGGCAAGGAAGCTGGCGTCGATGACATGGTGATCGGCCACGCCGCGCCAGTCGCGGCGCAGATGGTAACCGCCCTCGGCGCCGGGTTCGGCGGTCCAGGTCGCCTTGTCGGTATCGGCGGCGGTCAGCCAGGCGGCGGTCGCAGCGGCGGCAGCGCGCGCCGCATCGCCCGACAGGCCGGGTGCAAGCGCGCCGTTCAGCGCCAGCGCTTCAATGACGTGCGCTGGATAGCGCCGGGGCACATATTCCATCAGGGCGCGCATTTTTCGGGCGTGCTCGACAACGGCGCGCAGATCACCTTCGGATCGCGGCCCGGTTGGCGTTTGCAGGATCTGGCCGCCAAGCCCGGCGTCGATCAGATATTCTTCCAGCGCGGCATTGTCCTTCAAATACACCTCCGACCGGCCACGCGCGACTTTGTAGAGCGGCGGCTGGGCGATATAAAGATGACCGCCGCGGATGAGTTCCGGCATCTGGCGATAGAAAAAGGTCAGCAACAGCGTGCGGATATGGGCGCCATCGACATCGGCGTCGGTCATGATGACGATCTTGTGGTAGCGCAGTTTTTCCAGCTTGAATTCATCGCGGCCGATGCCGGTGCCCAGCGCCTGGATCATCGTGCCGATTTCGCGGCTTGACAGCATCCGGTCGAACCGCGCGCGCTCGACATTGAGGATCTTGCCCCTGAGCGGCAGGATTGCCTGGAATTGCCGGTTGCGGCCCTGCTTGGCGGAACCGCCAGCGGAATCACCCTCGACGAGAAACAGTTCGGACTTGGCCGGATCGCGCTCCTGGCAATCCGCCAGCTTGCCGGGCAGGCTGGCGATATCGAGCGCGCCCTTGCGCCGGGTCAGATCCCGGGCTTTTTTGGCGGCTTCGCGCGCGGCGGCGGCATCGATGATCTTGGCCATGATCGTACGGGCATGGGCGGGGTTTTCTTCCAACCAGATTGCCAGCCTGTCGGCGATCAATGCCTCCAGCGGCTGGCGAACCTCGGAGGACACCAGCTTGTCCTTGGTCTGCGAGCTGAACTTGGGATCGGGCAGCTTGACCGACACGATGGCGGTCAGGCCTTCGCGCATGTCGTCGCCGGTCAGCGTCACCTTTTCCTTTTTCAGCGCGCCGCTGCTTTCGGCATAATTGTTGAGCGTGCGGGTCATCGCCGCACGAAACGCGGCCATATGGGTGCCGCCGTCGCGTTGCGGGATGTTGTTGGTGAACGCCAGCACCTGTTCGTAATAGCTGTCGTTCCATTCCAGCGCGACGTCGATGCTGATGTCGCCGCTTTCACCATGGATGGCGACCGGGGATGCGATCAGCGGTGTCTTCGACTTGTCGAGATATTGGACGAACGCCGCGATGCCGCCTTCGTAATAAAGTTCAATGGTCTTTTGTTCGGCATGGCGCGCGTCGGTCAGGTGCAGGCGAACGCCCGAATTGAGGAAGGCCAGTTCGCGGAAGCGATGCTCCAGCTTGCCGAAATCAAATTCGATGATCTTGAAGGTGGCGGGGCTGGGCAGGAAGGTCACCATGGTGCCGCGCTTGCCCTCGGGTGCCGGACCGCGCACGATCAGCGGCGCTTCGGCGTCGCCGTGGCGAAAACGCATCCAATGTTCCTTGCCGTCGCGCCAGATGGTAAGTTCCAGCCATTCGCTGAGCGCGTTGACCACCGATACGCCGACGCCGTGCAGCCCGCCCGATACCTTATAGGCATTGGCGTCGCTGTTTTCGAATTTACCGCCGGCGTGCAGCTGGGTCATGATGACTTCGGCGGCCGAAACACCTTCCTCGGTGTGGATGCCGGTGGGGATACCGCGACCGTTGTCGGCGACGCTGACCGAGCCGTCCGGGTTCAGCGTGATGTTGATGAGGTCGCAATAGCCGGCCAGTGATTCATCGATGGCATTGTCGCTGACTTCGAACACCATATGGTGCAGGCCCGAGCCATCGTCGGTATCGCCGATATACATGCCGGGGCGTTTGCGGACGGCATCGAGGCCGCGCAGCACCTTGATCGAATCGGCGTCGTAATCGGCCGGCGCCTGATTGGTTTCGTCGCTCAAAACTCTGGTTCCTTGTAGCCGCGGCAATCGCGCGCGGCGCTCGCCCAATGGCTATAGACTCTCGCGCGCGCCTGCGCGAGGCCCGATTGCATCCCGGTTCCGCCCGTATCGGACCCGGCTGGCAAAACCCGCCCTAGCTGGTGATGACGCCGGCGTCGATCCACAGCCGTGTCGCGCCCGCCGGCACATCGTCGAACAACGCCGCTTCCGTTCCCGTCATCCACACCTGCGATCCTGTCAGCGCTAGCCGATCGAACAGCGCGGCACGGCGGCTGGCATCCAGATGCGCAGCGATTTCATCGAGCAGCAGGATCGGCGGCTTGCCGGTCCGTGCCGCCACCAATTCGGCATGGGCAAGGGTGATGGCAATCAACAGCGCCTTTTGCTCGCCGGTCGATCCGCGTGCCGCCGGTTCGCCTTTCGCGACATGGATTACCGCAAGATCGCTGCGGTGCGGGCCGATCAACGCCCGCCCGGCGGCAGCATCGGCGGCACGGTTGCGCGCCAGCGCCGTCACCAGATCGCTGCTGTTGCCGCCTTCCAGCGCCAGCAACGGCCGCGCAAACGGCCCCTCGGGGCTGGCAGCGAGCCGCTCGCCGAGCGCTGCGACCGTATCGGCACGGGCCTCGGCAATGGCAGCGCCATGTTCGGCCATGGCCGACTCCAGCGCCGCCAGCCATTGCGGATCGGCGGGCGTCTCATCGGTCAGCAACCGGGTCCGTTCCCGCATGGCGGCATCATAGCGAAGGCTCTGCCGGGCATGGCCGGGGTGCAGCGCCAGTACCAGCCGATCGAGAAAGCGTCGACGCGCCGCCGGCGTATCGGCGAACAGCCGGTCCATGGCGGGCGTGAGCCAGACCAGCGCCAGCCAGTCGCCCAGCGTCGCTGCAGTGGCGCTGGCGCCGTTGATGCGAACAATGCGGCGTTCCGGGGCGGCCGGCTGGGTGCCGGTGCCGATCTCCACATCGCCGCCGGGCGCCGCCAGCGTGGCCGCAATGCTCCACGCGCCGCTGCCACCAGTGCGGGCGGCATCCGACAGCGCCGCGCCGCGCAGGCCACGGCCCGGGCCGAGCAGCGAGATCGCCTCCAATATGTTGGTCTTGCCAGCGCCATTGTCGCCGGTGAGGACGACCGCCCCCGGCCCGGCGACGATGTCGGCACCTGCGTAACAGCGAAAATCCGTGAGGTTGAGGCGGGTGACTGCGGGCATTGCCATGGGGTTTAGCCGATTGGGCGAAAAGCGCTAAGCGCGCGTTTGCCGGCAATGCCGGGGGGTGGCCGGGGTGGTGTTCGGGCGGCGACGCAGGCTGATATCGCTAGCCAAGCGCCCAGCGGCGGTTGCCGGGCGGCAGCGCGGCGATAAAGCCGGCGGCCTGCGCCCGGATCGCCGCCTGTTCCCCTGCGTCGAAGCGGTCCCAGCCATTGTACATCCGCCACAGCCGCTGGTTGTCCTTCAGCGTTTCGCGGTGGCGGGCGAGGAAATCCCAGTACAGGCTGTTGAACGGGCAGGCATCGGGCCCGGTGCGCTGCTTCACATCATACCGGCAGCCCCGGCAATAATCGGACATGCGGTTGATATAGGCGCCGCCCGCCGCATAGGGTTTGGAGCCCATCAGGCCGCCATCGGCAAACTGGCTCATGCCGATGACATTGGGCGTTTCCACCCATTCATAGGCATCGTCGTACACCGCCAGAAACCATTCATGCACCTGCACCGGGTCGACGCCCGTCAGCATGGCGAAATTGCCGAGCACCATCAGCCGCTGGATATGATGGGCATGGGCGTTGCGTTTCGTGGCGCCAATGGCTTCGGACAGGCAACGGAGCTCCGTCTCACTGGTCCAGTAGAATTCCGGCAGGTCGCGGGTGGCGGCCAGATGGTTGCGGTGGGTATAGTCCGGCCCGGCGATCCAGTGGATGCCGCGCACATATTCACGCCAGCCGAGGATCTGGCGGATGAAGCCCTCCACGGCGTTGATCGGCGCCTTGCCTGCGCGGAAGGCGGCCTCCGCAGCGGCGCAGACTTCGAGCGGCAACAGCAGGCCGCAATTCAGCAGCGGCGAAAGCTGGCTGTGGAACATATGGTCCTGCCCTGCCACCATCGCATCCTGGAAATCGCCGAAGCGCGGCAGGCGGTTTTCGATGAAATCGGCGAGCGCCAGCAGCGCATCGGCGCGGGTCACTGGATAGGCAAAGGGCTGCAAATCGCCGAAATGCGTGCCGAAATGGTGCTCGACCAGCGCCAGCACCGCCTCGGTTTCGGCATCCGGCGCAAAAACGCGAACCATGGGATAGGCAATGCCCTTCGCCGGCGGCTTTCGGTTGTCGGCGTCGAAATTCCACTGCCCGCCGGCGGGGCTGTCGCCATCCATCAACTGGCCGGTGCGCTTGCGCATCATCCGATAGAAATCCTCCATGACCAGACGCTTGCGGTTTTGTGCCCATGCGGCGAAATCGGCGCGGGCGATCAGGAACCGGTCGTCGGGGAGGATGTCGCACGGCAGGCCGGTCAGGCTGCTCCAGCCGCGCTGCGCCTCGAGCACCCGCCATTCGCCTGCCTCCACACAGCGGATCGCGGTTGCGCCATGGCGCTTTGCCGCGCGGATGATTTCGCCATCGAAGGACTGCGTATTGCCGGCATCGTCCAGCGCCACATGATCGACCCGCCAGCCCGCCGCGCGCAGCTCGGCCGCAAAATGCCGCATCGCTGCGAACAGGAACGCGATCTTTTTCTTGTGGTGCCGGACATGGGTCGCCTCGTCGGCCACCTCCATCATCACCACCACGGCGTCGGGCGGATCGACACCGCGCAGCGCGGCGAGGCCGGCGGATAGCTGGTCGCCGAGGACAGGGATGAGGATGGTCACGCCCCGCCATCGGCGTTTTCACCTTAACCGGTCAACGCGAGCAATGGTCGCGTCTGGGGTCGCGTGTGGGGTCGCGTATGGGGACGCGCCTGATTTAGCGCACGGGCCGCGCAGGCGGGGGCGTAGATCGACACAGGATGCGGCTTTATATTTCCGCTGCCGCGATAACTTTGAACCTGCCATATATTCGGTTCCAGCCTGGCAATGATATCCTGTTGTCGAGGCCGGATAGCGACGCACGCGCCAGCGCGTCCCATGCCATCGTCGCCCTGCGCTGGCCATGCTGGCGGCGCCGATCTTCCCGCCCGCACCACCCGTCGCCTGCCGGCACCGTTATGGCGCGGGGTCGACATTTGGCGCTGGAGCCTGTGCCGGGAGCGTGCAACTGCTGTGTCCGCAAGGGGCGCGCTCAAGGGGGCACGTTCCATCGAACAGGACTCCAGGTGGCGCGGGCTCGCACTCGGCATTTCACCACATTGGACGCCATGCGCGGTACAGCAGCGCTGGCGGTGGCGGTGATGCACGCGTCAAAACTGGGCAATTTCCAGCTGATGCCGAGCGCCTATCTGGCGGTCGACATGTTCTTCATGCTGAGCGGTTTCGTCATCGCCAACGCCTATGATGCGCGGCTTGGCGCCGGGCTGGGGGCGGGCAGGTTCATGCTGCAACGGCTGGTGCGGCTGTACCCGATGTACCTTCTGGGCACCGCGGTGGCGGTGGCTGTGGTCCTGTGCGGGCTGGACAGCAGCTGGAGCGGCAAAGGACTGGCGCGGGCGACGGGCTATGCCACAGCGATGCTGCCGATCCCGCCGTGGCTCGATGGGGTGGACGATCACTACACGCTCTATCCGCTCAACGACGCTGCCTGGTCGCTGCTGTTCGAACTGCTGGTCAACCTGGTGTTCGTGGCGGTGCACCGCTGGCTCGGGCTGCGGGCGCTGCTGATCTGGGTCGGCCTGGCCGCGCTATTGCTGGTGACGGCGGTGGTCGATGCCGGCAGCCTGGAACGCGGTTGGTCGTGGGATGGTTTTGCCGTCGGCGCGGCGCGGGTGGGTTTCAGCTTTCCGCTGGGGGTGCTTTTGCAGCGCCTCTACGCTGCCGGGCGCCTGCCGCGCTGGCGCGTGTTCGCCCGTGATGTGCCAGGCTGGGGCGTCGTCGGCGCGATGCTGGCGCTGCTGATGCTGCCTTCACCGGGCGAAGCGGCGGACATGTGGCGCGATCTCGGCATCGTCATGCTGGTGATGCCGGCGCTGCTGGCGGCTGGCGTCCACAGCAAACTTGCAATCGCTAGGCTGGCCGACTGGCTCGGGGAGGTTTCCTATCCCCTGTACATGCTGCACGGCCCGGTGCTGGCGCTGCTCGTCGGGCTGGCGCTGCGCCGGGGCTATGCCGCCGACATGATTCCGCTCTGGTATCGCCAGATCGGGATGCTGCTGGTGGTACTTGCCTGCGCGCCGGTCGCAAGGCGGTTCGATACGCCGCTGCGGCGCTGGCTGACCGGCCGATTGGCGCCGCGCCGCCCGGTGCTGCCGTAGCCGATCAGCGGGTGGCGGACCGCAGCGGCGACCAATCGGCCATGCTCGGCACATCGCTGACTTTGTAAACCTTGCCATTCTCACCGATGAACAGCTTTTCCATCTCGGCACGGTTGAAAGGCCGGGCGCCAAGCCGCCCGACGATGGCGATCTGATTGCCGCTTTCATCCACCGCGCGGTCACGGTCGAGGCCCTTGGCCATCGCCAGCGCCGGCTGTTTGGTGCGGGCAAAGGCGATCAGTTCGGGCTTGGGCGGCGGCGAAAAACCGTAGAAATTGGGCTGGCTGTCGGGTGACATCAATTGCAGCACCTTCATGCCGTTGCGGCCGTCCGCCACATAGGCGAACAGCGAAGCATTGGTGGCGCCAACGACCACATCCTCGGCATCGTTAAGCTTCCCGTCCGCCGTGAAACGCTGGTAGATTTTCGGCGCTTCAGGCTGCTTCACATCCACGATGACCAGCCCCTCGGCCTTTGCCGCGACATAGGCATAGGTGCGCGCCACATAGACGCGGCGCGCATCTTTCAGCGGTACCAGCGCGCTCGGCACCGGCACGGGGGCATCGAGTTTCGTCACGTCAAGCAGCTCGAGCCCGCGCGACGTCGTCACCCACAAATAGCGGAATTGCAGCGCCGATCCGCGCGGATCGGCCATCGCAACGCTGGCAGCAAGCCGCGGCTTCAACGGGTTATCGAGATCGACGACCACCATCGCGGTCGGGGTGGCGATATAGGCATAATGGCCGCCCAGCGTGATATGGCGGGCGCCGTTGAGCACGCCGCCGGGGTTCCAGGTGACAGCGCGCTTGAAGAAATTGTTGCGGGGCTCGCCATCGGCCAGCGTATCGACATCGACGGCGATCAGGCCTTCCTCGGGATCGGTGATGAAGGCGTAGCGATACATCGGGTGGAATTTCTGTTCCTGGTTGAGCCCGCCCAGCGCATCGGCCGGCGTCTCGCCCTTTGCCCGGATCGCCTGTTCCTTCATCATCCTGTCGTTGCGCACGACCGCAATCGGCTGATCCGTTGCCAGCGCCATGCAGGTGGCGTTCCTGGTCTTCACATGCGTGTCATGGCCAAGCGGCGAAAAGGGTGCCGTGACGATCTTTTCCGAAACGCCCTTGTTGCCGATGTTGGCGATGTCATAGGCGCGGAAACCGCCCTTGCCTTCGGCAACAAACAGATATTCGCCGCGGTTCTGGATGCAGCGGGCGGCACCACCGGCATCCTGATGGACGTTGCGGATATCTTCGAGTGAATCGGTTTCACCAGACCCCTTTTTGTCGAAAATCTTGCCGCGCACCCAGTTGATCAGCTCCCGGCCGTTCTTTTCGACATGCGCCTTGTAATAGTCGGGATAGGCATATTTTTGCAGATAGGACCCGAACACTGCCTGCGGTTCGCCAAATTCCGTCACCCGCACCGCTTCGATGCCGCCATCCAGGCCGACCCAGGCGTGCAGGCCGACGAAATTGACGAAATTGGTGCCGGTCAGCATCAGCTGCGCCATGATGGCGTTGTTGTCGTTGGCTACCGAGACATGGCAGTCGCTGCAGGTCTTGGTTTCCTCACGCCGGACAGTATGCGGGAAATGCGGCGCAAAGGCCTGGGACGAGAAGCCCGCGGCCGAAATCGGCGGCTGCTGCACGTAAATGCGCTCACGGTTGATGTTGGTGCTGGTCAGGATCAGCGCCGATGATGATCGGATCGGCGCGATGATATTGCCCTTCGACGTCTGGTGGCGGCCAAGCTGGAACATGTCGTCGCGTGCCACCTGCGGGTTATAAGTGGCGTAGTTGCGGGTTTCCTGTTCCTCGTATTTGTTGGTGTTGGTCTTCCAGTTCGCTTCGATCGGCAGATGGCAGCCGCCGCAGCTTGTCGTCCATGACAGGTGGCAGGTGTAGCAAGCCATGTTGTCGTCGCCATGGGCGCGGTCCTTTACAGCGACACCGGGGCCGAAACCGTAATTGCCATTTGGCGCCGCGACCTTGCTGATCAGCTTGGCGCGGGCCGATTTTTCGTTGAAATCCGGGTGTCCGCGCGTCACCGAATCCTTGGTAAGAACAACCCGCCATTCCAGTTTCGGGTTGCTGACCGACCGCTGCATCAACACCTGGCGGCCATTCTGCATCACCCATTCGAAGCGCGGCCGGCCATCGGGGTTGCGGATCAGTGTAAGATCCTTGCCGGACGGGCGAGCGGCGAGGTTGGAGGTGCGCAGGCTGGGATAAGAATCGGCGGTGCCGTGACAGTCCTTGCAACCTATTTCGACGGCGTTGGCGACTTCACCATGGATATAGCCATTGCCATGGCCGTCCTGCGCGAAATGGCAATCGGCGCATTGCATGCCGACCTCGGCGTGGATCGACATCATGTGCACCGCCTTGCCGTTCTGGCCGGGGCCGGGAACGGCAGCGGGTTCTGCAAACTGGCCATTGCCTTTCAGACGGAACTTTTCGGGATCGTCATTGGCGACGATATTGCCCTTGGCATCGAGCAGATTGCCGTCCCGATCCCGCTTGTAGATGGCGCGGAAGTTCCAGCCATGGCCGTGGTAATCGGCGAACTGGGTATCCTTCATCTCGGGGTTGCGGTCGTTGACGGTACGCAGGAAATCCAGGTCCGCCCACAGGCCGCGCGCCGCAGCAGCCTCCGGGTTGCGCTCGTTGGTTTCGCGCACCTGGGCTGCGGTGGGATAGCGTTGTTCCTTCGGCCACATGCGCGGCGCGTCGGATTCATAATCCCACATTGTATAGCCATAATAGGAGTTTATGAACATGTTCGGCTGGTGCATATGGCAGTTCATGCACTGGGCGCTGGGGATGGCGCGGGTGAATTCGTGGCGAATCGGGTGGCCGGGCTCGTTCTTGGGAATGGTCGGATCTACGGTCGCTGTCGTGCCATCGCGGCCATATTGGGCATAGACCGACGAATGCGCCGGATCGCGATCATTGGCATAAATGACGTGGCATGAACCGCAGCCCGACGTGCGGTAATCGCCCGGCTGATCATTGGTGCCCATGAACCAGGTGAAGGGATCATTCAGCCGGGTCTTGTGGATGTTGATGACCGGCACGGCGATGCGAAGGCCAGTACCGGGGCCGCGGTTCGACTGGCGGATATCCGGGCGGCCGGGTTCTTCGAGCCGCTGCGTCTGGCCAAGGCTGTTTGGCAAGCCGATTTCGGGGAAGGTCGGGTTGATGTTGCGGCCGCCACGCTCGAACACCCGGAAGATGTCACCCGGCGCCAGCACCTGCCAGGTCGGCAGCGGCACGAGGAAAGGCAATGCGCCGCGGGCGCGCTCTGCGTCGGTCAGCACACCTGGCGCGCGGCCGCCGGTACCGGGCGAAAACACCGTGGCGCCGATGCTGGGGGTGCCGTGACCACCCTTCAGCGCGCCGTGGCCGGCGCTGCTGTCATGCTCGGCGCGTGTGGACAGGATCGGCTGGGCCTCGCCGTCGCGGCTGTATGATTCGCCGAATATGTAGTTTTTATAGGGTGCAATGCCGTTGTTGTAGGCGGCGCCGCCGAACAGCATGGCGCCCGTCGCCATCAACGAGCGTTCGGCGGCCTCGATCGTATCGAGGTGGCAAGCGCCGCAGCTTTCCCGCACGATGCGATAGTCCGACGGGTTGACGAAGCGCACGAACTCCGGCGCTTCCTTGTTGAGCAGCGTGTAGCTGCGTTTCGGGTTGGCAGAGGACGGGAAGTGCCAGGCCATCGGGTAGCGCGGCAGCACATGGGCATCGTCGCGCAATTTTGCATAGGCTGCATCGGTACGGGCAAGCCCGGCCGGCGCGATGACATGGGCATCGCCGCCGTGGCAATCGGTGCAGCCGAGCACGACGGATTTCGGCGCGTGCATGGTCCATTCGTCGCTGGCGGTGTGGCAGGTGATGCACCCGGTGCTTTTTGCGTCGGCGTCGGCCTGGGACTGGTTTTTCGGGGCAGCCGGGGCGATGACGCGGCTATAGTCGCGCATCACCGCATGTTCGCCCTCCGACGCCGGCGCGACTGCTGCGGCAAAACCGAACAGCGCAACAACGACGCCAAACCGCGTCAATCCGGATCGAAAGGCCCCCATGCCACGCATCAGTAGGACAATACCGCGTTAAAAAGCACACTGTAATAGCTGCCATTGCGCGGCGCGTTGGTAAACAGGTCCTTGAACCCCGACGAGGGCGCAAAGATCGCGCCCGACAGGCGGAACACCAAATTCTGGTTGAATTTGGGCCGGTAGATCGTCGCCATCGACAGGTCGGTGCCGATACTGTCGGGGATCGATCCTTCGACACGCAGCGCCTGCGGGATGGCGGTGTTGACGAACCACAGATGATTGGCATTGGCCGAAATGCGCAGTTCCGGCAGCACGTCGAAATCGGCGCCGATGCCGGCCAGGATGGTGCCGGGGTTGTTGAAATTGGACTGGCCCTGCTCCTTTGACGAACGCAGGTCGTTCAATATGCCATTGCGGCCATTGACGCCGATGACACGGCCGCCACCGGCAAAGGGTATGCTCTGGCGGATCCAGTAGCTGGTGTCGGCGCCGGCGAATTGCGGGTTTTCGAAAATCGCGTCAAACCCGGTTTCCTTATTGTCATAGGGGTTTGAATCGCCCGACGCATACAGGCCCGACAGCCGGATGCGGGTCCAGTTGAAATCGATCGACGGTTCGGCGGCGAGGAAGAATGCGCTGATTTTCGCCGGGCGGCCGGTAAAGACCGAATTGCGATCCTCCCCTATGGCATAGGTGGCGCTGGCCGTCAGATTGATGCGGCCGATACGGCCATCGGCGTTATAGCCCAGATAGACGACATCATATTCGCGTGGCCGCAGATTGCCGATCAGCGCCGGGCGCACCGGAAAGCCATTGGTATCGATCTGAAAGGAATTGCGTTCGCGGTTGCGGTTGTAGGTTACGCTCAATTGCGAGGTCAGGCCGGGGAAGGGCAGATCCTGGCGATAGATGTTGGCGACGAACACCCAATCGCGGCGGACGCTGCGCGTGACATCATTGAGGCCGGAATTCGTGTCCTTTTCCAAGCGGGCGAAGGCGGCGAGGTTGTATTGAATCCGGTTGTCGTCGCGATCGCCGAACAGCCGGATACCGAGCTGGTTATCCTGGAACAGGAAACCGCGAAAATCGGTTGAAAACGGCTGGATGCCGATGCGTACGCTGTCGAAATCATATCGATCCGACACGTTGCGCAGGTGATAATCGAGGAACAGTTCCTGCACGCCGACAAAGGCGCGGGTTCGCGTCGTGCCGCGCGATGGCTCGACATACAGGATGCGTTTTTCGGACACTTCGACATGGTTGAGCTGGATCGCGATCGCGGCACGCAGTTCGAATTCCGGCGGCTTGAAGGCCGTCGAGCCCTTGGTCAGCGCCGCGCCGAGGATGAAGGTCTGGGCGACGACAAGCGAATTGGCGCGGCCGAATGTATTGTCGCTGCCCGGGTTTTGCGTCGTCTGCACGCCAACCGGCTGCGGAAAGCTGCGTGGTTCGACGACGGTATCGCTGATCGCCGACAATTGCAGGAACAGGTCGTGGGTACCGCAGAGCGGCCGGTCACCCTTCAACGTGTTCTGGTGATAGGGGTCTTTCCAGTTGGATTTGACCAGGCCCAGCGTTTCGACGAGCCGCCAGCGATCGGGGATACCGAGCACGTCACGCGGGAAATCGCCCGGTTTGGGCGGGACAAGCGCGCCGGGGTTGGTCTGCTGGATGGCCGCGGGCAGGTTCGGATCGACAAGGCCCGGGCGGCGGCGACCGGTCAGCGGGGCCAGAGCCGGATCGGCGGGGCCGGCGGTTTCCTCAGGCTCGGCGGCACGTTCCTTGCCGGGTTCGATCTTGCCATAGCAATCGAACCATTTCGAAAATGGCCCGGCACTGGCCGGCGCAGCGCTGGCCAGCAGCGCAGCGGAGAGCGGGAGACTAAAGCGCCTGACAGACATTCTGCTCGGCCGTGTCGATGAAGGGGGCAAAGGGGCAATTGACAAAACGCAGCCGCACATCGGCGCCGCTGCTGGCCTTGACGAGGGTCTGGTCGCTGCGAATACCGGCAGGCGGCAGGCCGATGCCGCCGACACGCAGGCCGCCGTTGACGGTACCGAGGAACGAAATCATGTCGTCCTGATCGATGCCGTCGCCCGAAACGCCGACAGCGCCGACAAGCACGGTGCCGCGATAGACCGGCACGGCACCGGGAAAGATCTGCATGCCGTTCTGCAGGCGGTTGCCGCCACCGGGGGTCGGCGGCAGGAAGGTGCAGAGGGCCGGATTGCCGCCACCCAGGATCTGCACCAAATTGGGCAGGATCAGCGCCGATTGCAGGCCGACCGAGAAGGGTGAAAACTGCCCGATTGGCCGGGAGAAGGGCCCGTTGGTCTGCGCAACCTCGCCATCCGGGAAATAGGGCCGCGCCAGATTGCCGATGGCGCGATCGGACATGGCGATCTTGGCTTGCAAAAGCCCTGGCACAAAGGTGTTTATGCGGCCGACGAAATCCCGAACGTTCGGATCGGGCGCGCCGCTGGCGAGCGTAGCGCCGGCCAGATCGGATTCGGCGTGGGAGCCGGAGAAAAACGCCACCGTTCGGGCCTTTTGCAGCGACACATCGATACCGAAGATGGGCGCATCTGGGGATCGCACCACGCCCAGCGCAGCGCCGCGGGTGTCGACGACCGAGATCGACACCTGGCCGCGCGAATCCAGCGGGATGCGGATCTGGGCGCGTGTCCGGCTCATGATCTTGAAGGCTTCTTCCAGCAGCGCCCTGACTTCGGCGGCGGTAAGTGCGGTGCCGACATCGGCGGCATCGGTGCCGGGCCGGATGGGGAAGCGATTGTTGCCGTTGCCGTCCGACAGCACATAGGCATCAACATTGTTGAACGCGGCGGTGTCATTCTGCGGGCGGATGCCGCTGGCTTCGGTGCCATAGGCGACGCCGGCGATGATGATGCCGGCAAAATAACTGCCAACCGGGGTCAGGCTACCGGCGCTGCCGTTGATCGTGGAAAATGCCGGCGCGCTTGCCGGGGTGGATTTCAGCAGCGCCTTGTCGACATCGACATAGCGCAGATTGGTGCCATCGACGCTGATGCGTTCGGCACGAATGGTATCGACCGGTTCCAGCCCGATCGAACCGGCGACCGCGACATATTCCTCATCATCGATATCGATATCCAGCGATTCGGCATCAAAGCCGTAGTCACCATCGGACATGATGCCGACGCCGCCGACAACAACCCCGTTCTTGAACAGCGGGAGGCCGCCCGCGTCGGCGGCCAGGCCCAACGGCGCCGGCTTTGGCCCGATCAACTGCGGGCCGGCGATGGTATAGCGCGTCGTCAGGTCCGAACAGCCGAGCGACGAGAATTGCACCCCGAACAAGGGCCCGGATTCGAGCCCGACGGAGATCTTTGACGGCGGAAAATGTTGCTGCACGATCTGCGAGGCAGTGCGCGTCGAAAAGGCATGGCCGCCGGACGACAGATAGGCGCCGGTAATCGCCTTGCTGATCGCAGCCAGCGTTGCCGGCACGGTGACGCCCTGCACATCGGTATTGCCGACCGTGCCGGGGCGGACCAGGGCGGTGGTGCGCGCGCCGGTCATGGTGAACACCGCCAGCACATTGCCGACACGATCGACAACGGCGATGACGGCGGGCGTTCCGCGGGCCTTGGCCTCCGCAACGGCGCGGGCGATGATGCCCTCGACATCGGCTTGGGTAAGCACTTCGGGTGCGGGGCGGTTGAACAGGCTGGGCGGGGTAGTCGTGGTCGACGGCGCACCGCCGGCCGAACCGCCGGTGTTGCCGCTGGCCGGTCCGGGGCCGCTGCCGCCGCTGCACGCTGCCAGCGCCAGCGACGCTGCAGCCGCCAGCGAAAGCATCTTGTGACGGAAAGACGGCGGGCCGATCATCGCGCCGCCCGTGCCCGACCGGCGATAGTGGCCAGCGCCGCGCGGAATTCGCCTGGCTGCCAGCGGTTGGCGTCGCGCGCCGCAGCATAGGCGCGATCGAGATCCGGGCGCAGGGCATTTGCCGTATCGCGGCCGATCGCGCCGGAATGAACCAGCGCCGATATCAGCGTATCGGCAGCCATCACCGCCTGCGCTCCGCCCTGATAATCGGTGTAGCGCGCGGCGCTGCCGGTTAGCACGGCATCGAGCATGGCGAAGGTTTCAGCCTTGCCGAACGACGCCTGGCCAAATCGCGTTGCCAGCGCATCGGCGGTGCGCGCCAGTACGGCTGCGGCCTTGATCGCACCGGCGCGATCCCCGGCGAGCGCTGCGTGAAAGGCGCGGGACTGGGCGTCGAACTGTTTGCCAATATCGGGGGCGGCAACCTGCGCCGCTGCTGAAAGCATGATCAGGCTTTCATCATTGAACACCGGCTGGCCCGGCGGAATCGGCCGGGCGGGGTTGGTGCGCGCCGCCAGCGGCATCGCCGGATCATCGGAGAAGGTGCGATGGCAGGACCGGCAATCGAAGAAGTAGAATTCGGGGAAGCTGCCTGCGGCACGCGGCGCATACAGTGTCAACGCACGCTTCACCGCCAGCGCCTGCCCGACCGCCCAGACCTTTGCACCGCCGGGGATGCCCTTGCGGCTGGCATAATCGCTGTCTTCATCATGGTGCGATTGCAGCGCGGTAAACAGATCAAGCTCGAACGTCACGCGCGGGTGGCCGGCGGCCATGATTCGATGGGTAACGAACTGCCCGGGCTTGTCCGATCCGAAATGACAATCGAGGCACAGGTTGGCGCGGACATCAGGCTTGTTGATCGCCCACATCCCGCGCGCCACATTATCGGCATGGGTGGCAGCGACCGCGGTGTGCGAGGCCAGATAATCGGTGCCGCCGCCGTGGCAGGCTTCGCAGCCGACGCCATCGGCCTGCCGCCATTGTGCGCCATGGCGCGGCGCGGGGTCGCCATGGCAATTGATGCATTCGGGGCTTTGCGCCACATCGGCGATGCCCAGCCGGGCACCGATTGCCCGGGCGCGCGGCAGGTTGAGCAAGCTCCAGGCGCGCTGGTGGGCACCGGTCAGGCTGGCAGGGTCCTGCCATGTCATCAGTTCATTCTGGCGCACGCGCGGCCCGGTGGCTTCCTGACGGCCGTGACAGGTGGTGCCGCCGCAACTGGCGACGCCGAGATGCACAGAGCCATCATGGGTTGCGGCGTTGGTAGCGCCAAACGGGGCGGCAAGGCATGAAAGACACAGCAGCAGTGCCGCAAACACAGCGCGGACGTGGCGGAAAGACGTTCCGGCCGGCAATCCTGTCGCTTGTTTTGTCCCCGCCATCGTAATCGCTGCCCCCCGCGATATCCGGCCGCAAGGGTAGCAAAGCCACCACAGGTTGCAACCAATTCAACGCCAAGCAGGCGATTTTATGCGTGGTGTCGCGCCAAAATTTGCACAGAAAAGCGGCTCAGGCCACCAACGCTGCATCCCTATTATAGTCCAAGAACCGTCCGCGCGATGATGGTTTTCTGAACTTCATTCGACCCGCCGAAAATCGTCCAGGCGCGGTTGTTGAGATAGGTCGGCATGGCCATCTGTGCGGCCTTTGATCCGATCGGTTCGGGGCATTCGTTACCGTATAGCGGCCGTTCACCCGCCAGTTGCAGCCCGTCATTGCCCAGCACATCGAGCGTCAGTTCATCGATCTGCTGCATCATCGTGGATGCGACCAGTTTGATGAGCGATGTCTGCGGCCCCGGCGGCCGACCCTGTGCCAGCTCGCCGAGCAGGCGCAATTCCGTCAGTTCCAGCGCCTCCGCCTCCATCTGCAGTCGCGCCAGCCGCCGGGTGAAGCCGGCATCCTCTGCCACACCGCCAGACTGCGCCGCCGCCAGCGCGCCCAGTCGTTCGATGCGCACCAGGAGGCTGGGCGCCGTGCACGATCCGCCGCGTTCATTCTCCAGCAGATATTTGGCGATGGTCCAGCCCTGGCCTTCATCGCCGATGCGGTTTTCAACCAGCGCCACGGCATCATCCAGAAACACCTGGTTGACCTCGTGATCCCCCGCCATGCCGATGATCGGCCGCACCGTGACGCCGGGTTGGCGCATGTTGAGCAGCAGGAACGAGATGCCGGCCTGCGGCTTCACATCCGGATCGGTGCGGGCGAGGCAGAACATCCAGTCGGCATAATGCGCATGGGTCGTCCAGATCTTGCCGCCGTTGACGATGTAACGATCGCCATCGCGCACCGCCCGGGTTTTCAGACTGGCAAGATCGGAGCCGGCGCCGGGTTCGGAATAGCCCTGGCACCACAGATCCTCTGCCGTCAGGATGCGGTCGAGGAAGCGCGCCTTTTGCTCCGGCGTACCAAAGCGGGCGATCACCGGGCCGACCAGCTTCAACCCCAGCACCGATAAAGCCGGGGCATCGGCCAGCGCACATTCCTTTTCGAACAGATAGCGTTGCACCGGAGTCCAACCCGTACCGCCGCAATCGGTCGGCCATTGATAGGCGAGCCAACCCTTTGCGTGCAGCGCACGCTGCCATTCCAGCCCGATATCGGGTTCGACAAACACCGATGGCGTACCCCGCGCGCCATCACGCAGATGCTGGGGCAATGATGCCGCGAGAAAGCCGCGCACATCGTCACGAAACGCCAGTTCGGCGGCGGTCAGCGTCATGTCCATGGCGTTTTCCCCCTCAGGCCGCGCGGCGGTAATCATCGATGGCGGCGGCAACGTCGCCAAAGGTGAGCGCCAGAACCCGCAGCCGTTTCAGGCCGTGGCCGATGACGAGTTCATCGGTAATGCCCATCCCGCCATGCAATTGCACCGCCGTGTGCGCGACCGACAGCGCCGCTTCTGCCACGAACGCCTTGGCGCCCGCGGCGGCGCGCGGAAAATCGGCGGATGGCGCCAGCCCGGCGCGGACAACTTGCGATCGCGCCTGTTCAACGAGCACATAGGCATCGGCCATGCGGTGCTGGATGACCTGGAAACTGCCGATCGGCTTGCCGAACTGCACGCGGGTTTTGACATAGTCGAGCGTTGCATCGAACAGCAGCGTCATCACCCCCAGCATTTCGGCGGCGGCAGCGGCCCGGGCAACGGCGACGACCCGATCGAGACTGTCCAACCCGCCAGCCAGCCGATCGGCATGGGTGACGGTGACGCCGCGCAGCATCAGTTCGGCTGCAACCGACCCGTCGGCAAGGCGGTAACTGCGCCTCTCAACGCCAGGCGCATCGGCGCGGACCAGCCAGAAGCAGATGCCGGCATTGCACCGCGCCGATACGATGAAGCGGTCCGCTGCGCCGCCGGCCATGACCGCGGTTTTGGCGCCATCGATGGTCATGACGTTGCCGCGCTGGCTAAGGCTGGTTTCGACATGGCCGAGATCGAAGCGCGCGGCGCGTTCGGCATGGGCGAGCGACACCATCAGCCTACCGACCAGCATTGGCACCAAAACGGTTTCCTGCTGCGCCGGCGATCCGGCCACATCGAGCAGTGTCCCGGCGATGACGGCGACATCGAGCACCGGTTCCGGCACCAAAGCGCGGCCGACGGCCTCCATTGCGAGCAACAATGCCATGCGATCATCGGCCATGCCGCCGTGGGCGGCCGAAACCGGCATGGCGAGCACACCCGATTCCGCCAGCCGCGCCCAGCTGGCGGCGCTGAATCCGGCGGCAGTCGCGCGGGCGGCGCGGCGGTGGCCAAGATCGCCGGCGCCGGCATCGCCGCCAGCAGCGACGCAGCGTTCCACCGCCGCCTTCAGCATCGCCTGATCTTCGCT
>JBBQPR010000057.1:0-19732 GCA_038217075.1 Sphingomonadales bacterium
GGCAGCCGCATGATCGATTCATCGTTGAAAACCCGGCTCGATTCGCTCGGCCAGGCACTGAAGGGCTCGAACTGAAATGGACATCAACGCCGCCGAAATCTCGCGGGTCATCAAGGACCAGATCGCCAATTTCGGCAATGAGGCCGAAGTTTCCGAAGTCGGCCAGGTGCTGTCGGTCGGCGACGGCATCGCCCGCGTGCATGGTCTCGACAATGTCCAGGCCGGCGAAATGGTCGAATTCCCGGGCGGCATCAAGGGCATGGCGCTCAATCTCGAAGCCGATAACGTCGGCATCGTGATCTTCGGTTCGGACGCCAGCATCAAGGAAGGCGACACCGTCAAGCGTACCGGCACCATCGTCGATGTGCCGGTCGGGCGTGGGCTTTTGGGCCGCGTCGTCGATGGTCTTGGCAACCCGATCGATGGCAAGGGGCCGCTCACCGATGTGAAGCGCAGCCGCGTCGAAGTGAAGGCACCGGGGATCATCCCGCGTACGTCGGTGCACGAGCCGATGCAGACCGGCCTGAAGGCGCTCGATGCGCTCGTGCCCGTTGGCCGTGGCCAGCGCGAACTGATCATCGGCGATCGCCAGACCGGCAAGACAGCGGTGGCCATCGATACCTTCATCAACCAGAAGTCGATCAACGCCGGCGATGATGACAGCAAGAAGCTGTTCTGCATCTATGTCGCTGTCGGGCAAAAGCGTTCGACGGTTGCCCAGATCGTCCGCGCGCTCGAAGAGAATGGCGCGATGGAATATTCGATCGTCGTCGCCGCCACCGCTTCGGAGCCGGCGCCGCTGCAGTTCCTGGCACCCTATACCGGCTGCACCATGGGCGAATTTTTCCGCGATAATGGCATGCACGCCGTCATCGTTTATGACGATTTGTCGAAGCAGGCCGTGGCCTATCGCCAGATGTCGCTGCTGCTGCGCCGCCCGCCGGGCCGTGAAGCCTATCCGGGCGATGTGTTCTATCTTCACTCGCGCCTGCTGGAGCGTGCGGCCAAGCTCAACAAGGACAATGGTTCGGGATCATTGACGGCGTTGCCGATCATTGAAACCCAGGCCGGCGACGTTTCTGCGTACATCCCGACCAACGTGATTTCGATCACCGATGGCCAGATCTTCCTTGAAACCGAATTGTTCTACCAGGGCGTTCGCCCGGCCATCAACGTCGGCCTTTCGGTGTCGCGCGTCGGTTCCGCCGCGCAGACCAAGGCGATGAAGAAGGTTGCCGGCACCATCAAGCTCGAACTCGCCCAGTATCGCGAAATGGCGGCGTTCGCGCAGTTCGGTTCCGATCTCGACGCCTCGACGCAGCGCCTGCTCAACCGCGGTGCGCGGCTGACGGAACTGCTCAAGCAGGGCCAGTACAAGCCGATGCCGTTCGAGGAACAGGTTGTCAGCATCTTCGCCGGCGTCAACGGCTACCTCGACACCGTCGATACCAAGGCGGTGACCCGTTTTGAATCGTCGCTGCTCGCCCATGTCCGTTCGGCCCATGCCGATGTGCTGACCGCCATCCGCGATTCCAAGGATCTTTCGGCCGATACGACGGCCAAGCTCAAGGACATCGTCGGCGGCTTCGCCAAGACGTTCGCTTAACCTTTTTGGCTTGTCTCCCCGGGCTTGAACCGGGGCCCAGCCTGACTGGGAAGCGACAAGGCAGGAAACAGTGTCCCGGGCCAAGCCCGGGATGACGGCAAGGAAAAGATGGCAAGTCTCAAAGCCCTCAAGATGCGCATCGTCTCGGTGAAGTCGACGCAGAAGATCACCAAGGCGATGAAAATGGTCGCCGCGGCGAAACTGCGCCGTGCGCAGGAAGCCGCGGAAGCCGCGCGCCCCTATTCGGAGCGGATGGCAGCCGTCATGGCATCGCTCGGCGCCAAGGTGCAGGTCGGCCCCGAATCGCCGCGGCTGCTCGCCGGCACCGGCTCGACCCAAGTGCATCTGCTGGTCATCGCCTCGTCGGAACGCGGGCTTGCCGGCGGTTTCAACACCAATATCGCCCGTCTGGCCCGCCGGAAGATGGAATCGCTGCTTGCCGAGGGCAAGACGGTCAAGCTGCTGTTCGTCGGTAAAAAGGCCCGCGCGCCGTTCATGCGGACCCACCGGGAACTGATCATCGGCTATATCGACCAGACCCATATCAAGAATGTCGCCTTTGCCGATGCCAAGGCCATCGCCGACAACATCACAGCGCGGTTCGAAGCCGGTGAATTCGACGTCGCGCATCTGTTCTTCTCGCGCTTCCGTTCGGCGCTGGCGCAGGAACCGACGGAGTTGCAGATCATCCCCGCCGCGCTGCCGACCGGCACGGACAAGGCGGAGGGCGCCGACGCCGCTGTCGAGTATGAACCCGATGAAGAAGCCATCCTGACCGAACTGCTGCCGCGCAATCTCGCGGTGCAGGTGTTCCGTGCGCTGCTTGAAAACGCCGCGTCCGAACAGGGCAGCCGCATGACCGCGATGGACAATGCCACCCGTAACGCGGGCGACATGATCAACCGCCTCACCATCACCTATAACCGCACGAGACAGGCCGCGATCACCAAGGAACTGATCGAGATCATCTCGGGCGCCGAAGCGCTTTAAGGAGCACGCCAAATGGCCAATACCACCAACAACGTCGGCCGCATCGCGCAGGTCATCGGTGCCGTCGTCGATGTGCATTTCGACAGCGATCTGCCGGCGATTCTGTCGGCGCTCGAAACCACGAACGGCGGCAACCGCCTCGTCCTGGAAGTCGCGCAGCACCTTGGCGAAAACACCGTGCGCACCATCGCCATGGATGCCACGGACGGGCTGGTCCGCGGCCAGGAGGTCACCGATACCGGCTCGCAGATTCGCGTTCCCGTCGGCCCGAAGACGCTCGGTCGCATCCTCAACGTCATCGGCGAGCCGATCGACGAAATGGGGCCGGTCAATGCCGAAATCACCATGCCGATCCACGCCGAAGCGCCGCTGTTCGTCGACCAGTCGACAGAAAGCGCCATTCTGGTTACCGGCATCAAGGTCATCGACCTGATCGCGCCTTATGCAAAGGGCGGCAAGATCGGCCTGTTCGGCGGCGCCGGTGTCGGCAAGACCGTGCTCATCCAGGAACTGATCAACAACATCGCCAAGGGCCATGGCGGCACCAGCGTGTTTGCCGGCGTGGGGGAACGCACCCGCGAAGGCAATGATCTGTATCACGAATTCCTCGAAGCCGGCGTCATCGCCAAGGACGAGAACGGCAACGCCACCTCCACCGGCTCCAAGGTCGCGCTCGTGTTCGGCCAGATGAACGAACCCCCGGGTGCCCGCGCTCGCGTCGCGCTGTCGGGCCTGACCAACGCCGAATATTTCCGCGATGTCGAAGGCCAGGATGTGCTGTTCTTTGTCGACAACATCTTCCGCTTCACCCAGGCCGGTTCGGAAGTGTCGGCGCTGCTTGGTCGTATCCCATCGGCCGTTGGCTATCAGCCGACGCTGGCCACCGACATGGGCCAGTTGCAGGAACGCATCACCTCGACCAACAAGGGCTCGATCACGTCGGTTCAGGCGATCTACGTTCCCGCCGACGATTTGACCGATCCGGCACCTGCTGCTTCGTTCGCCCACTTGGATGCGACGACGACGCTGAGCCGCTCGATCGCCGAACTCGGCATTTATCCGGCGGTCGATCCGCTCGATTCGACCAGCCGCGTTCTGGAACCGCGCACTGTCGGCGAAGAACATTACGCCGTCGCCCGTTCGGTGCAGGAAGTGTTGCAGCGCTACAAGAGCCTGCAGGACATCATCGCCATTCTGGGCATGGATGAGCTGAGCGAAGAGGACAAGCTGACCGTCAGCCGCGCCCGCAAGATCCAGCGTTTCCTGTCGCAGCCGTTCCACGTCGCCGAAATCTTCACTGGGACACCAGGGGTTTTTGTGAAGGTCGAAGACACGATCAAGGGTTTCAAGGCCATCGTTGCCGGTGAATATGATCACCTGCCCGAAGCGGCGTTCTACCTTGTTGGCACCATCGAGGACGCCGTGGCCAAGGCCCAGAAGCTGGCGGCGGAAGCGGCATGACAATGCTGCGCCGTGCGATGGCAATTTGCGCGCTAGCGCTCATTGCCAGCAACGGCGCGTCGGCGTCTGCTACAGAATCGGAAAAGCGCCTTGGTGCCGCCATGGAAAAGGCGTTCCGAGCTTGCGCAGTGCAAGTTAGCCGGGGCGGCTACTTCACCGCGGCAAACACTACCGAACTCGCATCGGTCGGCGTGACGATAGGTGACACGCCGCCCGGTGAATATCTCGGCATGTTCGCAGATGCGACCTACGGTTCTCCAACCTTTGCCAAGATGGCCAGCCAAGATGCGACGATCTGGCTTGCAGGTTTCGAGGGAAAACCGCTGTGCAAGGTTGTAGTAGGCGATACGGACAGTGTGCTGGGTGCCCGGCTCGATGTTGACGGTCGTTTCCGTGCCACGACAAGCTGGACCGTTGATACGCCGACCGGTCAGGCCGGGTTGTTCACGCAGTCGTTCACGCTGAATGCAAACCGGCCTGGCGCGCATTTGACCTTGCTCATTACGGGGCCAAATACTGCCAGAAATGCGGGGCGCGGACCCCAAGCGCTTATGACGATAGCAGTCACCAACACCGGAACAAATTAATGGCCGATCTCCTCCACTTTGAACTCGTTTCCCCCGAACGGCTGCTGTCGTCCGGCAAGGTCGCCATGGTTGTCGTCCCGGGCGTCGAGGGCGATTTCGGCGTGCTGCCCGGCCATGCGCCGATGATGAGCACCATTCGCCCAGGTGCGATTTCGATCTATGAAGCCGATTCGAACAGCCTGACCCGGCGCGTTTTCGTCGATGGTGGCTTTGCCGAGGTCAGCGACAAGGGCCTGACGATTTTGGCCGAAAGCGCGATCCCGGTTGGCGATATCGATCCGGGCGCTGTCGCTACCGATCTCGCCGCCGCCCGCACCGCCAATGACGAACGAGCGATTGCCCGGCTCGAAGCCATGCAGGCCGCGGTCGTCAACTGACGCCTTGATCGCGCGACGCCGGTCAGCCCGGCGGCATGCAGCTTTTCCCTGCGAGTTGCAGCGCCGCCACCCGTTGCAGCGCCGTCGCCTGCGCGTGCGACAGGCCAAGCTCCGCCGCTGCGATTTCTGTGGCGCCGAGCCGCTGCGGGTCCAGCCCGGTCACGCCGCCGAATATGACCAAGGCCTCCAGATAATAGCCGGCCAGGCTGGCGTGATAATGGTCATAGGCCCAAAGGTCGATTTGCCCCGCGGCGATTCCGTCATAGGGGTTTGCATCGGCGACACCGGCGGTGATGGCGCAATTGAAAGCTTCGCCAACCGGGTTGATGCGGCGGATGGCAGGGGCGGCGGCGGCCACGGCATCGGCGCCGCGACGCAGGTCTGTTGCCATCAGCGCGATGGGTGTGCCTGACCAGGGCTTGCCGGGCGGGTAGACGAGATCGGGGCGCGACCAGGTGGCGGTCAGGCTGATGTCGGTATCCGGGTTGCGGGCGGTGAACATGGCCGCGAATCGACCGGCATCGGCGATGCTGCGTGCCGGATCGCCGGGCTTTTCGGGGTCGAGCGTGCTGTATTCCTGCAGCACGACATGATCCCAGGCGCGATCCACCAGCATTGTCTTGTTGGCCAGATGCCAGGCCAGCGATTTGCCCGGCGATGTTTCCAGAGACACGGTGTAGTTCAGCCCGGCCTCCTCGGTGAACAGTTTGAACAGCGCCGGCACGCCGCCGACGCCATCACCGTTCAGATCGGTGACGCTGTCGGAGCGATAATGCCAGGCGGGCGAATAGGCGCCGAAGGTGAAGCTGTTGCCGATGAACAGCATGGTTTTCGCTGGCGCTGGCGCTGGTGTAGACGCAGGCCCAGACCGAGGCGCCGGTGCCGCCACCGCTGTGGCTGCCACCAGCAATGCGGCCAGCCCGATAACCCGTGCAATCATGCTTGCTCCCCGTTCGATAAAACGAACGATAGCAGTCGGACCAAAGGCGGCAAGGGCTGGCAAGGCGCGCGCGGCCCTGACTTGCGAATGTCTTTGCGTACCGGTGCTGAGGGGCTCTCGATCTCGGCAGATGGCATCGCTGCGCTCCCGCGCGACACACCCCCGCACAACGCCGGGAGACGGCAGTCATGCCAACGCTCGATATCGAAAGGGAAGGGCCGGTCCTCTGGATCCGCGTCGACCGCCCGAGGCGACCAATGCCCATAGCGACGATTTAGGCTGCGATCTCGCATCTGGGTTTAACCGCGCCGGTGGCGATGACAGCGTCCTGGCTGTTATCCTTGACGCGCGCCCGGTTGCGCGAACTATCCGCCGTCGGACGTGCTGACGCGCTTTTGGAACGACGACTCCCGACATGGTCGCTGCTTGCGGCAAATCGGCCGTCGCCATAGGCTGGCGCGATGGTCGACACCGACTCTGGCATGACCGGGGGCTGCCTTTGCGGCGCGCTGCGCTACCGCGCTTCGGGCCCGCCCGATAATGCCGGTTACTGTTTTTGCGCGGATTGCCGCCGCGCCTCCGGTGGTGCGGGCATCGGCTTTCTAGGATTTGCCGCAAGCCGGCTCACCATCGCCGGCGCGGCCCGGCAATTCGTGTCAAAGGCTGCGAGCGGCACCGAGGCCGTCCGGAATTTCTGCCCGACCTGCGGCAGCCTGGTCTTTGGCGGCAGTCTGGGCAGCGACACATCGCACACGATTTACGCCGGCAGCCTTGATGATCCCGCGCATTTTCAGCCGACCATGGCCATCTTTAACCGCGACCGCCCGGCATGGGCGCCGTTGCCGCCGGGGTTGGCCGTTTTCGAAGCCATGCCCGGGTAGCTGCTATTATTGCGGCGGTCCGGTGCGCGGTTGTCGTCGGGTCAGGATGCCGACCCCGATGGCGACGACGAAAATCTCCATGATGGCGAGGGCGAGATGGCCGGCGGACGCCGATCCATCGAGCAACAGCCCGGCGACGCGCGCCACCAGCATCGGCGCCACCAGCCACAGTGTCGCGGCAATCCCGAAACGGACCCGCGCCGGCGACGCGGCGCACCAGCCGGACAAGGCGCCGATGCCGATCGGCAATCCCCCGGCGACGGCGCGGATCATGGTAAGGCCGGCCGCACCGGGATTCCCGGCGCCCAGTGCCGAAAGTAGCGACGCCGGTGCCAACAGGCCCCAGAGGCCGGTCGCCACGAACAGCAACGCGACGAAACCAAGATAGAGCCGGGTGGCCATCATCGATTGATTGTGCTCGTGCATGGCCACCGCAGCGAAGGAATTGGCCGGCCATAGTGCGGATGCGTTGGCGTTCGATCAAGCCGGCGTTTAAGCGGCGCCGGCAGCCATCGTTCGCCCGCCGCGTCCGCTGGTCGCGCCAAGCGACCATGGCGTGTCATTGCTGGTTCCGCCCGACGCAAAATGCCTATAAACAAGTCTGGTAGCGTAGTGGAGCAATGATCGATGCGGGCAAGATTCTGGGCGATGCTGGTGCCGACGCTGCTATGCACTGACGCCATTGCATGGGCACAGCAACCGCCAGTCGAAGCGCCCTCCGAAGCGCCAGCCGCTGCCCCGGCGCCCTTGAAATCCACCCTGAAACCGCTGGCCCCTGCCAATGCAGACACCAGCCTGCCGCGTCAGCGCATGGTAACGGTGTTCGGGACGGAGCCTTGCCCGAAACCGACGTCGGCCGATGAAGTCGTGGTCTGCGCCCGCCTGCCTGATTCGGAGATCTACCGGATCCCGACGCGCCTGCGGGAGGCGACAAAGCGCGTCAGCCCGTTCCAGGCCAATCGCAACCTGTTGCTGGGCGATGCCAGCGGTGGTGCCGGCGGATCGATCGGCAGTTGTTCGGTCAATGGCCCCGGCGGCCAGATCGGCTGCACCCGCAACCAGATCGACGCCTGGGCCAAGGATCGCACCGGCCGCATGGGCGTGTCGGAAGACGTGCCGCCGCAATAAAGGGCGACACGCCAGAACCCGCTATTTGATCGGGCTGACCGTTGCGGGTTTGCTCGGCTGGCTCGGATCGAAGCGGACCTTTACGGTTTCACCGCTGTTGCCGGGGAAATTTGTAAAGATCGCCGTTACCAGATTGGGGACCAGCCTGGTCAGATTGTTGGTATCGCTGATCGTTTCGGCGCGGCCTTCGAACAGGCTTGCCTTGTCTGATGCGCGGAGAATCTTCATCGCCAACCGGCTGTTGTACTGCGTTACCGAATAAACCTCCGGGCCACCCCAGCCGCCGCCCCAGCCGCCGAAGCCGCCGCCCCAATAGGGATTCCAGCCGATGCCGCGATAGCCCCAGCCACCGAAGCCACCGCCCCAGCCGCCGAAGCCACCGCCCCAACCACCAAAGCCACCGCCCCAGCCGCCGAATCCTGGCCTGGTCTGGATTTTCTCGCGCGGCGGGCCGACCGTATAGTCAAGTTGCACAACCAGGGTGGCGTCAGTCGGGTTTGCTGGCTCGCCATAGCCAAGACCGATCAGCTTTTGGCGGACCAGATTGGCATAGGTCGCAAATTCGAGGCCGCTGTCACGCGGATCGCGCGATTCGATCGTGAATGTCTGCTGGGAAGGCGGCGGCAGGGCCGAAAATCGTGCCACCCGTGCCTCGAACGTCGGAGCGCAGCCAGCCACTGTCACCAGCAAGGCCAGCGGCAGGATCGCCCGCGCAAAAAGGCGCTTTGAAGCGGTGGTGGGAATAGGCAGCATGAGATTCAACCTTTTCGATCCAATAATGCAGATCGCGTCAGAGCGGACGCTGTTTGCAGCGTAAAACGAAGCTGGGGTCTATCATCAGCCTTTGCAAATTAATCGTCACTGAACCTTTCGTATTGTGGCGATTCGGCGCAGCCGCTCAGCCAGCAAGGCCGACGGTCTGATACACCTCGGCAAGGACAGGCTCGGCGATGGCGCGCGCCCGGACCGCACCCGCCGACAGCACGGCATCGAGCGTTGTAGTGTCGTGCCGCAGCTCGTTGAACCGCGCCGTGATCGGTGCCAGCGCCTGCACCATCGCATCGGCCAGATCGGTCTTGAAGCCCTGGCCAAAGCCTTGGCCGCCGTAGCTTCGCAGCACATCAGCGACGCTGCCGCCGGTCAATGCCGCCATCAGGCCGACCAGGTTCGCAGCTTCGGGCCGGCCGGCGAGTCCTGCCGCTTCCGAGGGCAGGGGGTCGGCATCGGTTTTGGCACGGCGGATTTTCTGGGCAATCGTATCTGCATCATCGGTCATGTTGATGCGGCTGGCGTCGCTCGGGTCGGATTTCGACATTTTGGCGGTGCCGTCGCGCAGGCTCATGACGCGCGTCGCCGGGCCCTGGATGACCGGATCGGGCAGCGGGAATATTTCGACGCCGAAATCATGGTTGAACTTGGCAGCGATATCGCGGGCCAACTCCAGATGCTGTTTCTGGTCCTCGCCTACCGGCACGTGCGTCGCCTTGTAAGCCAGGATATCGGCCGCCTGCAGCGCTGGGTAGGCGTAAAAACCGACGCTCTGGCCTTCGCGATCCTTGCCCGCCTTGTCCTTGAACTGCGTCATGCGATCGAGCCAGCCGACCCGCGCCGTGCACATCAGCACCCAGGCCAATTGCGCATGCACATCGACGGCGCTTTGGTTGAACAGGATCGATCGTTCGGGGTCGATGCCGCTCGCCAGAAGCGCCGCGGTCATCTCGCGGATGCCCTGCCGCAGTGCTTTCGGGTCCTGACGGTTCGTAATGGCGTGCAGATCGACCACGCAATAAATGCATTCATGGTTGCCCTGCATCGCCACCCAATTGCGGATGGCGCCCAGGTAATTGCCCAGGTGCAGATTGCCAGTCGGCTGGATGCCGGAGAAGACGCGGCTCATCGTCAAATGCCTTTGCGGGAGAATTGGGCGCGCAGCGCGGCAATGGTGAACACGCCAAGCAATCGCGCCGCCACCAGATAGGCGATGCCGGCGGTGCCAAGCAACAACGCAAGCGCGATGACGCGGACGATAAGGCTGCCGTCCAGCGGGGCCAGAATTTTGGGTAGCACCAGCAGCACGCCAACCATCACCAAAGTGGCGATAATCAGCCGGGGCAAAGTACGCCGCAGCCGCGCGTCGATACTGAAATGCCCGCGATGACGCAGCACCAGCCACAGCGCGATGGCATTTACCCAGGCAGCGATTGCGGTCGACAGCGCAATGCCGACATGGGCAAGCGGCCAGATCAGCAGCAGATTGCCTACCAAGTTGACCAGCATCGAGGCGACAGCGATGCGGACCGGCATCTTGGTGTCCTGCCGAGCGTGAAAACCGGGGGTGAGCACCTTGATCAGCACATAGGCGGGAAGGCCGAGCGAGAATGCCGCCAGAGCATTGGCCGTCGAAACCGTGTCGGCAGCGTTGAAACGGCCATGTTCGAGCAGCGTGCGGATGATCGGGTCGGCAGATACGGTGAGCGCCGCCGCGGCCGGCAGCGTGAGCAGCAACACAAGTTCGATGGCGCGATTCTGGGTGTGCGCCGCAGTGACGTCGTTGCCGGCCCCAAGCTGCCGCGACAGGGCGGGGAGCAGCGCCGTGCCGACACCGATGCCGATCAGGCCGAGGGGCAGCTGGTTCAACCGGTCGGCATAATAGAGGAAACTCACCGCGCCTTCCGGCAAGAAACGCGCCGCCAGCGCGGTCGAGATCAGCAGGTTGAACTGCACCGCCCCAGCACCCAGCGCCGCCGGGCCGGTGATCCGCAGCAGCTGGCGGACCTTTTCGCCAAGATGGGGGGTGCGAAGCCGCAGCTTGATATCAGCGCGCAGGCAGGCCCAAAGCAGCCAGAGGAACTGCAGGATGCCGGCGAACGACACGCACAGCGCCTGCACCCGCGCCGATTCGACGGTATTGCTGCCGTGGAAGAACAGCAGCCCGGCGATCAGCGCCAGGTTGAGCAGGATGGGCGCTGCTGCATTGACCCAGAATCGCCCGATCGAATTCAATATGCCGCCCATCAACGATACGAGGCTGATGAGCAGCAGATAGGGGAACGTTAGCCGGGTGAAATCGACGGTGAGCGCGAATTTTTCCGGGCTGGCATCGGGAAAGCCGCCGGTCAGCGCCCAGACGATGGGGCCGGCCGCGACGACCATGATCAGCGTGAAGACGCCGAGCAGCGGCAGCAGCACCGCCAGCACATCCTCGGCAAACCGCTTGGCATTGCCCATGTCGCCGGCGTCGGAACCCACCTGGCGGTTGAACATCGGCACGAAGGCGGCGGAAAAGGCACCCTCGGCGAACAGTGCGCGAAACAGATTGGGCAGCCGGAAGGCAATCAGAAACGCATCGGCCGCCATGCCGGCACCGACGAAGCGCGCCATCAGCATGTCGCGGATAAAGCCGGCAATGCGGCTGACCAGGGTCAAGCCGCCGATGGTTGCAGTGGCGCGGACGAGGTTCACGGCGCAGCGCGGCCAATCGCGCGCAGCGCGCGCGGACTCGCGCAAGCCCGGCCGGCGGGGCGGCAACGACCGTTGCCGAACCCGTCCGACGTCACGACGCGGCTTTGCCGCGGCGCCTCGAGCAGTGGACCCACAGCCGGCACCGCCACGCCCGCCTTACCCTCCCACGCCCGGCGCGAGAGGGTGTGCATCAGGCATTGCCCACCGGTGTCTGGCCCTGTTGCTGCGCCATGTAGAGCGAGGCAAAATCGATGGGGTCGAGCATCAGCGGCGGGAAACCGCCATCGCGGACCGAATCGGCGACGATGCGGCGCGCGAACGGGAAGATGATCCGCGGCGCTTCGATAATGAGGAAGGGCTCCAGCGCTTCTTCGGGCACATTGGCGAGGCCGAATATGCCGGCATAGAGCAGATCGATGACAAAGGCGGTCGTTTCGCCGGCAACGGCCTTGGCGCTGATTTTCAATTCGACTTCATAGACGTCATCGCTGACGCGCTTGGCGTTGACGGCCACATTGACATCGATGCGCGGCGATTCCGTGGATTGCAGCGAGGCCGGCGCGTTCGGGTTTTCGAACGACAGATCCTTGACATATTGGGTGAGGATCGAAACCTGCGGCAGTGGCTGGTCGCCCTCGTCAAGACCGTTCTGGCCGGGGGGGATATCGATTTCGTCGGTCATGATCGCATCAGCTTTCGCGCTCGCAAGCCACGCTTGCTAGGGGAGGGAACGGTCACGCGCGGGGCCTAGCATCGGCCATGCCCCGGCGCAATCGCGGCTGGTCTCAATCTTCGCCGTCAAAGGTCTCGACGGGGCCCGAATCCTGGCCCTTGGCCGAGGTGTCGCGATCGACGAATTCAACGATCGCCATCGGGGTCGCGTCGGAACGGCGGATGCCGGCCTTGACGATGCGGACATAGCCGCCCGGGCGATCCGCGTAACGCGCGGCGAGAACGTCGAACAGCTTGATCAACTGCGCATCGTCGCCAAGCCGGGCATGGGCGAGACGGCGGTTCGACAGGCCGCCATGCTTGGCCAGCGTGATCAGCTTTTCCATATAGGGGCGGATTTCGCGTGCCTTGGGCAGCGTCGTCTTGATCTGTTCGTGCTTGATCAGGCTTGCCGACATGTTGCGGAACATGGCGAGGCGGTGGCTGGTGGTCCGGCCAAGTTTGCGATGGGCATTACCGTGGCGCATTTTTCGTCTCCGTTCGTTCGGACGCCGTTTCAGGTACGTCCGGCCTGGCTGATTTCGGGGTCAGCCGTTTGCCCCTGTTTGCCTTCTTGCGAGGGCTTGGCCGCGGCAAAGCCGCGTCCTGACGTCAGACCGGTTCGCGGGGCTGTTGCCCCGCGCCCGGCTGGCCGCGCAGCGCTAGAACTCCTGTTCGAGCTTCTTGGCCATTTCCTCGATATTCTCAGGCGGCCAGCCGGAAATTTCCATGCCGAGCCGCAGGCCCATATGGCCCAGAACTTCCTTGATCTCGTTCAACGACTTGCGGCCGAAATTCGGCGTGCGCAACATCTCGCTCTCGGTCTTCTGAACCAGATCGCCGATATAGATGATGTTGTCGTTCTTCAGGCAGTTCGCCGAACGGACGCTCAGTTCCAGCTCATCGACCTTCTTCAGCAAGAAGCGGTTGATGACATTATTGTCGTCGACTTCGATCGGGCCGCCGGCGGGCACCGGTGCCGGTGCCGGGGCGGCAACGTCTTCGAAATTGACGAACAGCTGGAGCTGGTCCTGCAAGATCTTGGCGGCATAGGCGAGGGCATCGTCAGGCGTGACGGTGCCATCGGTTTCAACCTGGATGGTCAGCTTGTCGAAATCCAGTTCCTGGCCGACGCGCGTATTGTCGACCTTGTAGCTGACCTGACGCACCGGCGAATACAGCGCATCGACGGGTACAAGCCCGATCGGCGCATCGGCGGGACGGTTGGCGCTGGCCGGGACATAGCCCTTGCCGGCTTCAACGATCAGTTCCATGTTGAGCGTGGCGCCGTCATCCAGCGTGCAGATGACGAGGTCCTTGTTCATCACTTCCATATCACCCGAAACGGTGATCTGGCCGGCGGTGACTTCGCCGGGGCCCGTGGCCGTCAAGTGAACACGCTTGGCCTGATCACCCTGCATGCGGATGGCGACCTGCTTGATATTCAGCACGATGTCGGTGACATCTTCGCGGACGCCGGTCAGCGATGAAAATTCATGCAGCACGCCGTCGATCTTGATGGCGGTCACGGCGGCACCTTGCAGCGAGGACAGCAGCACGCGGCGCAGGGCGTTGCCCAGCGTCAGGCCAAAGCCACGTTCCAGCGGCTCGGCGATGAAGCTGCCCTTGCGACGGTTTTCACCACCCAGGCGGGCTTCAAGCCGGTTCGGCTTCTTCAGTTCGGTCCAGTTTTTGGCGATCACTGCCACAGGCTCACCTCATTCTTGGGATCGGGGTGGATCGTCACCCACCCGTTTCCGATATTAAAATCCAGCGTAAGTCGCGAGCCAGGCCGGCGCGCGACAACGAGCAGCCAGCGTCAGACGCGCCGACGCTTGGGCGGGCGAACGCCATTGTGCGGGATCGGCGTGACGTCGCGGATCGCGGTGATCTGAAAGCCAACGGCCTGCAGCGCCCGCAAAGCCGATTCACGACCCGAACCCGGGCCGCGCACTTCGACTTCCAGGGTGCGGACACCGTGTTCTGCGGCTTTTTTGCCGGCGTCTTCCGCCGCCATCTGCGCCGCGAACGGCGTCGATTTTCGGCTGCCCTTGAACCCCATGGTGCCAGCCGACGACCAAGCAATCGCATTGCCCTGTGCATCGGTGATGGTAATCATGGTGTTGTTGAAACTGGCGTTCACATGCGCGACGCCAGAGGTGATGTTCTTGCGCTCGCGGCGCTTGATGCGTGCAACTTCGCGTGCCATTTCGAAACTTCCTGTCGGTTCAGACGATCATTGGAAAGAAGGGCGCCTTGGCGCCGGTAGCAGGGCCGGTCGGGCCTTACTTCTTCTTGCCGGCGATCGGCTTGGCTTTACCCTTGCGGGTACGCGCGTTGGTGTGGGTCCGCTGGCCGCGCACAGGCAGGCCGCGACGATGGCGCAGGCCGCGATAGCAGGCGAGATCCATCAGACGCTTGATGTTCATCGCGGTCTGGCGGCGAAGATCACCCTCGACGGTCAGCTCGCGATCGATCTTTTCGCGGATCGAAAGCACTTCGGAATCGGTCAGGTCCTGCACGCGACGCTCAACCGGGAAGCCCAGCTCATTGGCGATCCGCGATGCGGTTGTGCGGCCGATGCCGTGAATGTAGGTCAACGCGATTTCAACGCGCTTGTTGGTCGGGATATTAACACCCGCAATACGTGCCACAGAGTTTTTCCTTCCAAGCTCCACGGAATGCGCTGGGCAGGCATTCCATCTCAAAGCCAAACCGGACGACCAAAACGGCCGCCGGAGCAAAATTTCCGGATGAACGGAAAGGGGCTGCTAGCGGGGCAGAGCGCCGGAGTCAAGGCCTTGCGGCTTGAATCTTCGCAGCATCCGCGCGCCGGCCGCAATCGGCAGCCGACCACCGCCCGGTTCAACTGTCAAGAACGGCGTCGATGCTCGCTGCCACGGCATCCATGTTGGCCATGCCATCGACACGATCGACCAGCCCACGGGATTCGTAGTGGGGCAGGATTGGCGCGGTCTTGGCGCGATATTCGGCCATGCGGGTGCGAACTGTTTCGGCATTGTCATCGGGTCGCCGCTTGAATTCGGTGCCGCCACACACGTCGCATACGCCGCCCACCCGGGGCAGCTTGTAACGATCGTGATAGCCTTCGCCGCATTTGGCGCAGGTGAAGCGCCCGGTGATGCGATCGACCAGCGCTTCCTCATTCACCTCCAGTTCGATGACGTGATCGAGATGCAGGCCCTTTTCGGCGAGCATCGCATCCAGCGCTTCAGCCTGCACCGCGGTGCGCGGATAGCCATCGAGAATGAATCCGGCCCGGGCATCGTCATGGTCGAGCCGTTCCGACAGGATGCCGTTGACGATGTCATCGGACACCAGGGCGCCTGATTCCATGACGGCCTTGGCCGTAAGGCCGATTGGCGTGGCGGCGGCGACGGCGGCGCGCAACATGTCGCCGGTGGATAGCTGGACAAGTCCTCGTTCTTTGACGAGGCGGCTTGCCTGGGTTCCCTTCCCCGCGCCGGGCGGACCCAGCAAGATCAAATTCAACGGCGCGCTCCCCCCCGGAGTTTCGATTTCTTGATAAGACCCTCATATTGATGGGCGAGCAAGTGGCTTTGGATCTGGGCAACGGTATCCATGGTGACATTGACGACGATCAGCAGCGATGTGCCGCCCAGCGCCAGGCCGGTTCCCATGCGCGCCGACAGGAATTCCGGCAGCAGGCAGATGACCGTCAGATAGGCGGCGCCGACGACGGTGATGCGGGTCAGCACGAAATCGAGATATTCGGCGGTGCGCACGCCCGGGCGGATGCCGGGCACGAAGCCGCCATATTTCTTGAGGTTCTCGGCTGTTTCCTCCGGGTTGAAGACAACCGCGGTGTAGAAGAAGCTGAAGAAGATGATGCCAAGCGCGTACATCGCCATGTACAACGGTGCGCCGTGCTGGAGCGCTGTGGTGATGGTCAGCAGCCATTCCGGGCCGTTGCCGCCCTGGCTGGCAAACTGTGCGACCGTCAGCGGCATCAGCAGCAGCGATGATGCAAAGATCGGCGGGATGACGCCCGACGTGTTGAGCTTCAGCGGCAGGTGCGAGCTATCGCCCTGGAACTGCCGCGTGCCGACCTGGCGCTTGGGATATTGGATGAGGATGCGCCGCTGCGCCCGTTCCATCAGGCAGATGAAGCCGATGGTGATCAGCGCGACGATGCTGACGAGCAGCACGGCGACAGGCGAGAGCGCGCCGGTGCGACCCTTTTCGAACAACTGGCCGATGGCGGTTGGCAGATGTGCGACGATGCCGGCCATGATGATCAGCGAGACACCATTGCCGATGCCGCGCGCCGTGATCTGTTCGCCCAGCCACATCAGGAACATGGTGCCGCCGATCAGCGTGATGACAGTGGTGATGCGAAAGAACATGCCGGGATCGAGCACGGCGCTGACGCCCTGGCCGGAACCCCAGGTTTCAAGGCCGACGGCGATGCCATAGCCCTGCACGGCGGTCAGGAACACGGTGCCATAGCGGGTGTACTGGTTCAGAGTCTTGCGGCCGGAATCGCCGTCCTTCTTCAACGCCATGAAGCTGGGGACCAGGCTGGTCAGCAACTGCACGATGATGGAGGCGGTGATATAGGGCGTGACACCCAGCGCGATCAGCGACATGCGCTGCAAGGCGCCGCCCGAGAACATGTTGAAGAAATCGAGCACGCCGCCCTGGGTGCGGCTGAACAGGGAATTCAATGCTGTAGGGTCGATGCCCGGCAGCGGCACGAACGACACCAGCCGGAAGACGATCAGCGCCCCCAGCGTGAACCAAAGGCGCTTCTTGAGCTCGGTTGCCTTGGAAAAATTCGCGAAACTGAGGTTCGCTGCCATCTGTTCGGCGGCTGACGCCATGTGTCTACCCGATCATCGAAACGGCAAAACGCCGCACAAGGCCAATAGATAGGCAATGCGCGGCGTTTCTACCATGGTGCAAATCGACCCTGGGGGCGAAAGCGTTGTTATGGCCGCTTACTTGGCGGCGGCGATCTTGGCAGCCTTTGCGGCGCGCGCGGCAGCGCGGTCTTCCTTCTGCTCGTCCCGCGTGCGCGGTGCGGGCTTGGGTGCTGGCAGTTCGACGGAGCCGCCGGCGGCTTCGACCGCGGCCTTGGCAGCGGCGCTGGCGCCGGCAACCTTGATGGTGACCTTGGCGGTCAGCGCACCCTTGGCGAGCAGGCGGACGCCATCGCGGCCATGGGTGATGACAGCGGCGGCGATCAGCATGTCGAGATCGATGGTCTTCTTGGCATCAAGCCGGCCATTGTCGATCATCGCCTGCAATGTGCCAAGGTTCAGCTCGCTGAAATCCTTGCGGAAGATATTGTTGAAGCCGCGCTTTGGCATGCGCATGTGCAGCGGCATTTGGCCGCCTTCGAAACCGTTGATCGAAACACCGGAACGGCTGGTCTGGCCCTTTTGGCCGCGACCGGCGGTTTTGCCGACGCCGGAACCGATGCCGCGGCCGACGCGAACGCGGCTCTTGCGGGCACCTGGGTTATCGTGAAGATCGTTGAGCTTGGTCATGGGATGCACTCGCTTTCGCTTTGGTCGCGCAATGAAAGGAAATCGCCGCAGAACGAGCCTGCGGCGATCATATCGAAATTATGATCTAGGCGATCTTCTCGACTTTGACCATGTGCTGAACCTTGGCGATCATGCCGCGGATCGAAGGGGTATCCTCCAGTTCGCGTGACCGGTTCATCTTGTTGAGGCCGAGGCCAACCAGCGTTGCCTGCTGGTCGGGCGCACGGCGGATCGGCGAACCGATCTGCGTGACCTTCAGCTTTGCAGCTTCGGTCTTCGGAGTCTTGGTCTTGGCCATCAGTTCCGTCCTTATGCCACGGCTTCGGCTTCGGCTTCGGCAACGCGTGCCGAAACGTCGCCGCGACGGGCCATCAGATCGGCAATCTTCTTGCCGCGCCGCTGTGCCACTGCCTTGGGGCTGGTCTGTTCCGAAAGCGCCGCGAACGTCGCCCGGATCATGTTGTAGGGGTTGTTGGTGCCGACCGACTTGGTCACCACATCGGCAACGCCCAGCGATTCGAACACGGCACGCATCGGGCCGCCGGCGATGATGCCGGTACCCTGGGCGGCCGAGCGGACATAGACCTTGCCGGCGCCGAAATGGCCGTAGCCATCATGGTGCAGGGTGCGGCCGTCACGCAACGGAACGCGGATCATTGCCTTTTTGGCAGCAGCGGTTGCCTTCTGGATGGCTTCTGGCACTTCGCGCGCCTTGCCATGGCCGAAACCGACCCGGCCCTTGGCATCGCCAACCACCACAAGCGCTGCGAAACCGAAGCGCTTGCCGCCCTTCACGGTCTTTGAAACGCGATTGATGTGAACCAGCTTTTCAACCAGTTCCTCGCCACCGGCTTCCATCGGATTGTTGTCGCGACGGCCACGGCCACCACGATCACGATCATTGCCGCCACCGGGGCCACGGCCACGGCCTGCACCGCCGCCAGGACCACCACGGCCGCGACGTTCGCCGCCAGGACCACCGCTGGGGGCACCGCCAGCAGGCGCGCCTGCGTTCTGGATTTCGTCAGCCATTGATTAAAACTCCAATCCGCCGTCGCGGGCACCATCGGCCAGCGCCTTGACGCGGCCGTGGAAGATGAAACCGCCACGATCGAAAACGACCGCCGAAACGCCGGCCGCCTTGGCGCGTTCGGCCAGACGCTTGCCGACCTCGGTTGCGGCATCCTTGGTGGCACCGGTCGTGCTGCGCACGTCCTTTTCCAGCGTCGAGGCGGATGCCACGGTGACGCCGTTCGAATCGTCGATCACCTGGGCATAGATATGCTGCGACGAACGATGGATCGACAAGCGCGGACGGGCGCCGCCCTTGGCGCGGAGCGCGGTGCGGACGCGCCGGCGGCGCTGGGCAAAAAGCGAAAGCTTGGCCATTACTTCTTCTTCCCTTCCTTGCGGAAGATCTTCTCACCGCGATATTTGATGCCCTTGCCCTTATACGGCTCCGGCTTTCTCCAACGCCTGATTTCTGCAGCGATCTGGCCGACAACCTGCTTGTCGGCACCGCTGATCTCCACCGTCGTCTGGTCGGGGGTCTTGATGGTGATGCCCGCCGGAATGGCGAAATCGACGTCATGGCTGTAGCCGAGCTGCAGCTTGAGGTTCGACCCGGCTACCGACGCGCGATAACCAACGCCGGTGATTTCCAGCACCTTGGTAAACCCGTCCGAAACCCCGGTGACGAGGTTCGAGACCAGCGTCCGCTGCATGCCCCAAAAGGCACGGGCGCGCTTGGTTTCATTGGCAGGCGTGACGGCGATCTGGCCATCGGCGATGTCGTACGAAATATCGTCCGACATCGGCATCGACAGAACACCCTTCGGCCCCTTGACCGAAAGCGTGCGCGCTTCGATCGAGGCAGTGACTCCGGCCGGTACCGGCACGGGCTTTTTCCCAATACGCGACATGGCTTAAAACACCTGGCAGAGGACTTCGCCGCCAGCATTCTGTTCACGCGCTTCCGCGTCGGACAGAACACCCTTTGGCGTCGAAACGATTACGATACCCAGACCGTTGCGGATCCGCGGCAGTTCGGTGGCA
>JBBQPR010000058.1:0-19631 GCA_038217075.1 Sphingomonadales bacterium
CACGCGCTGGAAATCGGGTTCGGGCATCAGCCAGCAGGACGAAGTTCTGCTCGATGACCTGCACGACATGGCGCGGCGGCTCGATGGCCGGCTTGATTCGATCGAACGGATCATCGCTGCCGACAACCCCAACTGGAAGGATGGGCGACTGCCCGATCTTTCCACCCAAAGGCAGCCCGAGCTGCGCTGAGCGGCCAGGGCGCCGCTGACAAGGGAGATTAACGATGGCTTTCAACGCCCCGATGCGACTCGACAAGCGGCAAGGCAAATTGCTCGGCGTTTGTGCAGGGCTCGCCAATTACACCGGGATCGAAGTTGTCTGGTGGCGCGTCGGCTTTGTCGTCGCAGCGGTGCTCGGCATCGGCTTTCCCATCCTTCTTTACCTGGTGATTGGCCTTTTCGCCAACAGCCAGTGACCATCCTCAAGCAACAGGGATATTTGCAATGAGCGTTCGCCGCACCCGCTTTTACCTCGACAAGCGCAACAAGCGCGTCATGGGGGTTTGCGCTGGCATCGCCGATTATTTCGGCTGGGATGTCAATCTCGTGCGCATCGGCATGGTGCTGGCAACCGTCCTTGGATCGGGCACGATGATCCTTGTCTATCTGGCCGCCGGCTGGATCGCTGATCCAAAGCCTTCGATGCTGTATGATGAAAGCATCGAGGACCGGCAGTTCTGGAAGAATGTGCGGGTGTCGCCACAGCGCACGGTGCGCGATGTAAAGGCATCGTTCCGCGAATCCGATCGTCGGCTGCGCGATATCGAGGCCTATGTGACCTCGTCGAACCGCAGCCTTTCCAACGAAATCGACAGCCTGCGCTAAGCGCGGCCGTCCCCAGGGGAGTTTCTTCGATGTCGAGCGGTATGGTCTTTGTCATCGTGATGGTTTCGATCATCGCTATCAGCCGGATTGTCCGGACAGCGATCCGCGCCAAACATGGCTTGCCGGATTTTGGCCGGGGCGGTCGCCGCGGCGCCAGCGCCGATCTGGAAAACCAGAACAGCGTTCTGGCCCGCGAGAACGAAGCGTTGCGCGGCAAGATGGGGCGGCTTGAGGAGCGGTTGTCGGTGCTGGAACGCATCGCCACCGACGCGCCGGCCCGGTTGAGCGCCGAAATCGAGAAGTTGCGCTGAACGGCGCAACGGGAGAGTATGAGATGAGTTTTGGCAGCCCCGAATTCGTTCTGGCGATCATCGCGATGAGCACGATCGGTTGGATAATAACCACCGCGATCCGGGCCAGGCACGGCTACCCCATCGAGAATGAATGGGGTGGCACGGCGGGCAAGATCGACGTCGATCTGAAACGGCAGAATGAAATCCTCGAACGCGAGAACGAGCTGCTGCGCGGCAAGGTCGGGCGGCTGGAGGACCGGATGGGCGTGCTGGAACGCATCGCCACCGATGCGCCGGGCCGGTTGACTGCCGAGATCGAAAAGCTGCGCTGAACAGCGCCACGGGAGACGATGATGGGCAATAGCTGGAACTATATCGCGTTGTTGGTGCCGATCCTGGCGATCAGCATCCCGGTGCTCGGCATCCTGGGCCAGATGTTCAAGCGCTGGGCCGATCTGAAGGAAAAGCAGATGGAGATTGCGGCGCGCACTGCCGGCGAACAGGCGGCGCAATACGCCGCCAAGATCGAACGGCTGGAGGAGCGGGTCGCGGTGCTCAATCGCATCGTCACGGATCGCAACGAAGGGCTGACGGCCCAGATCGAAGGGCTGCGGGACGCCCGCGTCACGACGCCCAACTGAATTCAACTGGCGGCTGTTCAACCCGCCGCCGATGTGAGGACTTGAGATGAACCCGTTTGAAATGGTCGTTCTGATTGTGCTGATCGTGACGATCGGCAGGGTCTTTTCGGGCCGGATCGGCAAGCGCGGTGCGGCGGCAAAGGGCCTCATGGGCAATGCCGATGATGGCACCAGCGCTGTCGAAGCGACGCGGCTGCGATCGGAAGTGACGCGGTTAAATGACCGTATCCAGGTGCTCGAACGCCTTGCCACCGATCCGGCCAAGCGGCTTTCCGATGAGATTGAATCGCTCAAGGATCGTCATTCCTGATTTGTTTTCGCACCCATTTGTTTCACCCCCGCTGATAGGGAGGATTGAAGATGCCACCCGTTGAATCGCTGCTCGTTCTCAGCACTGCCAGTCTTGTCGGGCTGGGCCTTGTCGGCGGCTTTGCTACCTGGGCTTGGGCGGGCTGGCTGCGGCTGCGCGCCAGCGAGATCGAAAAAGGCCATCACGCCATGGCGGGGGATTTGCCGGCCATCGGCCAGCGCATCGATCTGGCCGATCTTAAGGAACGTATCCGCAAGCTGGAAGCCATTGCCGCAGGGGTCGATTTCTAGGGCCGAGCCCGGCAGCCAGGGTTGACCCGTGCACAGACGATCCCCACACCACCGCCATGACGATCAGTAATTTTGACGATGTTGAAGCCGAATTCGACGCCTTTGATGATTGGGACGACCGATACCGGCTTTTGATCGAGCTTGGCCGTGGTTTGGCGCCGATGCCCGATGCGTTGAAAACCGATGCGACAAGGGTGCGCGGCTGTGCGAGCCAGGTCTGGCTGCACCCGCGTATCGACGGCGATGTGCTGCATTTTTCGGCCGACAGCGATGCCGCCATTGTCAAGGGGCTGGTGGCGCTGGTGCTGATGCTGGCAGATGGGCGGCGCGCGGCGGAGATAGATCCGCAGGCCATTCGCGACCGGCTGGATGCGCTTGGCTTGTCAAAACATCTGTCATCCAACCGCACCCAGGGGCTGGCGTCGATGGTAGCGCGGATCGGCGAACTGGCGCGCGCTGCTGCGGCGGCCTGATCTTATTGCGCTCTCGCCAGCGCCGCCACGGCGGCGGCGGGCAGATCGCTGAACAGCCCGTCGATGCCGGTTTCCAGATAGGTGCGGATTTCGCCCTCGGCGTCGCCGCGCTCCACCGGGTTGCTGCCATGGCGGAAGCTGGCGGCGAGGAAGTAGTTTTCCGGTCGGAATGTCCAGGGATGGACCTGCAGCCCGGCGGCATGGGCATCGAAAACCAATGTTGTCGGCTGGCCAAGGTTGCCGGCGGCGTCGCGCGGGATGATGCGATCGCGGTTCGGGCCGATGCCGGTCGCATAGGCGGCGATGGCCTTCAGCCCGGCGGGCGTCACCATATCGTCATAGCGCATGCCATCGGCCGACACGTCCTTGTCGATCAACTGGATCAGCCGGACCCTGGTTTCGCCATGCAGCGCCTTCAGATTGCCGGCCTCGAACGACTGGATGAACACCGGGCTGCTGGCATCGGTCCAGCCGGCCTTGGCGAGCGCCGCGAGCAGCACCGGCTCGATTGGCAGGCCAAGCGCGCGGAAATAGCCGGGGTGCTTGGTTTCGGGGTAGATGCCGATGGTGCGGCCGGTGCTGGCGCTCGCCGACTTGGCCAGCGCGATGATTTCGGCCAGCGTCGGGATGCGTTCCTTGTCGTTCCAGGCCATGTTGGCCGGGCGCAGTAGCGGCAGCCGTTCGCGGGCGAACAGGGTTTTCAGTTCGGCGAGGCTGAAATCTTCGGTGAACCAGCCGGTCACGCTTTCGCCGTCGATGGTTTTCGTGGTCTTGCGGCTGGCGAATTCGGGGTGGCTGGCGACATCGGTGGTGCCCGAAATCTCGTTTTCGTGGCGGGCGACGAGATGGTGATCCTTGGTCGACACAAGGTCCGGCTCGATGAAATCGGCCCCCTGTTCGATGGCCAGCGCATAGCCGGCGAGCGTGTGTTCGGGCCGATCCGCGCTGGCGCCGCGGTGCGCGATGACGATGGGCGGCGCGGGCGGCGGCGGTGGCGGCGGGGAGGGCGGTAGCGGGCTGGCGGCGGCGGCGGCGGCAGACATGAGGACCAACACTCCGGCAAGAAGGGCGATGCGCATCGGCGGGGAGGCTCCTTGGGCTGCCGGCGGCAGCGCGGTGCATCCCTATAGCAAATAACCGCCGCCGCGCGAGAGCAAGCGCGGCGGCGGCGATTTGTGGCGTTGCCAGCTCGTTGCCGGCCCGTTGCCGGGCAGGTGTTGGTCAGGCGATCGGCATTTGCGAAACAAAGCCGTGATCAAAGCACGGCAGATAGGCCGCCATGATCGATTCGGCGGATCCGGCGATATCGCCGATACCGGTGACGGCGTGAAAGCCGACGCCGGCGGCGACGCCTGTCGATCTTGTATCGAGATTGCTGAAATCGATGGTTGGATCGCCAGCGGCGACAAAGACATCGGCCAGCGCCGCGCCCTTTTTGAACTTGGGATCCCATAGATCGATGTTGTTCGACCAGGTGAGATCGGCATTGCCGGAATTCTTCACATCGATCAACAGGGTTGCAGCATTGTTTTCGATCACGCCGCCATGAATGCTGCGCGCCAGAATGCCGGGGATCAGAAAATCATTGGAGCCGCTGTTGAGCACGGTATTGTCGCGGATCTGCACATTGTCGGCGTAGTTGACCGAGATGCCGTGAAGCGCCGAGCCCGAATAATAGTTGTTTTCAATGACGATGTTCGTGTGCTGGATACCTTCACGGAAGCGCTCGCTGTATATGTAGATGCCGTGCACGCCACCGCGGCCGCCATCTTCGGTCATGACGTTGTTGGAGAAAACCAGATTATTGCTGGCGTCGATGCCGCCGCCATTATGGACCTGGAAATCGTCGGCATGGTCGCCGGCGGCATAGTTGGGGTCCATATTGTGGAGATAATTGCGATCGAACAGCCCACCGTTGATCTGGCCGACCTGCACCCCTTCGCGCGATTGGCTGATATCATTGCCGGCAATGATCAGATCGCTGACCTTGCTGGCGACGATAGCACCGCGCAATTGCTGAAACGTCGAATCGAGGATGGCGATATGATCGCTGCTGGTCAGGATGATGCCATTGCCATCGTTCCAAGCAGTGCCATCCTTTGACCCGGAAACATCGATGCCGATCAGCGTGACATGCGAAGCGAGCCCGATCTGGATGGCGCGATTGGGGGCGCCGGCATCCTGCGGATTATGGATATCGACGTCCTGAATAGTGAAGTTGGAAACGTTGACCAGCTTCAGCGAATGGAAAACCGCATCATGGTCGGGATCGAGCGACTTGACGACGACATTGCTCGCCGGGTTCCCCTTGAAGGCATAATTGCCATAGTCGCCGGCGGCGAGGAGGATGGTCTCGCCACCCTTGACGGCGGCGAGCGCCTTGGTCAGTTCGGCCGCATTGTGAACGATTTTTTCGTTGCTGCCGAGGCTGACGGCATCAACGCCGGCGACGCTGGTCATGATGCCCATGTTGCCAAGCACGGCGGCAGTATTGATGAATCCGAAGCTGGGCGCGGCATTGACGCCGCTGGCGACTGTGGTGGTGACTGACATGGTACGCTCCGCAACAAGAACAATGCCGGTTCTGCAGCGGCGGAAGGGACGGGCCCGACGCTGCCATCGACAGCTTGGTTGACGGCGAAAAGGCCGCGGATGTTATGCGGAAAATGGGTGAACGGCTGTAAACCATGGCGATTTGTCGGCAGGGACGCGCGCCGGAGCCGCTTGGCTGCAATCGACCTCAGGGTTGTTTTTTCAGGGCGGCGAACGGGCTGGCAGCCATCCGGGCCTGTTCTTCGCTGATGATGATGTCCGGGGCCGGCAACGACGAGCGCGGATAGGGATCCAGCGCCAATGCCATCGCCTGTGCGGCGATCTCGCCCATGTCGATGATGTCACCCGCCAGCGGTTCGGCATCAAGATCGCTGTCGGCGAGCTCGATGTCGTCGCCATCCGGCGTAGCTTCGGTCAGCAGCAGGGCAACACGTTCGGTGAGGTGGAACGGCACCGGTTCGGCCGTAGCGACGCAGGGCTGGACGCCGCTGGCATGGACCTGGCCCGTCACCCTGATGCCGGCGGCTTCGCGCGTTAATTCGAGCGCCGCCGTCAGCCGCTCCAGATCGACGAGGCCGAACCGGCGGGCGAGCGCGGCGCGTTCGACGGGCTCTGCCTCGATCATCTGTTGGCGAGGGATGCCGCCGACATCATGGGCGCGAAAGGGCCGCGAAAATTCCGGGATCACGCCGCCGGCCCCAATTGCCCGGCGGTGATCGCGGCGAGCGGAGTCGCATCGAGCCTGCCCGAGACGCGTCGCGCCTCGGCAACTACCCAGGCAACGGCATCATCGGGCACCGCTTCGCCGCGCCAGAGGTTGCGGCGCAGCGCCTCGGCAAAGCCTGCATCGTCGCCGCGCGTGTCGCGATAGGCGCCAAGCCGGCCACCGAGCGCCGCGACCATCCTGCCGATATGCTTGCCGACAACCTGATCACCGACGCCGTCCTGCCGCAGCGTGCCGTCCATGTCGGCGATGAAGCGTTCGGTAAGGTCGGCGCACATCTGTGCGGCGCCTTCATCCTCGAGCCGGAGCAGCACCAGCGACAGCACCAGCGCCACCATGTCGAAGCGGCCATCCAGCGTATCGGGCGCCTGGCCGGCGAGATACCATTGCGGCAGCCGCGCCTCGGCAACGATGGCGGCATACAGCGGATCGGCCGGGCCGGGAGCCGGCATGGTGGCGCCGATGGCGCGTCGCAGGTTGGAAAGCAGTGACATGGATATGCGCCCTGTTGTGCAACGCCGCTGGCACACGGCTGATTATTGTCATATTGAGCCTGAAAGGGCGTCGCGCAACAGGCTGCGGCGTTTGGGAGAGTGTGATGCGTAGCGATTTTGCCCTTCGTGACATTGCCGGCCGAGGCATTGCTGGTCGATCCGCAGCCATGGCGCCGCGGTTGCTGCTGGCCGGGATGCTGGTTGCCGGGATGGCATTGGGCGGTTGCACACGCATCCGGCAGAATCAGGGCTATCTTGTCGATGAAACGCTGCTTACCTCGATCCAGCCGGGCGTCGACAACCGCGAATCGGTTTCAAAGACGCTGGGCCGCCCGACATTTGCGGCGCAATTCGATTCCGGCGAATGGTATTATGTATCGCGCAACACCGGACAATATGCCTTTGCCAACCCCAAGGTGCTGGACCAGTCGATCCTGGTCATCAGCTTTGATGCCGGCGGCAATGTCACCAAGGTGGAGCGGCGCGGCATGGAGCAGATCGCCAAGATCGACCCGGTGAAGGACAAGACGCCGACGCTGGGCCGCGAACAGAGCCTGTTGAGCGAATTGTTCGGCAACATCGGCAGTGTCGGCGCGGGTGCAGCGCCGCTTGGCACCGGCGGCCCGAGCGGCTCCGGGCGCGACGGCCCGCGATAGGCGAATCGCGTTCGGCGGCAAGCGCCACCGATCGGGGTCACCGACAGGATGGCCACCTGAGCCCACCGACAATCGTGCCGGATGCAGCACGACTATGGAGAGTATCGGCACTATGACGTTGCTTCGCACGACAGGCAGGGCGGCGCTTGTCGCAGCGATGATGGCGGGCAGTTGCGCAATGGCGCAAATATCGCCGCAAACACCGCCACAACCCGTCACGGATGCGCCCGCCGCAGCTTCCGCACCCGAGGCCCCGACGCCTGGCGACCTGCAGCGCCGCGCTCCGGTGCAGGATGTGGCGATTGCCGCGTCGGTATTTTCCGCCGCCGGGCTTGAGGCGCGGGGCATTCAATCGACTCTGCAACTAGCGCAATTCGTGCCCAACATGCTGGCATCGAATAGCCCGGGCCTTGCGTCGTCGAACAGTTACTACATCCGCGGGCTTGGCAACGTCGAGACCATTGCCGGCCTTGATCCGGCGGTCGGCACGTATGTCGACGGCGTCTCGTTGGGCCGGCAGAACGCCAATAATTTAAGCTTCTTCGATGTCGAGCGCATCGACGTGCTGCGCGGGCCGCAGGGCGTGCTGCTGGGCCGCAACACCGTCGGCGGGGCAATCGATATCACGCTGCGCCGGCCGTCCGACAAGTTCGAGGGCTTTGGCGAGTTCAGTTACGGCGCCTATGGCCGCTATACCGGGCGCGCCGCGATCAACCTGCCGCTGAACAAGAGCATCGCGATCAATCTTTCCGGCTATTACCAGACCGACAAGGGCTATGTGCACGACAGCACGACCGGACAGCGGTTGAACGACAATGACGGCGCCGGGCTGCGGCTGGCGGCGCGGCTGCGGTTTTCGGACCGGCTGCAGTGGAACGGCTCGATCGCCTATACGCGCGCGTCGGGCGAAAACATCCTCAATTTCGATTGCGATCCCGCCAATCCGGCCAGGTGCAACGGGCGCTATGCCACCACCGGGTTACGGGCCGGCGTCGGCGATTATGCGCCGCTGGTGATTTCCGGGCGCAAGGCCGGTTTCGGCTTGGGCAACAGCGCCGAAAATCTGCTCTACACCTCGAATTTCGAATGGGCGGGTGACTATGCGACGATCAATGTCATCACCGGCTATGTCGATCTGACCCAGAAATATGCGATCGATTTCGCCGATGGCCGGGGCCAGCCTTCGGTTGCCGATCCGGTTCCGGTTGTGCGCGGCTTTCCGCTGGGTGGCCTGACCGTTCTCAACGATGGCAACCATCGCCAGTTTTCGCAGGAAGTGAAGGTTTCGGGCGCGTTGTTCGGCGGCGTTGTCGACTATGTCACCGGATTTCTGGTGACCGATAGCAAGGATCGCACCGATTTTGCCGATATCGCCACCGGCGCCGCGGCGGTTCCGCAATTGCTGGCGGACCGTGTCTCGGAAATCCAGACCAATGCGTTGGCGGGGTATGTGCAGGCCAATGTCAATCTCGGCAGCCGGCTGACGGTGACGGCAGGTGTGCGATACACCGATGAAACCCGCACCCTGCAAATTGCCGACAATCGCGCCGCCTGTGTGGGCAGCAGCGATGCCGCGTGCCTGAACCAGGCCAGCCTGACAGCCAATGGCGTCGCCATCCCGACGCGGCAAAAGGCGCGCGAATGGACGCCGCGCCTTGCCATCGCCTATCGGCCCGCCGACGCTCTGATGCTGTTTGCCAGCGCGTCGCGAGGCTATCGGTCCGGCGGCTGGAATGTGCGTAGCCAGACTGCCGCCGGTATCCTGCCTTTCGGGCCGGAAACCGCCTGGACTTATGAGGCCGGCGTCAAATCGGACTGGTTCGGCAAGCGGCTGAGCCTGAACCTGACGGCCTTCCTGATCGATGCGCGGCATGCGCAGACGGTGACGGACATCTTCGCCGCCACGCCGACGGGCGACGTCGCCGGTTATCGCAACAAGGGTGTCGAACTGGAGCTGGCCGCGGTGCCGGTCGATGGGCTCAACCTCTATGCCAATCTGGGTTTTCAGGACGGCAACTACAGGATCGACCGCAACGCGCCGGCGGTCGACGTGTATGGGGTGAAATCGGTGGCGCTGCAGCAGGCGGACTGCCTGGCGCAGCTTGCGGCAGGCCGTGTTCCGCTCAGCCCGGCGGCCACCAATGCGCCCGATTGCGCCATCGGCATCGTGACCGCCAATGGCGGCATCGTGCGGCCGGCGCGGGCGCCGCGTTTCAGCATTGCGGCTGGTGGCGGCTATGATTTCAAGCTGCCGGCGGCGGGCATTATCCTGACCCCTTCGTTGCATGCGATCTATCGCTCGGGTTTCGAAACCGACAGCGCCAATGCGACGCTGTTTTCCGGCGCCGTGACCAGCGGCGGCACGAGTTATCCGGCAAACCCGTTCGGCGGCACGGTGATCAGCGGCAGCCGGGCGGCGGGGTTCGTGCTCGTCAATGCCGCGCTCACCCTGCGTACCGATGACAATAACTGGACAATGGCGATCGCGTGCAACAATTGCCTCGACAAGGCCTATGTCGACGCTGCGCTTGCTGGCTACAGCTATCTGGGCGCGCCGCGGACGTGGCAACTGCGGTTGAAGCGGGCGTTTTGAGGCGTCGCGACGCGTGCGGTGCAAACGGCATGCCGGGCCGAAAACGCGGCGAAGGCGCCGTCTATTTCATTGCCAGCCCGTGATGATGTGCCCTGTGGCCGATAGAATGGCTCGAAATGGCGCAATCCCCTGGTGAACGTGCATAGAGGCGGTTGCGTGGCGGCAAAGTTAGGCTAAGCATTCTCGCAGCAAGGAAGAGGCAGCCGCGTTGGCTGACCTTATGTGCTGGAGAAGGGGAGAATTATGGCAGAAGCAGCCAAGCCGGCCGGCAAGAAGATGGATGCATTGCAAAAGCCGCTGACGCCGTCGCCGGAACTCGCTGTAATCGTCGGCAAGGACATGCTGCCGCGCGGGCAGGTGGTCAGCAAGGTGTGGGAATATATCAAGAAGCACGATTTGCAGAAGCCGACCGACAAGCGCGTCATTGTTGCCGATGCGAATCTGAAGAAGATCTTCGGCCGTGACGAAGTTACCATGTTCGAAATGAACAAGTATCTGGCGCAGCATCTGAAATAGGTTTTTGGGGCGGCGGCCCGGCCGTCGCCCCCCTATTGCCGGCGGTTTCCCGGCCCGGGTTTACGAACCGTCAGCCAAGGCCGCGAACCGCCGCCACTGACTGGCTTGTGTCCAGATCGAACAGCACATCGGCGCGCGCCGGCAGATCGGCCAGCATATGCGCCGTAAGTCTTTCATAAAATGACATGAACCGTTGCAGCCCGGCGGCATCCATGCCCGCCGTTGGTCCGGCGCGCTGTTGCAGTCTGATTTCCTGTGTGCGGCGCCATTTTCGCACCGCGTCGAACCCCGGCGCGCGCAGCATGACCAGCCGGTCGAGCCGGTTGAACAGCACGGCATAGTCGGTGGCGAGCGCGTTGTTGGCGTGGCGCCGCCATGTCATTTCGGCATCCTCGAAGGCCTCAAGGGCGTTGATAGGCGGTGCCAGTGCCGATTCCGGTTGGGGTGTTGCACCGATGCACCAGCCTTCGAACAACAGCACATCGATCGGCGCGGTGACGTGTGGCCAGGCGCTGTGCGGTAACCGATCGTCCATTGCCTTGTCGAAGCCAGGGATGGCAATGGCGCCAGTGCCGGACAGCAGCGCGGTGATGGTGCGGCTGGCAAGGGCGAGATCATGGGTGCCGGGCGGGCCGCGTGTGGCGAACAACGGGTGGACGCGGTTGGCCAGCGCGGCGCGCTCGTGCCTGGTCAGGTAGACATCGTCGATCGACAGGGTGGCGGCGGCGAGGCCGTGCTCGGCGAGCAGGACTTCCAGAAACAGGCACAGGGTCGATTTGCCGGAGCCTTGCGCGCCATTGATGCCGATCAGCAGCGGCCGGCCGTCGTCGCGGTGCCAGCTGGCGATCCGGGCGGCGAGCGGCCGCCAGTGGCGATCGACAGTTGTCGCGTAGACGGCGGGCAGCGCCTCACGCGCCATCAGCGCGGCGATGGCGTCGCCGGTCATGCAACGGCCCGCGACAGCGCCGGATCAGGCGGCGAGATGTTCCGCAGGCGCATGCAGACGGAGTCGCTTGACCATGCGCGGATCGCCATCGATGACTTCGAACCGCCAGCCGCTCGGGTGATCGACGGTTTCGCCCAGCGCCGGGACGCGACCGGCGAGCATCGACACCATGCCGCCCAGCGTGTCGACTTCGTCGCCGATTTCGTCATGGGCGAAGCTGAAGCCGAGTTCCTCCTCCAGATCTTCGAGCGGCAGCCGCGCATCGGCTTCCCACAACCTATCATTGATAGCCTGGAGCAGCGCCGCCTCGTCCTCGTCATGCTCATCCTCGATATCGCCGACGATTTCCTCGACCAGATCCTCGATGGTCACCAAACCGTCGGTGCCGCCATATTCATCGACGATGATCGCCATATGGGTGCGGCCGGCGCGCATGCGGGCGAGCAGGTCGACGATGCGCATGGCGGCCGGCACGAACAGCACCGGGCGCAGCAACGGTTCGACGGGCAGGTTTTCGAAGCGTTTCGACGAAACTGTGTCGTCGAAGGTTTCGGCAATATGGGCGTAGACATCCTTGATGTGCGCCATGCCGAGGATATGGTCGCGATCGCCGCGGAACACCGGCACGCGGCTGTGGCCGGCCTCGCGGAACAGTTCGACCAGGGCGGTAAAGCCATCGGCGATATCGAACACCACCATATCGCTGCGTGGCACGCAGATGTCACCGGCTTCGCGTTCCCCGAAGTGCAGCATGTTTTTCAACATGGCGCGTTCGACGGCTGAAAGATCGTCGCGGATCGCGCCATTTTCGACATGTTCGTCGATGGCTTCCTCAAGGCTTTCGCGCAGCGATGGCTCATGTTCCTGCCCGGTGATGAGCAGACGCAGCGAGCGCCACAATCGCGAGGCGAAATCGCTGCTACTATCGGGGTCGGGCATGGCGGCTAATGCCCTGCCCCGAGCGGCGCGGCGGCGCGATCAAACGGCATAGGGATCGGGCAGGCGAAGCGCCTTGCAGGCCGCCGTCTCGAGACTTTCCATGCCTGCGGCTTCGGTTTCGCCAAGTTCATGATCATAACCTAGCAGGTGCAGCAGGCCATGGACAATCAGATGTTGGGCATAGGCGGCGATCGGCCAGGCCTTTTCCGCCGCCTCCCGGGCGCAGGTTTCGGCGGCAAGGACGATATCGCCGAGCAGCACTTCGCCATCGTCCGAATTGGCCAGCCCTTCCAGCAGGTCAGGCTGGACCATGGGGAAGCTCAGCACATTGGTCGGCTTGTCCTTTTGCCGGTACTGGCGGTTGAGCGTTTGCACCTCGGCATCGTCGGTCAGCCGGATGCTGACTTCGACGATGGCCGACCCATCGGCGATATGGCCGTCCGGGGTCTGTTCCAGCGCGGCGCGCACCGCGGCATCGGCAAGCACGGACCAATCGGCGGCAGGCCAAAGCCGGCTGGCGACATCGGTTTCGACGCTCAGCATCGCGTGTCAGCCATCCTGCGGCGGGCCTTCATAGGCATCGACGATGCGCCCGACGATGGGGTGGCGGACGACTTCGCGGCTGGAAAAGCGCATTGTCGAAATACCCTCGATGCCATCGAGCCGCTTCACCGCATCGGCGAGGCCCGACGCGCCGGGGTTGGGAAGATCGACCTGGTTGGGATCGCCGCAGACGACCATGCGGCTGCGTTCCCCGAACCGGGTCAGGAACATCTTCATCTGCAGCGGCGTGGTGTTCTGGGCCTCATCGAGGATGATGAAGGCGTTGGCGAGGGTGCGGCCACGCATGAAGGCCAAGGGCGCGATCTCGATTTCGCCCGAAGCCAGCCGCTTTTCGACCTGATCGGCGGGCAGCATGTCATAGAGCGCGTCGTACAAAGGCCGCAAATAAGGATCGACCTTGTCCTTCATGTCGCCGGGCAGGAAGCCCAGCCGTTCGCCGGCCTCCACCGCCGGACGCGACAGGACCAGCCTGTCGACGGATCGATCGATGAGCTGCGATACCGCCTGGGCGACGGCGAGATAGGTCTTGCCGGTGCCGGCGGGGCCAAGCGCGAAGATGACGCTGTCGCGCGCCAACGCCTCGATATAGCGGACCTGGGTGGGGGATCGCGCGACGATTGTCTTGCGGCGGGTGCGGATGGCGGCCATCGGAGAGGTGCCCGATTCGGCGCTGACCAACCCTTCGAGCATCGGTTCGGCGGACATGCGGATGGCGGCCTCGACGTCGCCGGTTTCAAGGTCTTCGCCGGCGGCGAGGCGGTTATACAGGTTGATCAGCACGTCGCGGGCGCGGGCGGCGCCATCGGCCTCCCCCTCCAGCTGCACGCGGTTGCCGCGCGCCGAGATATAGACGCCCAGCCCGGCTTCGAGCGCGATCAAATTGCGATCATATTGGCCGAACAGCGGCCCCAGCAGATAGGCCTTTTCAAATTCGATCTCGAGCCGGACGCGCTCGCCGGGGGCGACAGGAAGGCGCTGCGGCTTTTTTGTCATCAGGCGGCTGTTCTTTCCGGGTTGGAGGCCGCTTGCTTGCGGCCGGGTGAAATGGCGGAGGAAACGGGGGTTGCTTCGACGCTGTTGGGCTGCCCGGCGGTGATCTCCACGGCAATGAGGTCGCCGATGCGGGCGCCGGGGACGCTGACCACCGCCGATTGCAGCCATGGCGTCTTGCCGATGAGCTGCCCTGGCTTGCGGCCGTCGCGTTCGAGCAGGATTTCGGTGGTGCGGCCGACGCTGGCCTTGTTGAATTCATGGGCGCCGGCGGTGATGGCGGCCTGCAATCGGGCGAGCCGCTCTTCCTTCACGTTTTCAGCCACCTGATCGGCCATGGTGTCGGCGGGCGTGCCCGGACGCTGCGAATATTTGAAGCTATAGGCCTGCGCATAGCCAGCCTCCGCAACGATATCGAGGGTCGCCTGGAAATCCGCCTCGGTTTCGCCGGGGAAGCCGACGATGAAATCGCCCGACAGCGCGATATCGGGGCGGGCGGCGCGGACGCGGGCGAGCGTGGCGAGATAGGATTCGCGGGTGTGGGCGCGGTTCATCGCCTTTAAAATGCGGCTGGAGCCGGACTGCACGGGCAGGTGCAGATAGGGCATCAGTTCGGGCACTTCGGCATGGGCGCGGATCAGCGCGTCGCCGCCGGGCCCTTCCATGTCGCGCGGGTGGGATGTGGTGTAGCGGATGCGGCGCAGGCCCGGCACGGTGGCGAGGCGGCGGATCAATCCGGCCAGCGTCGCAGCGCCGGGGCTGCCGCCATCATAGGCGTTCACATTCTGGCCGATCAGGGTGATTTCGACGGCGCCGGCGGCGACCAGCGCTTCGGCTTCGGCGATCAGGTCCGGCTGGGGCCGCGAGGTTTCGCCGCCGCGGGTATAGGGCACGACGCAGAAGGTGCAGAATTTGTCGCAGCCTTCCTGCACGGTCAGAAAGGCGCTGGCGCCCTGGTGGCGGCGGGCCGGCAGATGATCGAACTTCGGGCTGGCCGGCATGTCGGTATCGATGGCGCGGCCCCAGCGGGCACCGCGCGCATCCTCCGGAATGGCGGCGGCTTCGCGCAGCAGTTCGGGCAGGCGGTGATAGGCGAGCGGCCCGACGATGACATCGACAGCGGGGGCGCGGCGGCCGATCTCCGCGCCTTCGGCCTGGGCGACGCAGCCGGCGGCAACGATCACCGGACGCGATCCATCGGCGCGGGGTTTGCGCAGGCGGCCGATGTCTGAATACAGCTTTTCGGCGGCCTTTTCTCGAATATGGCAGGTGTTGAGCACGACGATATCGGCATCCTTGGCCGAATCGACAGCGGTATGACCCTCGGCGCCGAGCAGATCGCCCATGCGTTCGGAATCATAGACATTCATCTGGCAGCCGAAGGATTTGACGAAGTAACGAGACACGTTTGGCGACGACTCCGGGATTGATCTGTCTGTCATAGCCGTTGCCGGGCGCGCGGTCATCCCCGCATCAACTGTCGATAGCCGGCGCTGATCACCGCCTCGCAATGGGCGGCCAGCGCCTTGCGGTTGGCGAAATCGGCAGCGTGCACTGGTGGGTGAAAGATGATTTCGGCGCGCACCCGGCCCAGCGACATGAAGGCGGCGGCGTGGGGCATCAGTTCGGTATCGCCGACCCAGGCCAGATCGGGCAGGCGTTCGCGCCGAACACGGAGCCCGTTGACATGGGTGTAGGCGATTGTGACCGGCTGGATGAGCACATCGTCGAGGCCTTCGGTGACCGCAAACAGCGATGATTTGAACGGCAGCGTCTCGACGCCGTCGCTGTTGGTGCCTTCGGGAAACAGGATCAGGCTGTCACCCCGGCGCAGCCGCTCGGCGATCGCATCGCGCTGTTCGCCGGTGCTGCTGCGGCGGCCGCGTTCGACATAGACAGTGCGCGCCAGTGTGGCGAGCCAGCCGACGAAACCCCAGCCGCCGACTTCCGATTTGGCGACGAAGGCCGCGTTGATGCGGGCGCCAAGCACCGGAATATCGGCCCAGGACACGTGATTGGCGACGAACAGTACGGATTTCTGCGCTGCCGGTGCGCCGTGGCTGATGATCCGGATGCCCAATGACCGGGACAGGCCGCGGTGGAAAACCCCGGGCAGGCGGGATTGCTTGTCGCCGTTGATGCCGCGCCTCAGCAGTTCAGCCGGTAGCACCAGCGACGCGGTGGTGATCGCGCCGGCGACGCCCTTGGCCAGCCCGAACCGCTGGAACCGCACGCTGCGGCGCGCGCTGCGCAGCGCTGGCGAAAGCGGCGCGGCCATGGTCAGCGTGTCCCGGTCATCGGGCAGGTATTCAGGTGGATCACCGGGGCGTGTTCGTCGCGGAGAAGTCGAAGGCGGGTCTGCGACAGGTGCCGCACGCGGTCATTTCGACGCCTTGATGGCGACCCCGTACAGTTCCATGCGGTGATCGACCAGCCGATAGCCCAGGCGCGCGGCGATGCGGGCCTGGAGTTGTTCGAGTTCTTCGTCGTGAAATTCGATGACATCGCCGGTTTCGACATCGATCAGGTGATCATGATGTTCTTCCTGCACCGCTTCATAGCGGGAGCGGCCGCCCTGGAAATCATGGCGTTCGATGACGCCGGCTTCTTCGAACAATTTTACGGTGCGGTAGACAGTGGCGATCGAGATGCGCGGATCAACCGCGGCAACACGCCGGTGCAGCGCTTCGACATCGGGATGATCATCCACCTCGCCCAGCACCTGCGCGATGACGCGGCGCTGTTCGGTAATCCGCAGGCCTTTTTTGAGGCACAGCGCTTCCAGATCAATCTGCACTGACATCCGCAATTCTCCTGCCGCCTAATGTCAGATAGGCGGGCGCGGCAGTGCGGGCAAGCCGGGTCCACATGCCGAAAGGCGAATGGACCCGGATGCAACGGAAACGCTGCGGTTCGGCGCGGATGTGCCGGCGCAGCGATCGTGCGCCGTGGTTAGGCGACGACCTTGCGCGGCCGACCGCGCGGCTTGCCGCCCACCTTGGCGACGCGCTTGGTACCAAGCCCGATCGATTTGGCGAGTGTACGACGCTGTTCGGCATAGTTGGGCGCAACCATCGGATAATCGGCCGGCAGACCCCATTTGGCGCGATACTGGTCAGGCGTAAGGCCATAGCGCGTCATCAGATGGCGCTTCAGCATTTTCAGCTTCTTGCCGTCTTCTAGGCATACAATATAGTCGGGCTTGATCGATGCGCGCACCGACACCGCCGGCTCCTGCCGGACGACGGGTGCTTCAACCGGCAAACCGAGCTTCGACAACGTCGAATAGACGCTTTCTATGACTCCCGGCACGTCTCCTGGCGCCACCGTATTGTTGGCAAAATGCGAGGATACGATGTCGGCTGTGAGTGCGAGCAATTCTGTATGGACCTGGGTAGTATCGGACATTTTTATGTTCCTTGACGTCTAGTGCGCGGATCCCTCCTCCGCACTATCGGGTGTGAACCTTACGATTCTGATTTGCAATAGTGCGTTTCAACATGACGAGCCTGCAAGAGAACGACGCATCGTAATCGCCGCATAACGCTGGCCATCACTGCCAATGTAGTAGTTTGCGCGCCGCCCAATATCGACGAATCCTGATCTACGGTACAAGCCGCGTGCTGCTGCGTTATTCTCGCGAACTTCGAGAAACAGATCGACGGCGCCGCGCCGTACGGCGTCGAGACAGGCAGTTTCGACAAGCATCCGTCCGATTCCGCCGCCGCGTTGCCCGGGGCATACCGCGATCAACAGCAATTCGACTTCGGGGCCGGCGGCGCGCGACAGGCTGAAGCCGATGGTGGCGCCGGCGGTATCAAGGGCCTGGCGTGCAAAGCTGCTGCCAAGGCTGATCGTGCCGGCGAGTTGCAGCGCCGACCATGCCTCACCGAATTCATCATCGAAGCTGGCGCGCATGACCTCCATCAGCGCATCGAGATGACGCTCATCGGCAGGGGCAATCACGGGGCCGGCCAGGGTGCTCATTGGTGTATCAGCATGCCAAATTCATGCCCTGCTGTTTATTCGCCGCGTTCTAAAGGGGCAATATGGCATCGGGAGGGCGGATATAAAGCGCGCGGGGCGGATGACTGCGCGCCAGCAGCGGCAGCGCCATCGCGTGCCCTGCATCGGGGTGGTCATGGTGGATGGCGCCAGGTGGTGAACCGATGCCCGCGGTCGATCCGCCGATCATGTGTGTTTCCGCACCGGACACAATGGTTTCGGTGCCATCTGTCGAATAATCGGCGGCAATCTGTTGGCGCAGCAACTGTCCGCGCCCGGCATCAAGCAGCACGGTGATCCGGGCAAGCCCGGGTTCGATGGCGAAGGCCTGGGCGGCGACCAGCAGCGAGGCGGTGCAGCCCGTGACGGGAACGCCCCAGGCGAGCCCGAGCGCGCGGGCGGCGGCGATGCCGATGCGGATGCCGGTGAAGCTGCCCGGGCCGATGTCGACGATGATCCGCGCCGGGCGAAGGCCATCAAGAATCGCGATGATGGCGGGCATCAACGCTTCGGCATGGCCGCGGCCGATGATGCGGTGATCGTGGCGGACGCGTGCCGCGCCATCGAACAGCGCCAGCGACAGGGCCGGCGACGAGGTGGAAAAGGCGAGCGTCAGGTCGTTCACAGCAGGCTGGCGGCATCCTCAAACGCGAGGCGGGGCGAGCGATCGAACAGCCCTTCGTCCGTGCCCTTGCCGAGCGAGCAGATGAAATTGGTTTCAATCGTGGTGCCGGCCCAGAATTCGCGGTCCAGATCGGGCTTGCTGAAGCCCGACATCGGCCCGGTGTCCCACCCGAGCGCGCGGGCAGCGAGGATGAAATAGCCGCCTTGCAGCGACGAATTGCGAAACGCCGTTTCCCGGGCGAGCGCCTCGTTGCCGGAAAACCAGGCGCGGGCGTCGGCGTGCGGGAACAGTTCAGGCAGGCGATCGTAGAATTTGGTGTCAAAACCGATGATCGCGGTAACCGGGGCCGCCATTACCTTGGCTTTGTTGTTTTCCGATGTGGTGGCGGCGAGTCTTGTCTTGGCCGCTTGCGAATGCACGAAAATGAAGCGCGCCGGCGAGGCATTTGCCGATGTGGGACCCATTTTAACCAGATCATACAGCGCGCGCAGATCCGCCTCGGTGACGGGCGTGTCGGCCCAGCCATAATGGGTGCGGGCTTCGCGAAACAACAGATCGAGCGCGTCGGCCCCGAGCGGCGTACCGGACATTCAAAAAATTCCTGGATTATTGATCGGTCAGACGGCGCGGACGTCGCTGACTTCGGGGACATAATATTTGAGCAGCGATTCGATGCCCATTTTCAACGTGGCGGTCGATGACGGGCAACCGGCGCAGGCGCCCTGCATTTCAAGGAAGACCGTGCCCTTGTTGAAGCCGCGATAGACAATGTCGCCGCCATCGCCGGCAACCTGCGGGCGGATGCGGGTATCGATCAGCTCGACGATCTGGGCGACGATCTCGGCGTCTTCAGGATCATCGTTGATCGTCGGGCCGGCAGCGGCGCCGGCAAACAGCGGTGCGCCCGAACTGAAATGATCGACAAGGATGCCGAGCACTTGCGGTTTCAGTTCGGCCCAGTCGGCCGATCCTTCCGCCTTGGTGACGCTGATGAAATCGCTGCCGAAAAACACGCCCGAGACATCGCCCAGGCTGAACAGCGCGGTGGCGAGCGGCGACGCTTCGGCGGCTTCCGGGCTGGCGAAATCGGCGGTGGCGCCATCGGTGACGGCGCGGCCGGGGCGGAACATCAGCGTGGCCGGGTTGGGGGTACGTTCGGTTTCGATGAACATGGCGAATCGGGCGCCTTTTGCA
>JBBQPR010000059.1:0-19497 GCA_038217075.1 Sphingomonadales bacterium
CTTGTCGGCGCCTTTCACCAGCCGTCACTGGTGCTCATCGACCCCGATGTGCTGGCAACCCTGCCGCCACGGGATTTGCGCGCCGGCTATGCCGAAGTGGTAAAATACGGCCTGATCGGCGATGCGGACTTTTTTGGCTGGTGCGAGGCCAATGCCGCCGCGCTGCTGGCCGGGGACCGCGACGTACAAGCCCATGCCATCGCCGTATCATGCCGGGCCAAGGCCGCCGTCGTCGCCGCCGATGAACGCGAAACCGGCGATATCCGGGCGCTGCTCAATCTTGGCCACACCTTTGGCCATGCGTTCGAGGCCGAGGCCGGCTATTCCGACAAGCTGTTGCACGGCGAAGGCGTCGCGCTCGGCATGGCGCTGGCGTTCGACCTGTCGGCGGCGCGCGGCCTGTGCCCTGCCGAGGACGCGGCGCGCGTGCGGGCGCACCTGCTGGCCTGCGGCTTCACCTTGTCGCCAAAGGCGCTGGGTTTCGCCGCAACCCCCGCCGCGCTCCTCCACCATATGCGCCAGGATAAAAAGATGCAGGCCGGCACCCTGCCGTTCATCCTGGCGCGCGGCATCGGCAAGGCCTTTGTCGCCCGCGACATTCCGCTTGGCGATGTCGAGGCGTTTCTGGCGGGCGTTTCCGCCGGCTGAATTGGCTACTTCCGCTCGAACCGGTCGCCCGGTGCCAGGGCCGCCGCCAACCCCTTGTCCGATCGCAGATAGGCGGCGTCTTTTGCATCGCCGAACAGTGTCGCGCCCCAGAATGCCGTCGTAGCGGCCGTAACCAGATCATTCACATGCGCCACGGGCACCGCCGCCACCGGGGCGCCATCCGGCCCCGGATCGGCGGTTTTCACGCCAGCCCGCCGCCCGCCGGTGAACACCATATGATCGGCATGGTCGATGACGAGCAGATATTTATCACCCGCCGGCATCCCCTCATACGGCCCGCTGTGCTGATACTGCGCTGCCGCCCGCTGTTCCGGCGTCGCCTTGGCCGGCACGCCGTCTTCGCTGCCGGTGATCGACAGGAACGGGATGGTGATGCCGCCGAACGCCGCATCAAGGCTGCCGCCGGTCAGCACCGCCGGGCTCATGGCGATGGCGGCCCGGATGCGCCGGTCCTGAAACAACGGTTGCCCGTCGAATCGCTGCCCGGCCACCGCCTGTGCCGTCCAGGCCCCCATGCTGTGCCCGGCGATGCCGATGCGCGCCATATCGATGCGCGACAGGTCGCATGCCGCCTCGCGCCGCTGCTGGCCGACCTGATCGAGCACAAACGCCACATCCGCCACCCGCGCCGCCAGTTGCAGGCCGCTGGCGGCTGCGGCGCGCCGGGCGCGGCGTTCCTCCGGCGTGCCGGGGTCGGTATAGACCGCTGCGTCGCTGCCCTTGTGCTGGAGATGGATGACCGCGATGCCGCGCGCCACCCAGGCGGTGGACCAGGCGTTCCCGGTATCGGTCATGCCGCCCAGCCCGGGGCTGTAGACAACCAGCGGCACCGCAGAATCATCGTCGGGCATGCGGATGCGCACCGGCACGTCGCGACCGCGCGCCGTGTCCGTCCACACCGCATCACAGGTCGCCGCCCCCGCCGGCAAGGCGCACCCGGTCAGCAGCAGGGCAGCCAGCCCCGCCACCGCGCCGACGCGCGCCCGAAACCTCAATGCCGGCCTTTCAAGGCGCGGCCCCTCGTCAAACCAGCGCCATCCGCCGCGCGCCGCGCTTCACCGTCGCGGCCTGCCCGGTGCTCGTCGCCAGCGTCTGCTCGCGGATCGATTGCATGAACACCCAGTCGCAGCGCGCCGCCTCGGGCGTGAACGCCACGGTCAGATAACCGCGCCGGCTGGTATCGCACCAGGTCATGCCGGGGTTGGCGGCGACAATCCCGGCCCGAATCGCCGCCGGATCGCCGGCCAGGGCGCTTTCATAACCCGGGGACGTCACCGATTGCCCGGCGAATTCCACCCCCGCCGGCTTGCCGCCCTCGGACAGATCAAATGCCCAGGCATTGTGGCTGTCCCCCGACACCACGACCATATCGGCATCGGCCGCCTGCGCCGCCTTCAACAAGCGCTTGCGAGCCTGCGGGTAGCCGCTCCAGCTGTCCATGTTGCCCGGAATGCCGGCCTTTGCCGCCGCAATGCCGGCCCCGACATAGCCCTGAACCCGCTTGTCGGCCCCGGCGCCCACCCAGTCCATGGCGTTTGGCGGCGTGAACACATCGCCCATGACGATCTGCTGCGCGACGAGCAGCCACTTCTGCCCGTCCTTCACCGATTTTTTCATCGTGTCGGCGAACCAGCCTTCCTGCGCCATGCCCATCAACGTGCGGCTCTTGCTGTTCCATACGCCATCCTTGAAGGCTTTCAGCCCGGTCGCGCCCGCCTTCACCGCCGGCGCCAGGTTCAACTGCTCATCGCGCCCCTCGACACGCGTATCCAGCGTGACGACGCTCACCAGATCGCCGATGTCATAGCGTTGCCAGATGCGGTCCGGGCCGGGCAGCCATTCGGCGTGCACCTGCATGGCGCGGGCCTTGCGGGCGTTCCAATCGCCTTCGTCCGGCTGGTGATTCTCGGCCCCGCCCTGCCAGGCGTCATTGGCGAATTCATGATCGTCCCAGATGCTGATCATCGGGAACAGCCGGTGCAGTTCCTGCAGGCCGGGATCGACGCGATAGCTGGCGTAACGCTGGCGATAATCATCCAGCGCCAGCATCTCGCCGGCCGGATCGATCTCGCGGCCTGCCATGGTCTCGGCAAGGCTCGGGTAGATGCCGCGCTTATATTCATACAGATAATCGCCCAGATGGACGACCAGATCGATATCGTTGCGGGCCGCGGCATGGGCATAGGCGTTGAACCAGCCGAACGGCTTGTTGGCGCAGCTGAACACCGCCACGTTGAAGCGGGAAAGCGGCCCCTGCGGCAGCGTGCGCGTCCTGCCTATCGGCGATTGGCTACCGTCAGGCGCGATGAACCGGTAAAACGCCCATTGCCCGACCGGCAGCCCGGTGATGCGCGCCTGCGCCGTGCCCCAGGTCGCGGGGCCGGCCACCGCTTCGGCACGGGCGATAATGTTGCCGAACCCGGCGTCGCCGGCGATTTCCACCTTCAACACCGCATCGCGGCCATCGTTCGCGGCATAGCGCGTCCACAGCTTGATCGAATCCGGCCCCGGATCGCCCGACGCAACCCCGTGGGTAAAGCCCTTGTCCGCCCACAACCCGGCCAGCGCCGGCCGGGCGGGCAACAACAGCCCGGCAGCAGTCGCGGTGAAAAAGGCGCGACGATCGAGATCAAGACGCATGGCTGGCCCCTCTGGTATATGCTCTGTTGAACGCCTTTACCGCCTAGCCGGCAAATATGACAAACCTGAGGAACGCCCCCAAAAGGATCCACTGATGCCGCCGATGCGCAAAAAGGCCGATCTGCCCAGCAAGGACTGCATAACCTGCGGTCGCCCCTTCGCCTGGCGCCGCAAATGGGCGCGCGACTGGGAAAATGTGAAACACTGCTCGGATGCCTGCCGCAGAGGCGCATATCCGGGCGCAAATTCGGGTGCATATTCACAGCCGCGCAAAAAAAGCGCAGACTGATCCTGACGGCACGTTCTGGTCCCTTTGCGGGCCGGGCGCCGCAGCACTCGGGGAGTCGATGAATGGCAACGCAGCTAAAGGATGTATCGGGCGTCAAGGCGCAGGTTTCGGCCGAAGAATGGGCGATCCGCGTCGATCTGGCGGCCGCCTATCGGCTGGTGGCGATGTACGGCTGGGACGACATGATCTTCACCCATTTGTCCGCCCGCATCCCGGGCCCGGAACATCATTTCCTCATCAACCCCTATGGGCTGTTGTTCGAAGAGATCACCGCCTCGTCGCTGGTCAAGATCGACGTGGAGGGCCAGCCGGTCGTCGAAACGCCCTATCCGGTCAACCCGGCCGGCTTCACCATCCATTCCGCCATCCATATGGCGCGCGACGATGCGCAGGCGGTGATGCACGTCCACACCAAGGCCGGGCAGGCGGTCAGCGCCCAGGCCGAAGGGCTGATGCCGCTGACCCAGACCGCCATGCTGATCCGTGATGAAGTGACCTATCACGAATATGAAGGCGTCGCGACCGACCTTGATGAACGCGAACGGCTGGTCGCCGATCTTGGTCCGACCAAGCGCGCGATGATCCTGCGCAACCACGGCACGCTGGCCATCGGCAAGACAGTCGCCGAATGCTTTCTCAACCTGTATTTCCTCGAACGCGCCTGCGAAGCGCAGGTGATGGCGCTCACTGCCGGGCCGCAGGGCCTCTACAATCCGCCACAAGGCTCACCGGAAAAAGCCGCCGAACAGGGCAAGACCGGCCTCGGCATGGTCGCCAACAAGCTGGCCTGGCCGGCGCTGCTGCGCAAACTCGATCGCATGGATTCAAGCTTCCGCGACTAACCGAAACCCCCCTCCCGCCTGCGGGAGAGGCGACTCGCGCGGCGGGAGAGGGTGTTCCGCCTGTTTAGCAGGCAGAAAACACCTCAGCCCGCCGTTCCCGCGTCAATCGTCCGGCTCGTCCAGACGGTTCAGCCTGTCGCCGGCCAGCGCCACCAGCATCAGCCACAGCCAGCCCAGCATCATCGCCGACCCGCCGATGGGGGCCAGAGCCGCCACCCATCGCGGCGCCCCCAGCGCCAGCGAATCGAGATCGGCGGCAAAAATCAGGCTGCCGAAACTTAACGCCCAGCAACCGCCGCGTACCGCCCGTGAATTACGCCACGCCAGCAGGCCGAACACCGCAGCGACGTGCGGCAACTGGAAAATCACCCCGGTCATGATCCACTCGCGGGCCTGCGGATCCTTGATGCCATGCGCCGCAAAAGTCCCGAATGTCAGTGCGATAACCGCGTTTGCAGCGGCAAGGGCGGGCAGCAGGCGGGGTGTTTGCATGGCCGCAGCATCGCGGCTTGGCGGCCGTTTGGGAAGGCTTGGCACGTCATCATGCGCAAAAGTGTCGCAGGCTGAAACATCGTTTCGCCATGTCTATATCTTTGGATCGTTCATGTCGGGTCAATGTTGCGGGGTCCATAAGCGGCTTCACGGGATTGAACTTTAGCCGGTGTTTGCCCCCTGTTACCCGGCTTTACCCTGGTTCCTCCCGCTGCGTGACGAGCGCAAAATTGGCCCCTGCTCCATGCCCCCGGAGCAGGGGCCTAATTGTTTCTGGCGTTCATCACCCGAAACATGCCGGTCCGAACATTAACCTTCGACCATTCATATCGGGTCAATGTAGCCGGTGGCATCTAGCGGGGGCGGGACGAAGCCGCTGCCGGTGTTGCCCCCTGTTACCCGGCGGCCCAAGGTTTCGCCCGTTGCGTGACGAGCGCAAAAATGGCCCCTGCTCCATGCCCCCGGAGCAGGGGCCTAATTGTTTGTGGCCCGTTGCTTCGCCATCAATCGTCGCCGCTATTTCGCCGTTGCGGCCAGCCAGGCGATCACCGCGGCGCGGTCCTCCGGCTTCACAATGCCGGCACCCATCATTTTTGTTCCCGGCACTGTACGCGACGGCGCCGCCAGGAATTGGTCGAGCGTCGCTGCATCCCAGACCAGCCCCGACGCCTGCAACGCCGGTGAATAGGCATAATCCGGCTGCGCCGCCGCCTTGGCACCGATGACGCCCGTCAGGCTGGGGCCGATTCGCGCCGCGTCGCCGGTCTTGATGGCGTGGCAGCCCTTGCATTGCAGCGACAACAGCGCGCCGCGTTTCAACTGCGCATCATCCTGCGCCAGTGCGGGGGTAGCGATCAGCAAAAGCGTGAGGGCGAGCATCTTCATGCCCGCGATACTGCCGCACCTGCCGGCGTCCCCGCAAGCATCCCCTGAAGGCGCACGCAAACAGGTGACGGCGCGCAACCCATCGCCTACATCCGCTGCATGACCCTGCGCATCGCCACATGGAACATCAATTCGGTCCGCTTCCGGCTCGATATCGTCGAACGCTTCCTGCGCGATCACGCGCCCGATGTGCTGTGCCTGCAGGAAACCAAGGTCGTCGATGATGCCTTCCCGCACCAGATCTTCGAAGATCTCGGCTATCGCCACCGGCTCCTGAACGGGCAAAAGATGCACCATGGCGTCGCCACCCTATCGCGCATCCCGCTGACCGAAGAACGCCGCTACGATTGGCAGGACAATGGCGAGGCCCGGCACATCGGCGCGCGCACGCCCTCGGGCCTGCTCATCGAGAACGTCTATATTCCGGCCGGCGGCGATGTGCCGGATCGCAATGTGAACCCCAAATTCGGTCAGAAGCTGGATTTTCTCGGCCGCATGACACGCTGGTCCGAATCACTGCGCGACGCCAGCGTCATCGTCGGCGATTTCAACGTGGCGCCGCTGGAATGCGACGTCTGGAGCCACAAGGCGCTGCTCGATGTCGTCAGCCACACGCCGATCGAGGTCGCGGCGCTCACGGCCCTGCAGCAAAGCCATGACTGGGTCGATCTTGGCCGCCACTTCATCGCGCCGCCCGAACGGCTGTTTACCTGGTGGAGCTATCGCGCCGCCGATTGGCGCACCTCCGATCGCGGCCGCCGGCTCGACCATATCTGGGCCTCCCCCGAAACCGCGGCCACCGCCACCCGCTTCGAAGTCATCGAGGACGCGCGCGATTGGGGCAAGCCTTCCGACCATGTCCCGCAGATCGTGACGCTGGACTTGTGACGGTTGCCCCCGCTTATACGGCGCTGGCCGCCGCTGATGCGCTCCGACGTGGCTGCGTGGTCGGGGTGTCGGACGGCGCGGGCACCGGGCTGGCCCTGTTGTCTGCCGAACTCGCCGATGCGCAATCGCTGGCGGCGCTGGAGATAACCACCCGCGCCGGCATCATCATCACCGCGCGCCGTGCGGCGGTGCTCAACCTCGCCAACCAGCTCGCCGCCGCCGCCGATGATCCGGAACCGGTCTGGGTCGAACGCCCGGCTTGGCTCGATCTCGCCGGCAGCCGCGCCGTCGCCGATCCGGTGCTCGATCTGGCGACGCCGTTCAAAGGCCCGTTCACCACCCGCGGGCTCGGCGCCGACCGCGAAGTTGCCCGCGCCGCCATCGCGCTCGCCAAGCATGCCGCGCTGATCCCCGCGCTCTATGCCGTGCCACTCGCGGGTGTCGCTGCCGCCGTCACCGCGCCCGCCGCTGCCGTGCTGGCGCTGCCCGGCGTCGCTGCCAGCGTGCGTATCTCCTCTCGCGCCCGCCTGCCGCTGGCGGCGGCGGAAGATACCGAAGTCGTCGCCTTCCGCCCCGCTGACGGCGGCCCCGAACATCTGGCGCTGGTTATCGGCGATCCGTCACGTAATGGCCCGGTGCTGGTCCGGCTGCATTCCGCCTGCCTGACCGGCGATGTGCTGGGCAGCATGAAATGCGATTGCGGACCGCAATTGCAGGCAGCGCTCGATGCCATTGCCAGCAACAAGGGCGGCGGCATCCTGCTCTATCTGCAACAGGAGGGCCGCGGCATCGGGCTGCTCAACAAGCTGCGCGCTTATCAATTGCAGGATCAGGGCTTCGATACCGTCGATGCCAACACCCGGTTGGGGTTCGAGCCGGACGAGCGGGATTTCAGCCTTGCCGCCGCGATGCTGCAACAATTGGCCGTCGGCCAGGTGTCGCTGATGACCAACAACCCGGACAAGGTTGCCGGCCTCGCAGCGCACGGCCTGATCGTTGCCAGGGTATCGCACCAGATGGCGCCCAACCCGCACAACAGCAAATATCTCGGCACGAAACGCGACCGCCAGGGCCATATGCTGTGATTGTGCGTGCCAGCGTTGCGGCAGGCACGGTTGCGGCGTTCGGCGAAACAATCGCGGCGGTGTTCGGCAAGGGCGGTGCAAAACCCGCCGCCGAAAAACGCGAAGGCGATGGCGCCACCCCGCTGGGACTATGGCCAATCCGCGCCGCGCTGCTCCGCCCGGACCGCGTCGCCACCCCCGCCACACGCCTGCCATGGCGCTGGCTCCGGCCATCGGATGGCTGGTCGGACGACGCCGCCGATCCGTCCTACAACCGCCCCGTCACCCTGCCGCACCGATTTTCAGCCGAAACCCTGTGGCGCGACGATCACGTCTATGACGTCATCCTGGTCCTCGGCCACAACGACTCGCCGCCCGTGGCAACACTGGGCAGCGCCATCTTCTGGCACCTCACCCAACCCGACCGCCGCCCGACCGAAGGCTGCGTCGCCATCGACCGCGACACCATGCTGCGCTGGCTCGATAAACTGAAGGCAGGCGATCAGATCGAAATCACTGGCTGACCACCCCTTTCAAACAAAACTATACGGGTCCACATCCACCACCACGCGCACATTGCCCGGCACCGCCACCCCGCCCAGCCAGTCGCGCAGCACGGCCTGCAAGGCCAGCGTTCGCCGCGCCTGCACCAGCAACCGTTGCCGGTGCCGGCCGCGCAACATGGCGAGCGGGGCCGCCGCCGGGCCGAGCACCGACAGTCCCTCCACCTGCGGTGCCGCCGCACCGATCGCCCGCGCCGCCGCCAGTGCTGCATCGGCATCCTCGCTGGACACGATGATCGCCGCCAGGCGCCCGAATGGCGGCAGCCCAAGCTCGCGCCGCACATCGGTTTCGGCCGTATAAAATGCCGTCGGATCGCCCGCCACCAACGCCTGCATCAACCGCGCCTGTGGCTGGTGCGTCTGGATCAGCACGCGCCCTGGCTTGGCACCGCGCCCGGCCCGCCCCGCCACCTGTGCCACCTGCTGAAATGTGCGTTCGCCGGCGCGCAAATCACCGCCCGAAAGCCCCAGATCGGCATCGATCACCCCGACCAGCGTCAGATCGGGGAAGTGATAGCCCTTGGTCACCATCTGCGTACCGATCAACACGTCGATCTCGCGGGCCTCCACCGCCCGCACCAGTTCTGCTGCCCGCGCCGGGCTGTTGATCGTGTCCGATGTGACCAGCGCCACCCGCGCCTGTGGCCATGTTCGCGCCACTTCCTCGGCGATGCGCTCGACGCCCGGGCCACACGCCACCAGCGAATCGGCCTCGCCGCATTCCGGGCAGGCTTCCGGCACCGGCGTCTGGTGGCCGCAATGGTGGCAGGCGAGCCGGCGCGACAGCCGGTGCTCGACCATCCAGGCGGTGCAATTGGGGCATTGGATGCGCGTGCCACAGGTCCGGCACAGCGTCAGAGGCGCATAGCCGCGCCGGTTCAGGAACAGCAGCGCCTGCTCGCCCTTGGCCAGCGTCGCGGTAACGGCAGCGACCAGCGGCGGGCTCAGCCAATGGCCGCGTGTCGGCGGGTAACGCCGCAAATCCACCGCGGCGATATCGGGCATCTGTGCCCCGCCGAACCGCGCCGGCAGGATCAGGTGGCGATAGGTGCCCTTGGCCGCCTGCACCTGCGTTTCAATGGCCGGCGTCGCGGTCGCCAATACCACGGTCGCCGCTTCCTCTCGCGCCCGCATCACCGCCACGTCGCGGGCGTGGTAGTGTACGCCTTCTTCCTGCTTGAAACTGGTCTCATGCGCTTCATCGACGATGGTGACGCGCAAATCCCTGAACGGCAGGAACAATGCCGACCGCGCCCCCACCACCACTTTCGCGCGGCCATCGGCAATCGCCGCCCAGGCGGCGCGCCGCTCGCCGGCCTTCAAATCGCTGTGCCACGACACCGGCTCACAGCCGAACCGCGCCGCAAACCGCGACAGCCACGGCGCCGTCAGCGCGATTTCGGGCACCAGCACCAGCGCTTGCCCACCGGCCCGCAGCGCCGCCGCCACCGCCTCGAAATATACTTCGGTCTTGCCCGATCCGGTCACGCCTTCCAGCAGGAACGGCGCAAAACCACCCGCCGTCACCGCCTCGGCAATTGTGCCTGCTGCCTCGGCCTGCGCCGCCTCCAGCACCGGCGGCGCATGGTCGGGGTCGGGCATCGCCGGGTCGGCATCGGCGCTGACCAGCACCGGCAACAAGGTGCCGCCTGTCACCAGCCCGCGAATCACCGCATCCGACACGCCGGCAACCCGCGCCAGATCGCGTACAACGCCCTGCCGTCCCGCCAGTTTCGCCAGCGCCTGCACCCGCGCCGGCGTCATCCGCGCCGGTTCAGGGCCGCCGCTGCGATATTCGGTCACCTCGCGCTCGCCCAGAAACGCCACCGAAGGCCAGACCATGCGGATCACCCCCGCCAGCGGGCTGAGATAATAGTCCGAAACCCATTCACACAGCCGCCGCATCGGTTCGGCCAGCGGCGGCATGTCCAGCCGCGCCGCCACCGGCCGCAACCGCTTCGCCTCCACCTCACGCCCCGGCAGGCGCCCGGCATCCCACACCACGCCGATGATGCTGCGCGGCCCCAACGGCACCCGCACCGCATCCCCCGGCGCAACCGCCATCCCCGCCGGCACGGCATAATCGAGCGCCCCCAGACCATGCTGGAAAACGACGACACGAACGGAAGGGGAAACGCTCACCCCCCAGCAGTTAGTGCGTCGGGGCGGGCAAGGGAATGGCGCGCGGCTGCGGGAGGGAACGCGTCCGCAAACGGGTCGAAAGCGGCCGCCGGGCGTGTCGATCACGCGCAACCGGCGGCATTTTCCTACACGCTCGAAATCGCCTATGGGATTCGCCACGGGATCTTTGACATTGCAGGAGTGGAAAATCGCATTGGCAATCTGCCTTTGAACCCCCCCCACGGAATGCGTCAGAATCACCCGAAACGGTAAACTTCGTAAACTTCCAAATGGCAGGCCATGGGGCGCAAGCGGATCAACAGTGGTGCACAGCTGCTGCAAAAGCCCGCGCACACCCTCACCCGCCGCGCGTACCGAAGGTCGCCGCTCCCGGTGGCGCGGGCGCGCAGGCTGGCCTTCGACGCCGCCCGTACTTCCCGACCCTCCCGCGCCATGCTACCGCCCCGCCAACAACGGAGCCCACCCATGATTCCCCGCTATTCCCGCCCCGAGATGGTTGCCATCTGGGAACCCGAAGCCCGATTCCAGATCTGGTTCGAAATCGAGGCACACGCCATGGACGCCCTCGTCCCGCTGGGCGTTGTCCCCGCCGATGCCGCCAAAGCCGTGTGGGAACGCGGCAAGTTCGAAGTTGCCCGCATCGATGAAATCGAGCGCGAGACCAAGCACGACGTCATTGCCTTCCTTACCAACCTCGCCGAACACGTCGGGCCGGAAGCGCGCTTCGTCCACCAGGGCATGACCAGCTCCGACGTGCTCGATACCTGCCTGTCGGTGCAACTCGCCCGCGCCGCCGATATCCTTATCGCCGACACCGACGCCCTGCTCGCCGCCATCAAGCGCCGCGCCATGGAGCATAAATACACGCCCACCATGGGCCGCAGCCATGGCATCCACGCCGAACCGACGACCTTTGGGCTGAAACTGGCGCAGGCCTATGCCGAATTTGCCCGCTGCCGCGCCCGGCTGGTGCTGGCCCGCGCCGAAATCGCCACCTGCGCCATTTCGGGCGCCGTCGGCACCTTCGCCAACATAGATCCCGCTGTCGAAGCCCATGTGGCGAAGGCCATGGGGCTGACGGTGGAGCCGGTCTCCACCCAGGTCATCCCGCGCGACCGCCATGCCATGTTCTTTGCAACCCTGGGCGTCGTCGCCGGCTCCGTGGAGCGCCTCGCCACCGAAATCCGCCATCTGCAGCGCACCGAAGTGCTGGAGGCCGAGGAATATTTCGCGCCCGGCCAAAAGGGGTCGAGCGCCATGCCGCACAAGCGCAACCCGGTGCTGACCGAAAACCTCACCGGCCTCGCCAGGCTGGTGCGCGGCATGGTCACCCCGGCATTGGAGAATGTCGCGCTGTGGCACGAGCGCGATATTTCACACTCGTCGGTCGAACGCATGATCGGCCCGGATGCGACGGTAACGCTGGATTTCGCCTTGCACCGGCTGACCGGCGTTGTCGACAAACTGCTCATCTATCCGGAACGCATGCTGAAAAACCTCAACAAGATGGGCGGCCTCATCCATTCCCAGCGCATCCTGCTGGCCCTGACACAGGCCGGGGCGAGCCGCGAGGACAGCTATCGCCTCGTCCAGCGCAACGCCATGCAGGTATGGGAATCGGACGGGCAGCTGCAGCTTCTAGACCTGCTCGCCGCCGACCCCGACGTCACCGCCCTGCTGCCCCGCGACAAGCTCGAACCGCTGTTCGACCTTGGCTACCATCTGAAACACGTCGATACGATTTTCGACCGGGTATTCGGCTGACAACAGGGGTTCCGCTGCAACCGCCCTCTCAGCGCGGCGGCGACACCGCTGCCGGCATGTCGCGTCCGGCCTTCAGATAGGCTGCCCTTACCTCCGGCCGCGCCTTCAGCGTCCGCAAGGCAGCGCGCAGCTGGGCCTCGCGCAGCTTCACCGTATCGTTGATCAGGAACGGCTGCAACTGGAACAGCATTTCGCTGCGTGTCTCGTCGCCGCCGAGCCGCCGGGTGACAGCCTTTGCCGCATCATCCAGCCGGCCCAAGCAGATCATCGTGGCCAGATACGCGTCGTCATTGGCATCCGGCTTGGCGATCAGCGGCGCCGCCATTGTCACCGCTTCGGCCTTGCGGCCCAGCTGCTGCAAGGCGCAGGCGCGGGCCTGCGACAGGTAAAGCTGCCCGGTTTCGCTGATCCCTTCGGCATTGGCACCGGCAATTTGCGCTGCGGCGAGCGCGCGGTCGGGCCGGTCGACGCTTTCGGCGAACAGCGCCTCGTTTATCATGGTCCCGACAAGGCCGGGCCGCCCGGCCATCGGTGTACTGTTCAACGCCTGATAGCGGGCCAGCGCCTCGTCGATACGCCCGGCATCGCCCAGCAGCGCGGCATGCAGATTGACCAGCCAGATTTCGCGATCGCCCAGCGCGGTCAATTCCGCCGGCGTCTTGGCGACATCGGCAATCGCCATGGCTTCGGGCTCCCGCGAGGCGATGTTCAATGCCTCGGCATAGCCCAGCCGGGCGATCATGGATTTGGGTTGCTTGTCGAACCGCGCCTTGGCGGCATCGACAAAGCGCGCATCGGCCAGATCGGCCCCCGGCCCCAGCCGCGCCTCGATCATCGGCCACAGCGCCTGGAACCGCCGATCGATACCCAGCCGCACCAGCACCACCGGGTTCAATACCTTTTCGATGATCGGCTTTGCATCCTCCAGCCGGTCGCGCTTGACCAGGCTATTGATCAACCGCAGTCGCAGCCAATCGGCATCGGACAGCGTCGCATCCGGCGGCGACCAATTGGCCGCGACCAGCGCATAATCGGTGTTGAAGGCGCGGACCTCGTCGCTCTTGATGGCGCGCAGCACTTCGCTGATCACCTCACTGGGCAATTGCGCCAGGCCGTCGGGTTGGCTGGCGGCGATCAATTGCAGCGTGTCGCTGGCGCCGGGCATGTCGCCATCAAAGGCACGCAGAAGGAACAATTGCCGCAACAGCAACATTGACGGTGCCGGCGAACTGGCAATGCCCAGCTCGATGGCCTTGTGCGCTTCGGGGATGCGTTGCAGCCGGGCCAGCGCAAAGCTGCGCAGCGCCTCGACCTGGCCGCGCTCCAGCGGTGCATCTGTGGCGACGAGCAGCGGATCGAGGATGGCGAGCGCATCGGCCGCCTTGTTGTCGTCGACCAGCCCCGCCGCAACCGCAAGCTGGCGCGCAAAGCCGGCGTCGGGATCGGATGTCGTGACCGTGGCCGCCGCCGCCGTCGCCACAACAGCCGCCAACACCATCACAATGGGAACAAGCGGCGCCAACCACCAGCGTCGCGTCATGCGTTTCTCCTCGATGTCCATGCTGCCATGGTAACGCTTTGGTGATGCGCCACAATGGGCGATAATGGCTTATGACACACGGATCAAAGGCGCGGGGACAATATGCAGCAGCCGGTTGAAATGTTTTTCGATTGCTCCAGCCCCTGGACCTATCTCGGGTTCGAAGCGCTGGTGGCGGCGGCGCGTGAGGATGGCTTTGGCGTGTGCTTCCGCCCGTTCCTGGTCGGCGGGGTATTCAACACGGTCAATCCGTCGGTCTACGAGATGCGCGCCAAACCGGTCATCCCCAAGGCCCGATATTTTGCCAAGGACATGCAGGACTGGATCAGCCGGTCGGGCCTCGCCATCAAATGGACACCCAGCATCTTTCCGATCAATTCGGCCCGGGCCATGCGTGCCTGCCTCATCGCCGCCGATGCCTCGGCCTGCGAAGCCTTCGCCCGCCGCGTCTTTCAGCTCTATTGGGGGGAGGACCGCGACATCACGGATCCGGATGTGCTGGCCGAAGCCTGCGCCGCCGCCGGGCTCGATGCCGCGAACACGCTCGCCGCCGCCGATGCCCCCGAAGCCAAGGCCAGGCTGCGCGCCAACACCGATGAACTCATCGCCCGCGGCGGCTTCGGCACGCCCACCTTCTTCGTCCGCGGCGACGACATGTATTTCGGCCAGGACCGCGTGGTTCTGGTTCGCGAGGCCCTGGCCCGGTCTCGACGCTAAACGGTTTGCGGCCGGGCCCGCCAGTCACGATTGCAGACGTGCCAGATGAGCGCAAAGCAAAATGCCAGCGCAATGCCCGCTAGACTGAGGCGTTCCGGACGCAGCACGAAACTGAGGTCATACACCAGCAGGGTTTTGGCCGGCCCGACATCATGCGGCAACACCGTCTGGAAATAACCGAACGCACCGGTGACGAACAACGCCAGGTAGATGCCGGCGCGTTCTCCCGGCCGCGCCATGGCCGACAGGTCGGGCAGTAGCAGCGCTAACCCAATGGCCAGCATCGGCATGTCATAATCATAGGCATAGGGGCTGATCAGCAACGACGCGAACACCGTCACGGCAAGCGCGCGATTGACCGGAAAGCGCAGCGCCGCGACAATAACGGCGCCGATGGTCGTGGTGGTGACCACAAGCTGCATCGCCATTGCAGGTGCAAAGGGCGCACCCGATGTCATCAGCGCGCTGAACACCGAAATCATACGGAACAGCGGGAAAAGCCCGTTCGACAGATTCTGCGAAGCATCCCGAGTGCCGTCGAGATAGGCGGGCCAGACGCCTGCTCCGAATATCAGTGTGGCGAGCAGGCTGGTGCCGATCACCGTTGCCGCCGCAACCGCGACCGTGCGCCAGCGACCCGACGCGACACAATAGACGGCAAAGGCGACGGCCAGGTGCGGCTTGATGATCAGCAAGCCAAGCGGCAGCCCGGCGATGGCGCGGCGCCGTTGCAACAGGAGGCAGGTCAGTCCGATCAGGGCTGCGGTAAGGAAACCGTTCTGCCCGGACGCGATGTTGACCTGGATGGGCAGCAGCAACAGTATCAGGATAGGCAACAGGTTGCGCCCGGCCATCCGCGCCAGAATCGTAACATAGGCCAGGAAGCTGGCGCCGATGAAGAGCAGAAAGGCGATGCCTTCCTGCATCAGGGCGAGCGGTAAAATGATAAGCTCAAATTGCGGCGGATAGGCCCAGCCGACATAGTTTGTGCTGCCCAGCAACGCGTTCTCGGCGGGATACATGGTTGCGAAATAATAGGTCTTTTCGATCTCGCCGGCGATGACAAGCCGCGAGGCGACATAGAAGGAATCGAAATCGACGAGTATTTCGCGCGGCATCGCTGCGACAAGGCCCGAAAAATACACGGCCTTGTAGAGGATGGACAGGCCAAGACAGAGCAGCAACCCGCGCCGATAGGCGCGCGTCTTGCCATCGTCGCGCGCCAGATTTTCGATGAATTCCGCAAATCCCATGATCGGCCGCCCCCTGCCAAAGCTGCTTAGCGAGAGGCAGCGGGGCGAAGCAAGCGCTGTTGGTCGCCAGCGCTATTGCAGCGCGTACACGACACAGGCGTCGTCGGTAAGCTGGCGGAACGGTGGCTGCAGACTCACCTGCGGCAAGGCGTCTCCCTCCCGGCGAGATCCGCTCACCATGATGGCCGCTGACCCCGGCGGCGGCGGTGCTGGCGCAGCCGGATAGCTGACATCGCTCCGCTGCTCATTGCCGCCGCCATAGCTTGGCCAGCCGGCGAGCACATCGGTGCGGCAGGCACGACCCGTCGGATCGATCACCTTCACCGGTCCCAACTTTGTCCCGGCAGCTTCGGCAGCTTGCCGCGCCCGTCGTGCCGCGTCCTTCACTGCCTCGGTCTGCAACCATGTCTTGGTGGCATTGTCCGGTTCAAGGCTGAAACCGACCCCGCCAACGGAATCGGGCCTTGCGTCCACCACGGCTGCATAGGCGCTTTCCAACGCGGCAACATCGCGTACTTCCAGCGACAGCGTCGCCTCGACAGCGTAGCGCTCGATCTTGTCGGGACGGACATTGGTCTGCATGTTGCCCTCCTTGTCCCGATATTGCTCATACAGGGGTTGGGTGCTGAACGTCGTGGTGATGCGCACACGCGCCGACCCCAGCTTGCGCAAGCCCGCGTCGATTTCGCCTACCTTGGCCGCCGCCGTCGTCAGGGCAACATCGGCAGTCTTGGCGACCGCATTGAATTTTGCCGAAAACTGCGCGCGGTTGGCCGGTAATTCGGTGCGCACCATGCCGATGGAGGCGATCACCGGCTCACGCATCCACCAGGGTGCCGGCACGGAGCGCGTGCCGATCTCGGCCGGTGGCACCTGCGCCGTTGCTGCCCCCGCCAGGCACAGCGAAGCCAGCACCGTCACGATCCGAAATGCCGACATGATGTGCCCCTGACATTGCCTAGTGGGGCCGGATCAGGGGATTGAACGTTTGGCCTTCGGCTTCAACGCCGCTGACCTGCCACCCATATGATCCGGCGCGCCACCACTATGCGATGACGCGCCGAACCTGGGCAAGGCTTTGTTTTCAGGCGGCGACGGCGTGTGACCGGCGGCGCATGGCGGCACCGACAAGCCCAAAGCCGGCAACCAGCATTGCCCAGCTGGCCGGTTCCGGCACCCCGCCGGGGTTGCCGACGGTAATCTCGCCTGCCAGCGCCACGCCGAACAACTGGCCGCCGGTGGTCAGCGACTGGCTGAAATTATCGAGGCCGTAATTGCCGATGGTCCAGCGATACAGCGTGTTGTTCTGGAAACTGCCGGTCCAGAACGACTGGCCATCCGGATCGACGTTCAGCGCGAAAAACCCATCGACGCCGGTCGCATCATATTGGCCGAGCTTGTTGCCGGCCGAATCATATTGGATGACGATGTTGTTGGCGGCGGTCAGCACATTGCCATTGCCAAGGATGCGCAATGCATAGGATGCCGTGCCGCCGTTGGCGGCATTGTTGGCGAAATCAGCAAGACCCATGTTGCCGATCGTATCCCAGCGGCGGATCAGGCCGCTTTCGTCGTTGTAAAACAGCGTCGACTGGTTGGCAGCAAGGTCAAGCCAGTCCGAATTGACCGGGGTCGAATAGGTGGTGATCAACGCGCCGGCCGATGTGTATTTCTGCGGTGTGCCGGCGGCCCGGCCGACATAGAAATCTCCGTTCGATGCAAAGGAGATCGATTCATTCGCGGAACCCGGCGATGCAAACGGGTTCGGCGCGATGATCGAGCCATCGACATTGCTGAACCGCGTGATGTTGCCCGCCGAAAAATTCGTCACATAAAGATTGCCCGTGCTGTCGAACGCCATGCCGGTGGTAAAGCCGCCCTGCAGCGAATCGAGCGTCTGAATGAACACCCCGGCGTTGGTATATTGGTTGACCGTGCCGTTGCCGACCGCGGCAAAAATGTCGCCGGTCGTGAAACCGGCTGCCATCGCCGCGCTGCTGCCGGACAACATCGCGGCAATACCCATGGCCCTGACGAACGTGTGCATCGCGCTCTCCCCTTCAACAGGCAGGCCGGACCCGCTGGTATCGCAAACACCAGGCAGCAGCCTTGATGCGCAAAATGCCAGAATGTCGGCGGCGGGAGAATTGGCGCGACCGGGCTACGCCGGAATAGTCAGCAGCATAATAGCCGGCGGCGGGCAGGGCCGGTCGGCTCGCCCGGCGCGACCATATCGATCGCTGCAGGCATGACCGGCAATGTCTGCGCCGCGCAAATCTGGTGCCGGATGAGGGGATTGAACCCCCGACCTTCGGTTTACAAAACCGCTGCTCTACCGCTGAGCTAATCCGGCGCGCGTTGCCCGGTATCGCCGAACGCCGCGCATATCAACACCCCTCGGCGCATTTGGGGTCGTTCGACATCAGGATGATTCGCACGATGGTGTCGCCCTTGTCCCGCCGTGGATCGGTGAAGCTGCTGCTTATGCGGCCGGCGACCGGCGCGGTTAGCGTGTCGGTGATCCGGCCGAAACTGTCCGCCATCGTCGCCACCACATCGTCGGCGGCAACCATACTGCCCAGCGGCGCCAGCAACCGTGCCCAGCCGGCACGGGGTGCGCGCACCGCCTCCAGCTTGTTGCCGGTAAAGCCCGCCGCCGCCGGCAGCACCGGCCCGGCCAGCATGCCCATGTCGTGCATCAGATTGTTCAGGCCGGCGACTCCCCGGCGCACCATTTCCGCGTTGAATACCTCGGGCGTGCCAAGTTCCAGGGTGATCGCCGGCACGCCATCGCGCACCATCTCGGTTTCAACGCTGCCCTTGACACCGGGATCCAGCTTCAGAATGTCCGGCGCCATCAGGTCGGCCATCGCCCGGGCCCGCGGCGTCGAGGCAAAGGCGTACAGCACATAGGCGGTGCCGCGCGATTGGGTGTGCAGATCGACCGCCTGATCGGCATTCGGGCGCAGCAGCCGGTGCCAAAGCCGCCCGGCATAGGCATCGGCGCCGCCTTGAGTCTCATCCCCCGGCATGGTGCGGTTGAGGTTGGCACTGGCGCGCGAATAATCACTACTGAACTCTCGCGTGCTCTGTAACAGCCCCGGCGTGTTCAACCCCGGCACCAGCACCAAAGTGCCCGACAGGGTGGCGGGGTCGATAGTCGCGGCAAGGCGGTGGATGACATCGATGCCGTTCAATTCATCGCCATGGATGCCCGCCGTCACCAGCAGGCGCGGCCCGGTGCGGGCGCCCTTCACCACCACCACCGGCACCAGCCAGGGCTGTCCCAACGCATTGTCTGCGGCGTGAAACCAGAATCGCTGAACGCTGTTGGCCGGCAGGTCGGCGACATCGAGCCGTTCGATCAACGGCACATCGCCGATGCTGCCGCTGCGCTCGGTCGTCGCCGCGCCCGGCGCTGCCGGCAGCAGGGCCAGCAACAGCCACAGCGCCTGCAAAGCCCGCCGCATCAGCCTTCCCCAGGCGCATGCGCCTTGATGATCAACGCATGGACACCCCCCGGCGCCATCAGATCGCCCAATGCGGCATAGACCAGCCGCTGCCGCCCGACTCGCGATTGGCCGGCAAAGGCCGCGGCGGTCAGCGCCACGGTGAAATGGCTTTCGCCCGATCCGTCATGCCCGGCATGGCCGCGATGGCTCTCGCTGTCGTCGATGATCTCCAGCCGTTCAGGCGCCAGCGCCGCGCGCAACCGCGCCTCGATCTTGTCTGCTACGATACCCATATCA
>JBBQPR010000060.1:0-19292 GCA_038217075.1 Sphingomonadales bacterium
CGAAAAGGCGGTGACAAAGGCCTTCAGCGCCTTGGGATCATCGCGTTCGGGATCGACGGTGATGAAGATCGGCTGGACATTTTCGGCCCGCGCCGGGCGCTGCGCGGCATAAGCCTTCAACCCGCGCGCGATGATGGCGACGTCGGTCGGGCAGACATCGGGGCAGAAGGTATAGCCAAAATACATCAGCCGGTATTTGCCATCGAAATCACGATCGCTGACCCGCTTGCCATCCTGATTGGTGAGCGTGAAATGGCCGCCGATACTGGCCCCGGCAAGGTTGCCCGGCGGCGGCGCGGTAAAGCGCATCCAGCCCAGCCCGAAGGCGACAAGCATCGCGGCGATCACCGCCAGCCACAGGCGCCGGCTGTTCATCGGGCGTTGCTGCCGCTATGCCAGGGGACGGACGCGGGAACGGTTAGGGGTGCAATTTTCAGCATGCGCCCCCGAATAAGGTGGAGTGGGAAGCTTGTCGATGCGGTGGATGAAGACAATCGGGCGCGCCTTTGGCCTCGCCATCGCGGTGGCGATGATCGCAGGCACCCCCGGCGTCACCGCGCCGGCGGCGGCGCAATTTTCCGACAGCTATAATTTCCTGAAGGCCGTGCGCGACAAGGATGGCGGCAAGGCCACGGAATATCTCGACAAACCCGGCAATACCATCATCACCGTCCGCGATTCCGATACCGGTGAAACCGCGCTGCACATCGTCGTGCGCCGCAGCGATGCCACCTGGACTGGGTTCCTGCTCGGCAAGGGTGCCGATCCCAATGCGCGCGATCGCGAAGGCAATACGCCGATGATGCTGGCCGCCCAATCGCGCTGGGCCGAAGGGGTTCACATCTTCGTCGTCATCAAGGCGGCGCTGAACGAACAGAACCGGCTTGGCGAAACCGCGTTGCAGATCGCCGTGCAGAACCGCGACACCGGCATCGCCAAGCAGCTGATCGATGCCGGCGCCAACGCCGATATCAACGACAACAGCGGCCGGTCGGCCCGTTCGGTCGCCGAATCCGATCCGCGCGCCGCCGCCATCGCCAAGCTGCTGAAGGATGCGCCGGTGCGGGACAAGCGCATGGTGCAGGGCCCATCATTATAGGCACATCAGGCACCGGGCAGGGCGGGGGTTCGCTTTGCCACATGGCGATGACGCGGCTTGGGCGATAAACAGCGCTGATGGAAAGGCCATCCATCGCATCGGCGGCATTCGACCGGCCCGGCGTGCGCGTTCGCACGCTGGCATCATTGCGCTGGATCGCCATCGGTGGGCAATTCGTCACGCTGATCTTTGTCGGCCTGTATCTGGGTTATCCGCTGCTCTGGCCATCGCTGATCGCCGCCGTCATGGCCTCGGCGGTGCTCAACATCGGGCTGGTGACGCTGTATGGCCGCAATGCCCGGTTGCAGGGCCGCGACCTTACCCTGCACCTGGCATTTGATCTGGTGCAGGCCGGCGTGCTGCTGTTCCTGTCCGGCGGGCTCGCCAACCCGTTTTCGGTGCTGTTGATCGTGCCGGTCACCATTGCCGCCACGCTGTTGCCATCGCGCGCCATGATCGTGCTCGGCACGCTCGCCGGTGCCATATTGGTGTTGCTGTGGTTATGGGCGCGGCCGCTGCCCTGGCTGGGGCCGCCGCCATCCTTCCCCGATGTCTACCGGTTCGGCATCGCGGTCGCGCTGGCCTTGGCGGTGGGCTTTCTCGCCATCTATTTGTGGCTGGTTTCCGCCGAGGCGCGTGATCGCGCCCGGGCGCTGGTGGCCACCGAAGCCGCGCTGACCCGCGAAGCCAAGATGTCGGCGCTGGGCAGTCTTGCGGCCGCCGCCGCCCATGAACTCGGCGGGCCGCTGGGCACCATCTCGCTGATTGCGCACAGCCTTTCCGAACAATTGGGCGATGATCCCGATTTCGGGGATGATATCCGCTTGTTGCAGGCCGAAGCGGCGCGCAGCCGCGGCATCCTCGTCCGCATCGCCCGCCGCGCCGAAGCCGAGGACCCGTTTGCGAGGCTTGGCCTCGATGTGCTGCTCCACGAAGTCGCACACAGCGTGCAACCAGCGCGGGTGCCGGTGCATGTCATCGCGCCATCGCCGCAACCGCATGTCCGGCGATCCCCCGAACTGCTGCACGGCCTGCAGAATTTGGTTGCCAACGCCGTCCGCCATGCCGGATCATCGGTGCAGTTGCAAACCATGGTGACCGCCAGCGACATCGGCATCGCCGTTCTGGACGATGGCGCCGGTTTTGCTGCCGATGTGCTGCCGCATCTGGGCGAACCCGATCTCGGCCCGTCGCATTCGGGCGCCGGCGGCACCGGCCTTGGTATTTTCATCGCCACCACGCTGTTGGAACGCACCGGCGGGCGGCTGGCCTTTCGCAACCGGACGGAGGGCGGCGCACAAGTGGACGTGCGCTGGCCGCGCGCCCATATTGAAGCCGACCCCGAGGAGTAAACCCGATGGCAACCATACCCGAAACCGCAACCGATGGCGCCGATGGCGCCAATAATGCCAGGCCGCTGCTGCTGGTCGATGATGACGCGCCGTTCCGGCAACGGCTGGACATGATGCTCAGCCGCAAGGGCTTTGCCGTCACCGCCGTCGGCAGCCTTTCCGAAGCGCGCGTCGAGGCAGCACGGCTGAAGCCCAGCCACGCCGTCGTCGACATGCGGCTGGAGGATGGCAATGGCCTCGATCTGGTCGCCGAACTGCGCGCCCTGTCACCCGACGTGCGGATCGTCATGCTGACCGGCTATGGCAACCTCGCCACTGCCGTTGCCGCTGTAAAGGCCGGTGCGGTCGATTATCTGGCAAAGCCCGCCGATCCGGAAGACATTGTCCGCGCCCTGTCGGCCGAAGCCGGTGAACGCCCGGAAGCACCACCGGAACCGATGTCGGCCGATCGCGTCCGCTGGGAGCATATCCAGCGGGTGTATGAGCTGTGCGAGCGCAACGTGTCGGAAACCGCGCGGCGGCTGAAGATGCACCGCCGCACGCTGCAACGCATCCTGGCCAAACGCTCGCCGCGGTAAGCGGGCGTTTGAATCTGTTTCAGCAGCGATCGAGCGCGATTTCGTAGAGCTTGGGCCAATATTTGCCGGTGACGAACAGACGTTTTTGCTTCGCATCCCAGGCGATGCCGTTCAGCACCGAATCCGCGCCCACGGCACCCGACATGGCGCGCAGCCTCGTCAGGTCGTACCAGGCCTCTACCTTGCCGCTCGCCGGGTCGATGCGGGCGACAAGGTTGGTCATCCAGACATTGGCGAGGATGCGGCCATTCACCCATTCCAGCTCGTTGAGCTGTTGCACCGGCCGGCCATCGGCGGTGACGGTGACCGATTTCAGCGTCCTGAGGCTGGCCGGATCGTAAAATCGCAAGGTCGCCGTGCCGTCGCTGGCGACCAGCCTTTTGGCGTCGCGGGTCAGCCCCCAGCCTTCGAGAAAATACGGAAACCGCGCCTTTTGACGCAAGGTCGCCATGTTCCAGCGAAACCCGACCTGGTTACGCCACGTCAGGCTGATGATCTCGTCACCCCAATCGACAATGCCTTCGCCGAACATGTCGGGCGGCAACCGGGTTTCGCCCAGCACCTTGCCATCCGCCAGGCGCCATTTGCGGATCAGCGAGGCGCCTTCATAACCGGTGCTTTCGAACATCACGCCGCCGCGAAAGAACAACCCTTCGGTGAACGCCGTCACATCATGGGCATAGGTTTTTTTCAGCGTAAAACCGCAGACCGGCACCGCTGTTGCGGGGACCGCCGCCAGCAGGGACAGGAGGGCGATGCCAAAAAACGCTTTGCGAATCATCCGCCTTCTTTGCCAGCTTGGCCACCGCCTGTCATCGGACCGCTGCCATGATCAATCGAGCGGCAGCGCCAGCGCTGCCGGGTCCAGCCCGGCCAGCACGCGCGACGCGGCGCGGCGGGCAAAGCGCAGCGTTTCGGTCTTGCGACGTGCGGCGTTGAGCGGCACCCAGGGTGCAGGGCGAATTTCCTCTGCATCGAAACGGTCGGCAACGATAAGCCCGGTGCGCGCCGGGGCAAAATCATCGGTATCGAACAGGCCCAGCGGAAACCCCGCCGGCACCGCCCAGAAAAACCGGTCGCAATATTCGAGATAATCCGGCCATTTGCGATCGCCGCGCAAATCACCCAGCGCCACCTTGATTTCCACCAGCGTCAAGCGGCCCTGCGCATCGATTCCCAATATGTCAGCGCGCCGGCCACAGCCGAGCGGCACTTCGGCCAGCGGCGCCACGCCGGCCCGCATCAGCAACCGACAGACACCGCGCAGCACATCGGGGGCAGTCAAAGACATGCCCCCGACCATAGGCGGAACGAATGAGGAACGACAAGCCCCGCCATGGCGGGAATTGCGGATCAGCGGTAGAAAATGTGCCGGCCGATACGCACGACCTTGGTCTTGCCGGCCCAGTTCGGCGAAACATAATTCGCATGGAACGACATCGCCTTGGGGGCGATCGCGTGCCACATGCCATCGGCGGCGATCATCGCAATGGCCTTGGCGGTTTCCCAGGCGCCACCGGCGCGCGGTGATGCCGAACGATTATAGCTGAACTGCCCCGGCTGGTTGATGACGGCACAGGCATTGTCGGCATAACGGCCCGACACGACACGGTTCATGATGGCCTGCGCAACGGCGAGTTGGCCTTCCAGCGGTTCGCCGCGCGATTCGAAATAGACCGCCGTGGCGAGGCAGCGCATGTCGCGATCCTTGGCAACGGCAGCGCTGGCATCGTCAATCGAGGCGACGAGCGCCGAAAGGCTCGCCGGGCGATCGGCATCGGTATCAGCGGGTTCGCCATGCGCCGGGTTGGTGGCATCGAGCGCGGCCTGCGCAGCGGTTGCATCGGCGGCCGACATCGGGGCCAGCACGGAATCGCCTTGCGCGATATAGGATGTGGCACCGGCGCCCAGGGCGCTTGTGCCCGAACTGCTGGAATCGGAAACGCTACCGGCGGCGAGCAGAAGGGCGCTGCCGGCGGTCAGGATGACCAGGCGCCCGAGCTTCGATGAAAGGCCAAGTGTCGAAGCGAGCGTTGACGGCGTTGTAACGGCCGCGGCCCGGATCGAGAGAAAACGAAAATTCATTCAAAAAGCATTCAAACACGGCCATATCCGGGTCCGCTAATGATCGATCCGCCGCCTGAAACAACAATGGAGGCACTCGATTTTCGCTGGGCTGAAGCCCGGTCCGGTCCGCTTCGGCAATCATTCGCACCGCCCGCCCATGGGCCGTGCAACCAATACCCCCCCTGAAGCGTAGATGAATGGCCAGCGTCAATCGTCGCCGAGCGTTTCGGCGACGAACCGTGCCGCGTCCGGGATGTCCAGTTCGATTATCCACAGGTCGGGATCACGCCCGCGCGCCCGTTCGATCCAGCCGGCAATCGCCGCGCCTGTCGCCACCGGCAACCATTCATAGCCGCCGGCCGCCGCGAACATCGGCGACAGCAGCACGTCCTCAACCTCGGGCAAGTCGGCAGTGGCGCGGGCGCGGATCACCACAGCGATGCTGCCCGCCGTCGCGTCGCCGCGCGCCAGCACGGCACCAAAGCCGCCGCCATTATTGACGCGGCGCAGCAAGGCCGAAACCTTGACACTGCTGGCCAGGCGCGGGGTCAGCGGTGTCGCTTTGGCGTGAGAGGCGCCCGCAGGGGGTATGAAATCAATGGCTTTGGCAAGATCAGGCGGCGCGTTTGCCGGCCGGCACCGGGCCGATGGCAGCGCGCACCGCATCCGGATCACCGGCGGCGCGGATGGCCGCCAGCGTCGCTGGATCGCGCAAGCTGCGGCTGATCCGGGCCAGCGCCTTCAGATGATCGGCGCCGGCGCCTTCGGGCGACAGCAGCAATACCGCGACATCCACCGGTTCATTGTCAAGCGCGCCATAGTCGACGCCGGTCACCAGGCGCGCAACCACCGCCATCACCGCCGGCAGGCCGACGATGCGGGCGTGCGGAATGGCAGTGCCCTGGCCAAAACCCGTCGATCCCAGCGTCTCGCGCTCACGCACCCGCTCCAGGATCAGGCTGGCCGGCTGCCCGGCGCCGCCTGTCGCCATTTCGGCCGCCGCCGCATCGGCAAGCGCCACCAAAAGCCCATCCTTTCCGACCGCCGACACCCCCAGCAAGATGCCATGGGTGCCGACAATATCGGCAAAACCGCAGCCGTTCATTGTGCGGTGCTGGCCGCGGCGCGTGCCGAGCGGCGCGGTTCCACCCAGCCGATGCTGCCATCGTCGCGGCGATAGACCATGTTATGGTCGCCGCTGGCGCTGTTGACGAACAACAGCGCGTTGGTGTTGCGCAGATCGAGCATCATCACGGCATCGCCGACGCTGGTCTGCGGAATATCGACCCGGGTTTCAGCGATGACCAGCGGGTGGTCGCTGGCGTCATGGTCATCGACGCTGGCGGCAAAAATCTTGTAATCGGCATTATCGGGCACGGAGTCGAGCATCGCGCTTTCAAACAGCGCCGCGCCATTGGCCTGCGCGGCGCGTTCGGCGGCACGGTCGGCGCCCGGGCCATGGCGGTCCTTCAGGCGGCGCATGTAGCGGCGCAGCTGCTTGTCGATGCGATCGGCGGCGCCATCAAAGGCCGGGTGCGCATCAGCGGCGCGATTGCTGCCCTTCAGGATCAGATCCGACATGACATGCATGACGATATCGCAGGAAAAATGGCCGTGCGGTGCCGGGCCCAGCGTGACGTGCGCCGAAATCGCCCGCGGAAAATATTTGTCGATGATCGCGCCCAGGCGGTCGCGGACGTGCACGGCAAAGGCGGCGCCAGTATCGACCTGGTGGCCCGAAATGCGAATGTCCATGCGTCTCTCCCTTGCAGTTCCACCAGCCGGGCGGCGGGCGGTCGCTCTATTCCCAGCACTGCCGATGGTCAATGACCGGCAGCAGGCCGGGTGTTATCCCCGCTCATTTCGACCAGAGCGGATCCTTCAGGCCCGCCACAAAGGCTTCGTGGCGTTCCAACTCCTCAGGCAACGCAACATGATGACGAATACCAAAATTCACCCGTTCGACAGGCAGTTCCGTCTCCACCGCGTCCGACGCCAGATCGAAACCGATCTGCCGCCCGCCCGTCAACTCGACATAGACCCGCGCCAGCAATTCGGCATCGATCAGCGCGCCATGCTTGGTGCGGCCCGACAGATCGATGCCATAGCGCGAACACAGGGCATCGAGCGTGTGCTTGGCGCCAGGATTGATCTTGCGCGAGATTTCCAGCGTGTCGATGGACCGGCTGACCGGGATCAACGGCATGTTGGCCCGCTTCAGTTCCCAGTTCAAAAACTCCATGTCAAAGGCGGCATTGTGCGCCACCAATGGTGAATCCTCGATAAAGCCGAGGAAACCATCAATGATCATTTCGAAAACCGGCTGGCCGGTCAGAAAGACGGTCGAAAGCCCGTGCACATTCTGGGCATCGCGCGGCATCGGGCGGCACGGATCGATATAAGTGTGAAAACTGCGCCCGGTCACCACCCGGTCGATCATCTCGACCGCGCCGATCTCGACGATACGATGGCCGTCGCCTGGGAAGATGCCGGTAGTTTCGGTGTCGAAGACGATTTCACGCAGGCTGGACATAGCTGATATTTAGGCGCTCGCAGGGGCAAGTGGAAGGGGCAAGGCCGGTTCTGCCGGCAATGTTCCCGCCGTTTGGCGCAGATACGGCAGAGTCGCGCCGGTGGTTGCCGGGTGCGCCGCCGGCTATGCCAGGCTCTTCACCAATCGCTGCACCGCCAGCCAGGTGTGGCGGCGGCCGCGCCCGGTTTCGATCACCACATCGGCGCGCCGGCGTTTTTCGGCATCGGGCATCTGCGCCTTGATGATGCTCGCGAATTTTTCGGGCGTCATGCCCGGGCGGGCCAGCACCCGCGCCCGCTGCACCCGGAACGGCGCCGACACAACCACCGTCAGATCGCAACGCCGCCAGCCGCCTTTTTCAAATAACAGCGGCACATCGAGCACCACCGCGGGCTTGCGGCGGTTCGCCCCCAGAAAGCTCGATTGGGCATCGGCGACCAGCGGGTGCAGAATCATTTCCAGCCTGTGCAGCGCCTCGGGATTGCCGAACACCGCGCTCCCCAGTTTCTCACGGTGCAGCCCGCCGGCATGGGTGCTGCCCGGAAACGCCGCCTCGATCGCCGCCAGCGCGCGACCGCCCGGCCCCTGCACCCGCCGCACCTCGGCATCGGCATCGAACACCGGCACGCCCAATTTGCGGAACATCCCCGCCACGGTGGATTTGCCCATGCCGATGGAGCCGGTGAGCCCGATGATCATCATCGCGTCAGCAGCCCGCGCAATTCGGCGTCATGTTCGCGCGGCGGCGCCGTGCCGAAAAACATCTCGAACGCCATTGCGGCCTGGCCGATCAACATCGTCAGCCCGTCGACGGTGGCCAGACCGCGCGACCGCGCCGCCCGCAGCAACGGTGTTTCAAGCGGCGTATAGACCGCATCGAATACCGTTGCCGTGGCGGGCAAATTGGCAATATCGAGTTCGAGCGGCGGCTGGCCGACCATGCCGAGCGTCGTTGCGTTGAACAGCAGCGCCGTTTCCGGCGAAGGGGGCAATGACCCGCCAAAGGGCAGCACATTGCCCTGTTGCCCGGCCTTGCGCAGCAGCGCCTTGGCCGCGTCCATGTCGCGGGCAAAGACCGTGACCGAGGCGGCCTTTAGATAAAAAGCCGCCGCCAGTGCGGCCCGCGCGGCGCCGCCACTGCCCAGAATGATCACCTCACGCCCGGTGACGCCGGCGTTGACGGCCCCTTCGATGATGCCCGACATGTCGGTGTTGGCGCCGCCGAGCCGGCCGTCGCCGAACACCTTGACGGTGTTGACCGCGCCGACGGCAATTGCGCTGTCATCCAGTTCATCGAGATGCGCCATGATGGCGACCTTGTGCGGCACGGTGACATTGACACCGCGCATGCCGAACGCCGGCAAGCTGCGCACCATCGTGGCAAGATCGTCGGGATGCACCGGAAAGCGTGAATAATCGCCATCGAGGCCCAGCTTGCCAAGCCAGAAACGGTGGATCACCGGCGATTTCGAATGGGCGATCGGCCAGCCGATCACGCCGGCCACCGCGGGCATGAAACGGGTCATGCCGTCAACGCCCCGCGTATTCTCAGATAATCCAGCAGCGCCAGCAACGGCAGGCCGCGGATGGTGAACTGGTCACCATCGACTTTCGTGAACAATTGCGCGCCGAGCCCCTCGATGCGGTAGCAGCCGACACAGCCGAGCACCGCCTCGCCCTCCCGATCCAGATAATCCCCGATGAATCCCGGCGACAAAGCCCGCATGGTCAACCGGGCAGCACCGCCGGCCCGCCACACGGGGGTGCCGTTTTCGGCGATCACCGCCGCCGAGATCAGCCGGTGCGTGGTTCCGGCCAGTTGGCGCAGCTGTACTTCTGCATTGGCGCGAGTTTCAGGCTTGGCCAGCAAGGCGCCATCGGCCGCCACCGCTACCGAATCGGCGCCCAGCACCAGCCGACCGGGATGCCGCTGCGAAATCTTCATCGCCTTCAGTTCGGCCAACGCATCGGCGATTTTTTCGGCGCTCGCCCCTGTTGCCAGCAGGCCCGCCGTGACGCCATCCTCATCGACATGCGCCGGCACCGCCTCATGCGCCACGCCCGCCGCGGTCAGCATGGCGCGCCGCGCCGCGCTCTGGCTGGCCAGCACGATCACGTCCGACCGCCGCCATTGCCGCTATTATTGCCGCCACCGTTACTGTCATTCGCCTTGTCGCTGCGCGTCTGCACCAGGTTGATGATCGCGGCGGCGGTTTCCTCGATCGATCGGCGCGTTACATCGATGACCGGGATGTCATTGTCGGCAAACAGCCGCCGGGCGAACGCCACTTCCGATTCGATCTGCGACAGGTCGACATAATCGGTTTCGGGCGCCTGCCCCAGGGTCAGCAGCCGGTTGCGGCGGATCGCCACCAGCCGATCGGGCGCGGTGGTCAGGCCGACGACAAGCGGCGTCTGCAGATGAAACAGGTGTGGCGGCGGCGGCGATTGCGGCACGATGGGTATATTGGCGGTCTTGAAACCACGGTTGGCGAGGTAGATCGACGTTGGTGTCTTGGAAGTGCGCGACACGCCGGCCAGCACGATATCGGCTTCCTCCCAATCATCGGCGCCGGCGCCATCATCGTGCACCATGGTATAGTTGATGGCATCGACGCGCTGAAAATAGGCGGCGTCCATGACGTGCTGGCGCCCCGGGCGCCGGATCGCCACCTGGCCGAGCAGTTCCGACATGGCGCCGATGGTCGGATCGAGCGGCGAGACATGCGGCAGGCCGAGGTTGCTGCAGCGTTGCTCCAGCCGGTCGCGCACGCCGCCATCGACCAGCGTATAGATGATCAGGCCGGGGCGCCGGGCGATTTCTTCGATCACCCGGTCGAGATGGCCTTCGGATCGTACCATCGGCCAGAAATGCTTGATTGCCTCCACGCCTTCGAATCGCGCCAGCCCGGCCTTGGCCACCGATTCCAGCGTTTCGCCGGTCGAATCGCTGACGAGGTGCAGATGCAGCCGGTTGCGCTCGGCCATCAGCGCGACTCTCGCAGGCGGCAGCACAAAGAGTCCGGGATGAAGCTGGGGATAAGCATGGGCCTAAAGGGTTAGGCCGCGGCGAGGCCGGGGGGCAAGCGGGATTTTCGATGATTCCGCCGGCTTCGTCCCGCGATGGACATACCCCCGCCCACAGCCTGTCCACCGGTGGAAGACTCCACAGGCAGGGCTGTGGATAATGGGGACAGTTTGCGCGACTCGCCACGAGTCATGGCATTGCGCCATGGCGCGATTGTGGATGAGCCGGGGCGAGCCCGGCAATCCACCGATCGGGCCCCGCACTACTATCACCACAGGATTCAAGAATCACTTATAAGATGAAAGTGAAAGGCGAGCGTGCGGGCAGCCCCTTGACCAGCGCCCGGGCGACCGTGAAAAGACAGCATGACCGCACCCCAGACCCCAGCCGATCCACCATTGCTTGCTGTCCTGAAGGGGGAACGCCGCGATCCGCCGCCGGTGTGGCTGATGCGCCAGGCCGGGCGATACCTGCCCGAGTACAGGGCGCTCAGGGCCGAAAAAGGCGGGTTTCTGGCGCTGGTCTATGACAGCGATGCGGCTGCCGAGATCACCATGCAACCGATCCGGCGGTTCGGCATGGATGGCGCCATCCTGTTTTCCGACATATTGATCGTGCCGCACGCGATGGGCCAGGGGCTGACCTTTGGCCCCGGCGAAGGCCCGCAATTGACCCCGGCGCTGGTCGATGCGGTGTTTTCAGCATTGGAGCCGCAGCCGCTGCACCTCGCCAAAATCTATGAAACGGTTGCCAAGGTGCGCGCGCAATTGTCGCCCGAAACCACGATGCTGGGCTTTGCCGGTTCCCCCTGGACGGTTGCCACCTATATGGTCGCCGGCCATGGCAGCAAGGACCAGGGCGAGGCGCGGCGGCTGGCCTATACCGATCCGTCGGCCTTCCAGGCGCTGATCGATCGCATCGTCACCATCACCGTCGATTATTTGTCGGGCCAGATCGAGGCCGGCGCGCAGGCCGTGCAATTGTTCGACAGTTGGGCAGGATCCTTGTCCCCGGCGCAATTCGAACGCTGGGTCATCGCGCCGACCGCCGATATCGTCGGGCGCTTGATGGTCCGCCACCCCGATGTGCCGATCATCGGCTTTCCCAAGGGGGCCGGCGCAAAACTTGCCGCCTATGCCGCCGAAACCGGGGTGGATGCCATCGGGCTTGATGAAACGCTGGATCCGGAATGGGTCGACGCCATGTTGCCGCCCGACATGCCGGTGCAGGGCAATCTCGATCCGCTGGCGCTGATCGCCGGTGGCGACGCGCTGGCCAGCGCCGTCAACCGCATCCGGGCGGCTTTTGACGAGCGGCCGCACGTCTTTAACCTTGGCCATGGCATATTGCCCGATGCGCCCATTGCCCATGTCGAACAATTGCTGGCGATGGTGCGGAAACCGTTTCGGTGAATGGTTGGCTGGGCGGTGCCTACCTTTGGGTAAAGGCTTTTCACGTCATCTTCGTCATCTTCTGGATGGCGGGCATGTTCATGCTGCCGCGCTTCCTGGTCTATTGGTCGCAGGTGCCGCTTGGCTCGCCGGAAAATGCGCTGTGGGCGGAACGCTGCAATCGGTTGAAGCGCATCATCCTCAACCCCGGTATCAGCGTTGTCTGGATACTCGGGCTGGCGCTGGGTTTTCAGATCGGTTGGCCGGTCTGGCTCTGGGCCAAATTTGCTGTCGTACTCGGTCTGTCGGGGTTCCACGGCTGGATGATCGGTGCCGCCAAAAAATTCGCGCGTGGGGAGCGGCCGTACAGCGAACGCACGCTGCGGCTGGTCAATGAAATTCCGTCGCTGGCAACGATCATCATCGTCATATTGGTGATCGTGCAGCCAGGCTGATGCAGCTTCTTATGGCGCCCCGTCGAAAAATGCCTTGAATCCGGCCGGCGCATAAGGGCCGACACAGATTTGTTCGAGCACGCCGGAGCCGACGCGAACCCCGTCGAGTGCCCGCACAACCTGTTGCACGTGCAGGTTTTCCGGCGCCAGCAGATCGAGCGCCTGCGGATCGAAGGATTCGCCGCCGATTTCCAGTTCGCCCTTCCACATGCCCTGTCCCCAGACCGGATGGCCATAGCCAAGGCCTTTCATCTGGAAACGCAACAAGGGCTCCAGCGCAATCTCGCGGCTGCCGCCATCGTGATCGAGCAGGGTGATGCGGGCGGTTTCCGCAAGCCTGGTGCCGCGATGATAGCTGACATGGTGACGTGCCGTCGCCATGCGCTGGCAAAGGCCATCTTCGCTGCCCGGTGGTATTGCGGCCTCGGTTTGGTACAGCGGCGCGACCATGCCTTCGCGCACCAGCGCTTCGCCGCGCGGGCCGTCGAAAAAGATGGCGTGGGTGATGTGATCGTCCCAGACCAGTGGCGCCCATAAAAAGAAGATGCCGCCGGGCACGTTGGGGGCACCGCCGGTCTGGGGTTCGCCGACCGGGCGGATGCCCCATGACCGGTCCTTGGTGCCCCGGCAGATGCTGTCATCGACGTTGATCTCGCCATCCGGGGTGCGGATGGTACCGCTCCATCGGCCGAACTGATCGAAACGCGTCGCGTCCATCATGCGGCGGCCATGCTGCCACAGGGTCTGCCGGGCTTCTTCGATGGCGGCGGTGCGGGCGGAAAACACCAGATCACAGGCGAGCCCGGTCTTGTTGTCGTCGATGATCAGCCGGGTGCGGCGCATCGGCTCGATGACTTCGAGACGGAAGGGACCGACCTGCATGTCGGTGCGTTCGGCGGGTGCGCGGCGCGAGCCGTAGAAACAATGCTGGCGACCGCCGGGCTGGACGACCGAAAAGGCGCAATCGAGGATGCCGCGGTGTGGGTAAACCGCCATGCCGACCCCGAAATAATAGTCGCCATCCGGGGCATAGCCATTGAACCAGGTGCGGTCATAGGCGTTGCGATCGCTGGTCGCGAGCACCGCCAACGGTTCTGGCGTCTGGTGCACCGGATAGTCATCGAGCCTGTTGAGCATGGTGTTTCCCCCTTTGCTTTGGCTAGGCATAGCCCGGTGACCGCCGGGGGGCGACTGTCGAAAGCGGGGTGCGGGGGCATTATCGGGGGGAAAGCGATGGTGGAGCGGGTGATTGGGTGAGGGGTTTTGGCGGTGGCGCGAGAGGTGATTCAAGTTCCCAATGGTGGCGTTCGGTGAGGATATCGGTGGTGGCGCGACCGTTTGCGTCGCGCGCCGGGCGGTATCGGTAACGCTGCATGACCAACCGACAGGTGGTGGCATCGAGCAACGGGCTGCCACTGGTTTCAAGGATTTCGCAGCGGATGACCCGGCCCTTGGTGTCGATGGTGTAGCGGGTGCGCAAACTGCCCTGAATGCCCGATTGAAAGGCGGCAGCCGGATAATCGCGATCATGGATACGGCCGCTTTTCCATTCGGCCCAGCTACCGCCGCTACCGCCGTCGCCGGCTCCATCGCCGCTTGCGCCGCTGCCAAGGCCATCGCCGTTCCCACCCGCGCCAGTGCCCGGGCCGGTGCGGGTGGCGGCCCCGGCATTGGCCTCATTGCCATTGCCGGTGACCGGCGCCGCGGTGATGACGAGCGGCGGCAGCACGAGAAGCGGCACGACCGGCGGCGGCGTGATGACCGGGACCGGCCTTGCGGTGCGGTTTGGTGGCGCCGCCCGGCCGGTTGCGCGGGGCTTTACTGCCTGACGCGGTGGTACGGGTTCGGCGCGCGGTTCGGGTGTAATCGGCGAGATATAGCGCAGTGTCGGGGCGGGCAGCGGCACCAGCACCGGTGCCGACAGGAACAGGCCGTACAGCATCAGGCCCTGCAGCATGGCAGCGCCCGCCGCCCCCTTCCAGCGATCAGCGCGGCTGGTCATGGTTCGGTTTGATCCATCACCGCCCGTTCTAACCACAGCCGGCATGAACAACGGCGGAACCGGGCTTTTCAGACATGAAACGGGCCGCAAGGTTGTCCCCTGCGGCCCGATCCGGCAGCCTGACGGGTGCGCTTACGCGGCGAACTGGTTCATCGTATTATGGGCGCCGCCGGCCTTCAACGCGGCTTCCCCAGCGAAATATTCCTTGTGGTCATCGCCGATGTCCGAACCCGACATGTTCTGGTGCTTTACACATGCGATGCCCTGGCGGATTTCCTCGCGCTGAACGTTCTTCACATAGCCCAGCATGCCCTGTTCGCCGAAATATTCGCGGGCGAGATTGTCGGTGCTGAGCGCTGCCGTGTGATAGGTCGGCAGGGTGATGAGGTGGTGGAAGATGCCGGCCCGCTTGGCCGAATCGGACTGGAAGGTGCGGATCTGTTCATCGGCTTCGATGGCCAGCGGCGTGGTATCGTAATCGACGCTCATCAGCTTGGCACGATCATAGGCCGTCACATCCTTGCCGGCTTCGACCCAGGCGTCATAAACCTGCTGGCGGAAGCTGAGCGTCCAGTTGAACGACGGCGAGTTGTTATAGGCCAGCTTGGCATTGGGAAACACCGCGCGGATGCGATCGACCATGCTGGCGATCTGTTCGATGTGCGGCTTTTCGGTTTCGATCCACAGCAGGTCGGCGCCGTTCTGCAACGACGTGATGCAATCCAGCACGCAACGGTCGGCGCCAGTGCCTTCGCGGAAACGGAACAGGTTCGATGGCAACCGCTTGGGCCGCAGCAGCTTGCCGTTGCGGTTGATGATGACATCGCCATTTTGCGCGGTGGCCGGATCGATTTCCTCGCAATCGAGGAAGCTGTTGTACTGGTCGCCAAGATCGCCCGGCGCATTTGATACGGCGATCTGCTTGGTAAGGCCGGCGCCCAGCGAATCGGTGCGGGTGACGATGATGCCGTCGTCAACACCGAGTTCGAGGAAGGCGTAGCGGCAGGCGCGGACCTTGGCGAGGAAGTCCTCGTGCGGGACGGTGACCTTGCCATCCTGGTGGCCGCACTGTTTTTCGTCCGACACCTGGTTTTCGATCTGCAGCGCGCAGGCACCGGCCTCGATCATCTTCTTGGCGAGCAGATAGGTGGCTTCGGCATTGCCGAACCCGGCGTCGATATCGGCGATGATCGGCACGACATGGGTCTGGAACCCTTCGACCGCGGCGAGCAGCTGCTTTTCCTTCAGCACATCGCCGGCGGCGCGGGCGGTGTCGATATCGCGGAACATCATGCCCAGTTCGCGGGCATCGGCCTGGCGCAGGAAGGTGTAGAGTTCCTCGATCAGCGCCGGCACCGAGGTTTTTTCGTGCATCGACTGGTCGGGCAACGGGCCGAATTCGGAGCGCAGCGCGGCGATCATCCAGCCGGACAGGTAGAGGTAGCGGCCCTGCGTCGAACCGAAATGCTTCTTGATGGCGATCAGCTTCTGCTGGCCGATGAAGCCGTGCCAGCAACCCAGCGACTGGGTGTAATTGGCCGGATCGGCATCATAGGATGCCATGTCGCGGCGCATGATGGCGGCGGTGTAACGGGCGATGTCGAGCCCGGTCTGGAAGCGATTCTGCAAGCGCATGCGCGCTACGCTTTCGGCGTTGATGCCGTCCCAAGTGCCCTTGTGGCTGCCGATCAGCGATTGGGTCTGGGCGATGATATCATTGTAGGCCATGGTGAAACTCCTGAAAAATCCTGGCGTTGGCCGGCCCCCGTTCTGGCGGCTCTGCCTTGCTAAAATGGCTGTGGCGGGGCGCGTTTATCGCTGCCTCCGCCACATCCTCCCCAGTGTCGCTTCAACTGTTGTCATCTCTGTGGCGCTGCGCTAGGCGGAGGTCAACGCTGTTTAGTAAAAGAATCGTGTTGAAATGTCGCAATTTCGCTGGAATGTTGTGTAAATCTGTAAAGTATTTTGACAAACCCTGTCGCCCCTCAGGCCCCCGCCGGCCCATCTGCCGCCAATTTGCCCATCGGCAATGGCGATGGCCGAAAGCTGTTCGCCGGCGCCCGGATTCGGCGGATTCGCGCCGGTCGCGGTTTGACCCAAACCCGCATGGCCAGCGATCTGGGCGTCTCGGTCAGCTATTTGAACCTGATCGAGCGCGACCAGCGGCCCTTGTCGGCGTCGTTCCTGCTCAAGCTCGCCGGGGCCTATGACCTTGATCTGAAGAGCCTGACCGGCGGCGATGGCAGCGATCTCGCCGATGAGCTTGTACGTGTTTTCACCGATCCGCGCCTGATCGGCATCGATGTACCGCGTACCGAATTGCGCGAACTGGCTGCCCGCTCACCCGGCATTGCGCAGGCGCTGCTCCGCCTCCACGCCAGCGGCCCCGCCGGCCCCGAAGTCGCGGCGGTGCCCGGCCCGCTGGATCATGTCGATCGGCTGATCACCGATGCCGGAAATCATTTTCCGTTGATCGAGGCCGCGGCGGAATTGCTCGCCGACGATCTGCGGCTGTCCGGCCCCGATCTCAACGCCGCCGTTGTCGAGCGGTTGCGCGCCCGCCACGCTATCACGGTGCGGGCATTGCCGGTGGCGGTGATGCCCGATGCGCTGCGCCGGCTCGATCTGCACGCCCGCCAACTGCAATTGTCGGAAAGCCTGGATGCCTCGTCGCGGGGCTTTGCCGCGGCCATCCAGCTGGTACTGATCGAATTACAGGCGGCGATCAACGATACCATTGCCGGTGCAGGCATCACCGATCCACAGGTGGTGCGCGCCGCCACCGTGGCGCTGGCCAAATATGGCGCCGGCGCGTTGTTGATGCCCTATGCTCGGTTCCTTTCGGCATGTGAGGCCACTGGCTATGATGTCGAACTGTTGCAGGCGCGGTTCGGGCGCGGGCTGGAACAGGTGGCGCACCGGTTATCGACGCTGGGCCGGCCCGGATCACGCGGCATCCCATTCTTCTTTCTGCGCATAGATCGCGCCGGCATCATCTCTAAATCCTTTGCACCTGGCGCCTCGCCGATTCCGGCCAGCTCGGCCGGGGGTTGTGCACTGTGGTCGATCTACGCAGCCTTTGACCGGCCCGGCGAATTGCGCCGCCAATTGGTCGAGATGGAGGATGGCCACCGCTATCTGACGCTGGCCCGCACCGTGCGCGGTACCGCCGCCCCTTGGGGTTCGGCACGGCCGGAATTCGTCATCGCCCTTGGCTGCGATGCCCGCCACGCGGCGCCGCTGGCGTGGAGCGCCGGCCTGGAACTCGGCGGCCCTGCCGCGCCCATCGGCCCCGGCTGCACCGCCTGCCACCGCGCCGGTTGCCGGCAGCGCAGCCTGCCCCCCGCCGGCGCGCATCTGGCATTCGATGAGCGCCAGCGCGGCCTCACCCCATTCCGTTTCACCGAAGATTGAAAGGCTTTTCCATGGCTTCAGGCATTCAGATCACCGGGGCGATGCAGCCCGGTTTCGATACCATATTGACCGAGGCGGCGCTGCATTTCGTCGCCCATCTGCACCGCATGTACGAACCGACGCGGCAATCGCTGTTGCGCGCCCGGGACCAGCGGCAGGATTGGTATAACGCCGGCAACCAGATCGATTTTGCCCCGGAAACATCATCGGTGCGCGAAGATCCCTATTGGCAGGTGCGGCCGGCGCCCGCCGATCTGATCGACCGCCGCGTCGAAATCACCGGGCCGTGCGACCGCAAGATGGTCATCAACGCGCTGAATTCGGGCGCGCAATGCTTCATGGCCTGTCTGGAGGATGCGTCGGCCCCGACATGGCAAGTGATGGTCGAAGGCCAGGTCAATCTGCGCGATGCCGCGGCGGGCACCATCGCCCTCGAAGACAAGGGCAAATCCTACAAGCTCAACGACAAGACCGCGACGCTGATCGCCCGGCCGCGCGGCTGGCATCTCGATGAAGCGCATATGCTTGTCGATGGCGAACGGGTGGCCGGTGCGCTGTTCGATTTCGGCCTGTATTTCTTCCACAATGCGCGGGCGCTGCTCGCCAAGGGGTCCGGCCCCTATTTCTACCTGCCCAAGCTGGAACATTATCTTGAGGCGCGGCTGTGGAACAATGTGTTCACCACGGCGCAGTCGATCATGGGCCTGCCGCTTGGCACCATCCGCGCCACCGTGCTGATCGAAACCCTGCCCGGTGCGTTCATGGCCGACGAGATATTGTATGAACTGCGCGACCATATCACTGCGCTCAACTGTGGCCGCTGGGATTATATCTTCAGCTATATCAAGACGTTTCAGGCCGACCCGGAAAAGGTGCTGCCCGATCGCGGCGCGGTGACGATGGCGGTGCCGTTCATGGCGCAATATGCCCGCCATGTCGTGCGCACCTGCCACCGGCGCGGCGCCCATGCGATGGGCGGCATGAGCGCCTTCATCCCGGTGAAGGACGATGAAGCGGCCAATGAAAAGGCCTTTGCCGCGGTGCGCGCCGACAAGGAGCGCGAGGCCGGCATCGGCCATGACGGCACCTGGGTGGCGCACCCGGGGCTGGTCGGCATCGCGCGCGAGGTGTTCGACAGGATGATGCCGGGACCGAACCAGTTGTCGGTGATTCCGGAGGGCGAAATCACCGCCGAAGCGCTGATCACGCCGCCGCCGGGGCCAAAGACGCTCGCCGGGCTGACCAACAACATCAACGTCGGGCTTGGCTATATCGCCGCCTGGCTGCGCGGGCAGGGCGCCGTGCCGCTGCACAATCTGATGGAGGATGCCGCCACCGCCGAGATCAGCCGCACGCAATTGTGGCAATGGCGG
>JBBQPR010000061.1:0-19081 GCA_038217075.1 Sphingomonadales bacterium
GGTTCTCATTGTCTCTGGCTGGGTACCGACGCGCGGGGGGTGGCGGTGGTAAGCGCTCCAATCTGAGAAGACACCGCCTTTCGGTCTTCCCCGCCGACAATGGGGGGAGCGCCCCCGGGAAACCGGCGGCGCTTCTTTTTGTTTGGCATAATCGACCGATTTGGTTTGCCTTGATCGCAGCTAAATTGGCTTGTCATCGCGGGCTTGACCCGGGATTCAGTCTCTTCTGGCTCGGCGGTGTGCAGGAAAAGCTGGGTCCCGGGTCAAGCCAGGGATGACAGCGTCAGATCGATGATTGTGCAGTTGACCCTCAGCGGCCCTTCCATTCGGGCTTGCGCTTTTGGGCGAACGCCATCGGGCCTTCGCGCAGATCCTCTGATTTCCACAGGGCGGCGACCGCCGGGTGCGCCATCTGGCCTTCATAGGCTTCGCGAAGGCTGGCGGTGTCGAGCGAGCGGCTGACCACCTGTTTCGAGGCGCGGATCGACATCGGCGACAATTCGCAAATCTGTGCCGCCAGTGCCCGGGCCGCGTCCATCAGGCCGGCGGCGGGCATAACGTCATGGACGAAGCCCAGCGCTTTCCCCTCCGAAGCGGGCACGTGGCGGCCGGTCAGGATCATGCCCATGGCGCGCTTTACGCCGATGGTGCGCGGTAGCCGGTGCAGGCCGCCGGCCAGCGCGGCGAGGCCGACGCGCGGTTCAGGGAGGGCGAACAGGGCGGTTTCGGCGGCCAGGATGATGTCGCAAGCCAGCGCGATTTCAAAGCCACCACCCATGGCCACGCCGTTGACCGCGGCGATGACCGGCTTGTCGAGGTCCCAGCGCGAGGTCAGCCCGGCAAAGCCCGTTGGCGGCACGGTGACGGCGTTGCCTTCGGCTTGCCAGCGCAAGTCATTGCCCGCCGAAAAGGCGCGATCGCCGGCGCCGGTCAGGATCGCCACCCAGAGTTCGGGGTCGGCGGCGAAATCGTCGAATATCTGCGCTAGCTCGGCGTTGGCCGGCGGGTGCAGGGCGTTCATCCGGTCTGGCCGGTTTATGGTGACGATGAGGGTGCGGCCCTCGCGAGCGATCGTTGCGTGTTCATAGGACATGGCCTGGGGCTCCGCAGCGGGTTGGGCCGTTGGTCTGGCAGCAAGGCGGCGGCAGTGCCACGCGCGAAAAGGCGAGGGGGCGGGGCGGCATCATCGGGTGGAGAATCAGGGGACGCCGGCATGGCCAGCCTCCCGAAACGCGAAAATGCCCGGATGCGGCGGCACCCGGGCATTCCCGTGACGAGACCTCTATCTCCGGTCTGACCCGCCAGCATGTCGGGCAAAGCCCCCGACCGACACACTGGGCGCTTGCTCATGCGAGCTGCGACGCCATTCCAGACTGAAAGTCTTCTCCCTGAACCCCAGCCTTGCGAGCCAGCGAACGAATTGTGATTACGCCATTCAAGCCACCCTGTCATCGTCTGGCAGGCTACCTGCCAATAGAATAGAAAGACTGTGGTTTTGCTGCAACATGATTACCGACGCGATAGGAATTGACTTGGTCGCTGTTGCTTCGGGACATTGTCGCCTTGTTGGCGTACCGACCGCGTTGCGCTGTAGCGTTGGCCGCGTTGCGCTGTAGCGTTGGCCGCGTTGCGCTACGCGAGGGCCGTGCTACAGGCTGCGGCCAGCAACGAACCATCCTGAATCCTGCAAGAAAGAGCCCCTGTCGTGCGCCTGTCCCGTTATTTTCTGCCGGTGCTCAAGGAAACGCCGGGCGATGCCCAGGTGGTTTCGCACCAGCTCATGCTGCGCGCCGGCATGATCCGCCAGACTGCTGCCGGCATTTATGCCTGGTTGCCGCTGGGCCTGCGCGTGCTGCAGAAGATCGAACAGATCGTTCGTGAGGAGCAGGACCGCGCCGGCGCCATCGAGGTGTTAATGCCAACGATCCAGTCTGCCGAGCTGTGGAAGCAATCCGGGCGGTTCGATGCCTATGGCCCCGAAATGCTGCGCATCACCGACCGGCATGATCGCGAAATGCTGTTCAGCCCGACCGCCGAGGAATTGTTCACCACCATCTTCCAGAACGGCGCCCGCAGTTATCGCGACCTGCCGCGCAACCTGTACCAGATCCAGTGGAAATTCCGCGACGAGGTGCGGCCGCGATTCGGTGTGCTGCGCGGGCGCGAATTCCTGATGAAGGACGCCTATAGCTTCGATGTGGATTTTGCGGCGGCCCGGCACAGCTATAATCGTATGTTCATCGCCTATATGCGCACCTTTGCCCGCATGGGCCTTCATGCCATTCCGATGCGCGCCGATACCGGGCCGATTGGCGGCGATCTCAGCCATGAATTCATCGTTCTGGCGCCGACGGGTGAAAGCGATGTGTTCTACCACCGCAATTGGGAGGCGGGGCACGATACCAGCGGCGTCAATGCCGATGACGCCGGCGCTCTGGAGGCGTTCATCGACGGGCTGAACAAGGATTATGCAGCGACCGACGAGAAGCGCGACGCCGCCGCCGAGGCGGAAGCGGGCGATGCGCTGAAGCAGTCAAAGGGCATCGAAGTCGGCCAGGTTTTCTATTTCGGCGACAAATATACCAAGGCGATGGGCGTGACGGTGCAGGGCCCGGATGGCCAGCCGGTGACGCCGCTGATGGGCAGTTACGGCATTGGCGTGTCGCGGCTGGTCGGCGCGATCATCGAGGCTTGCCACGACAAGGATGGCATCATCTGGCCCGACGCGGTGGCGCCGTACAAGGTGGCGCTGATCAATCTGCGCGCCGATGATGCGGCCTGTGCGGCGGCGGCGGACGGGCTTTATGCCGAACTGATCGCCGCGGGTGTCGAGGTGCTGTATGATGACCGGGACGAGCGCGGCGGCGCCAAGTTCGCCACCGCTGACCTGATCGGCCTGCCGTGGCAGCTGGTGGTGGGGCCGAAGGGCGTTGCCGCCGGGGTTGTCGAGTTGAAGCGTCGCGGCGGCGAGCGCGAGGAAATTCCGATGGTGGCGGCGGTGGAGCGGCTGCGTTGATTGCCACACCGCCCGCACACTGGACGGGGCAGAATAGCCGATGATCACCCGTTATGAGCGCATGATTGCCGGCCGTTACCTGTTGCCGGGCCGGGGGGAGGGGTTCATTTTCCTGGTCGCCAGCATCAGCCTGGTCGCGGTGGCGCTGGGCGTGGCCGCGTTGATCGCCGTGATGAGCGTGATGAACGGCTTTCGCGCCGAAATGTTCGATCGCATCCTGGGGCTGAACGGTCATGCGGTGGTGCAGGGCTATGGCGGCAAGCTGGAGGCGTGGCGGCCGTTGGCGGCGGAACTGCGGCAATTGCCCGGCGTGACGCGCGCCACGCCGTTGATCGAGCAGCCATTGATGGGCAGTTTCGGCGGCCGGGTCGAAGGGGTCATCGTGCGCGGCATGACGCTGGACGATATCAACAAGACGCCGGTCATCGCCGGCAATATCGTCACCGGATCGCTGCGCAACCTGCAGCCGGGCACCAACACCGTCGCCATCGGGGCGCGGCTGGCCGAGGCGCTGGGCGCGGGGGTCGGCGATTCGATCTCACTCATCAATCCGCAGGGCGAATCGACGCCGTTCGGCACGGTGCCGCGCATCGTTTCCTACCGCATCGTCGCCTTGTTCGAGGTCGGCATCTTTGAATATGACAAGGCGTTCGTCGTCATGCCGATGTCGGACGCGCAGACGCTTTTGAAGCTGGGCGATGCGGTCGGCATGGTCGAGGTGATGACCGACAACCCGGACAATGTTGGCCAGATCCTGGCGCCGATCGCGCCGAAGATCGTCGGGCAGGCGGTGATCAGCGATTGGAAATCCACCAACCAGGCGCTGTTTTCGGCGCTGGTCGTCGAACGCACCGTGATGTTCTGGGTGCTGTCGATCATCATCCTGGTGGCGGTGTTCAACATATTGTCATCGCTGATCATGCTGGTGCGCGCCAAGACGCGGGACATCGCCATATTGCGGACCATGGGGGCCAGCCGCCTCGCGCTGATGCGGGTGTTCATGACGGTGGGCACGCTGATCGGCGGGCTGGGCATTGCGCTGGGCTGTGTGCTGGGCTTTTCGCTGCTGGCGTTCCGGGCGCCGATCGTGGCGGGCGTCAGCCGGCTCACCGGCACCAATTTGTGGGACCCGTCGGTGCGCTATCTGACCGAATTGCCATCCAAGACCGATCCGCTGGAGGTCGTCGGCATCGTCGCGCTGGCGCTGCTGCTCAGCTTCCTCGCCACGCTGTATCCGGCGTGGAAGGCGGCGAGTACCGACCCGGTGCAGGTGCTGCGTTATGAGTGACAATCTTGCGCCTTGCGTGAGGCTCGGGCTGGCGGCGTCGGTTCCTGCGCCCAAAGCCCCCACCCCGGCCCACCCCACACTCCGCTGCGCGGGGGGGGAGGGGGCATGAGTGCGGTGCTCGACGTCGGTGATTTGCGGCGCAGCTTTACCCAGGGGTCTATCACCATCGAGGTGCTGCGCGGTGTCGATCTGCAGGTGAATGCCGGCGAGATCGTCGCGCTGCTCGGGCCGTCGGGGTCGGGAAAATCGACGCTGTTGCAGGCGGTCGGCTTGCTTGAAGGCGGCTTTCAGGGGCGCATCAGCATTGCTGGCGAACGGGTCGAGGCGCTCGATAACGCCGGGCGGACCCGGGTGCGTCGCGACCGGCTGGGCTTTGTCTATCAATTCCACCATCTGCTGCCGGATTTCAGCGCGCGGGAGAATGTGCAGCTCGCCGGGCTGGTGGCGGGGCACAGCGACAAGGCGGCGGGCGCCCGCGCCGACGAACTGCTGACGGCGCTCGGCCTTGGCGACCGCCTTACCCACCGCCCCTCGCAGCTGTCGGGCGGTGAACAGCAGCGCGTTGCCGTGGCGCGGGCGCTGGCCAACAAGCCGGTGCTGGTGCTGGCCGATGAACCGACCGGCAATCTGGACGAGGCGACGGCGCAAAAGGTGCTGGCCGAATTCCTGTCGCTGGTGCGCGGGCAAGGCAGCGCCGCGCTGATCGCCACCCATAATGTCGCGCTGGCCAGCCAGATGGACCGGGTGGTGACGTTGCACGACGGGCGGCTTGCGGGGGGCTGAGCTGTGGCCGAGACCGTTTCTGTGATGCGGCCGTGGTGGCGGCGGGTGCTGCTGTTGCTTCCCAACCTGTTCCTGCCGGGCGCTGGTCTTGTCTGGATTGGTCGCTACCGACAGGGCTTTGCGGTGATAGCCGCAAGCCTCCTCTTGCTCCTCTCACCTTCGATCTTGCCAGACTCGCGCGGCAATGAACTGCTTGATGGCATGCTCCTGTTGCTCGTCGTTGTTGGTGTCGTTGGTGCCTTCATCTGGTCGATGGTCGTGCAATGGACGGCAAGCCGCTTCGAAATGCGTCCATTCCCACAGCGATGGCATTGGCCATTCTGGGTCGCAGTTCCGCTATGCTTGGCGCTATTCTCGCAATTACAGTCGAGACCGTTCCATAGCTTCTATCTGCCTTCCGAGAGCATGGAGCCGACCTTGCTGGTGAACGACAAGGTCTGGGCCGACATGCGTCCGATGCAAAAGGTTAAGCGCGGCGATATCGTGGTTTTCAAATTGGGCGCTGTTGATTGGAATGGCAGGGTCATGGCCTTTGGTGGCGAACGCATCGCAATGGTTGACGGGGTTCCGGTCATCAACGGCAAGCCCGTCGAACAGCAACAGATGTCAACAAAATCGGTATCTGGCCCGCGCTTGCTTCGGGAGACTCTGCCGAACCGTGTCTCCTATTTGGTGCAGGATATTGGCACAACGCCCCAGGACACTATGGCGGAGCGGATAGTGCCTGTGGGCACCGTCTTCATTCTTCGCGACAACCGAGACAAGGCCCTCGATAGTCGGTTTGCTCGTAGTGAGGGCGGCAATGGCGTCGTGCCTATGCGCGACGTGATCGGCAGGTTTTTCCTGATTTTCTGGAGCGCGGATCGGTCGCGCATTGGTCGGCCGCTGCCCTGATAGAATGAATCGGGGATAACTCGGTCTTCGGGGTTTCGCGATGGGCGCGCTTACCCCACACTCTGGCTATGGCCCATTCCGGATTCGTCCATCTAAGACTGCATAGCGCCTATTCGATGCTCGAAGGCGCCATTCAGCCTGACGATCTGGCAAAGGCCTGTCGCAAGGCGGGGATGCCGGCGGCAGGGCTGGCGGACCGGGGCAACATGTTTGCCGCGATGGATTTTTCGGCCGCCGCCAAGGATGCCGGGGTGCAGCCGGTGATCGGCGCCATGGTGGCCGTGGAGCGGCCCGGATCGCGCACCATGACGACGCGGGCGGTGAATGACTGGCTGGTGCTGTTTGCCCAGGATGCCAACGGCTATGCCAATCTGATCGGGTTGGTCAGCCAGGCGCATCTGGGGGCGGACCCGGCGGATGATCCGCACATCATGCTGGCCGATCTTGCCGGGCGCACCGACGGGCTGATCTGCCTGACCGGCGGTGCCGATGGCGCGCTGGCGCGGTTGCTGGCGGAAGGGCAGGCGGTCGAGGACTATGCCGATGCGCTGGTCGGATATTTTCCGGGCCGGCTGTATGTGGAGATTTCGCGCAGCAACGATCCCGTCGAGCAGCGATCCGAGGCGGCGCTGCTGCGGCTGGCCGAGGCGCGCGACCTGCCGATTGTTGCGACCAACCCGGTCAAGTTCCTCAACGCCGCCGTGCATATCGCCCATGACGCGCTGCTGTGCATCGCCGATTCGGCCTATGTGGAGGCGGAGGACCGCCGCAAGTCCAACGCCGAGCACCGGTTGAAGACCGCCGACGAGATGCGCAAGCTGTTCGCCGATCTGCCCGAGGCGTTGGCCAATACGCTGGTGGTGGCGCAACGTTGTGCGGTGATGGCGCCGTCGCGCAAGCCGATCCTGCCGCGTATGGCGTCGGATGGCGCATCGGAAGACCCGGCCTTGGTCGCCGCCGCCGAAAAGGGGCTGGCGGCGCGGCTGGCGCGGATGGGCGTGTCCGGCGATGCGGCCAAGCCCTATCACGACCGGTTGGCGTTCGAGCTTGGCGTCATCAACACCATGGGTTTTGCCGGCTATTTCCTCATCGTGGCCGATTTCATCCAATGGGCGAAGGACAACCGCATTCCCGTTGGCCCGGGGCGCGGGTCGGGCGCTGGCTCGGTGGTGGCCTGGTCGCTGACCATCACCGATCTGGACCCGCTGGAACATGGGCTGTTGTTCGAACGATTCCTCAACCCGGATCGCGTTTCGATGCCGGATTTCGATATCGATTTTTGCGAAACCCGGCGTGCCGAGGTCATCCATTATGTCCAGCAGCGGCATGGCCGCGACCAGGTGGCGCAGATCATCACCTTTGGTAAAATGAAGGCCCGCGCCGTTCTGAAGGACGTCGGCCGGGTGTTGCAGATGCCCTATGGCCAGACCGACCGGCTGTCGAAAATGGTGCCCAACCTGCCGACCGACCCCTGGACGCTGGCGCGCACGCTTGGGCAGGGCAAGGACCAGGACGGCAAGCGTTACCCCGGCCTGCCCGAGTTCATTGCGGAGCGCGACCGCGACCCCAAGGTCAAGCGGCTGATCGAGATTGCGCTGCAACTGGAAGGGCTGCCGCGCCATTCCTCTACCCATGCCGCCGGCGTGGTGATCGGCGACCGGCCGCTGGCGCAGCTGGTGCCGCTGTATCGCGATCCGCGATCCGACATGGCGGTGACGCAGTTCGAAATGAAGGCGGTCGAAAAGGCCGGGCTGGTCAAGTTCGACTTTCTGGGGCTGAAGACGTTGTCGGTGCTCGATCGGGCGGCGGCGCTGTTGAAGCAGCGGGGGGTGGAGGTCGATTGGCTCGACCTGCCGCTGGATGATCCCGACGTGTATAAACTGTTGTCGCGCGGCGACACGGTGGGGGTTTTCCAGTTCGAATCGGAAGGCATGCGCCGGGCGTTGGGGCAGGTGCGGCCGGATTGTTTTGGCGACATCGTGGCGCTGGGTGCGCTGTATCGGCCGGGGCCGATGGACAATATTCCAAGCTTTGCCGCCCGCAAGCACAAGCGCGAGGACGTTTCGCTGCTGCACCCGTTGATGGAGCCGGTGCTGCGCGAAACCTATGGGATCATCGTCTATCAGGAACAGGTGATGCAGATCGCCCGGACGCTGGCCGGGTACAGCCTTGGCGAAGCCGATCTGTTGCGCCGCGCCATGGGCAAGAAGATTCATGCCGAGATGGTGGCGCAGAAGGAGCGCTTTGCCGAAGGCGCCGCCGCCAATGGCATCGAAAAGGACACGGCGAGCGCGATTTTCGACCTGGTGCTGAAGTTCGCCAACTATGGTTTCAACAAGTCGCACGCCGCCGCCTATGCGCTGGTCAGTTTCCAGACCGCCTGGTTGAAGGCGCACCACCCGACCGAATTTTATGCGGCGTCGATGGCCTATGACATCACCAATACCGACCGGCTGGCGGCGTTTACCGAGGATGCGCGGCGATCCGGCATCAAGGTGCTGCCGCCGTGCATCAACCGGTCACAGGCGGATTTTTCGGTGGAGGGTGGCGCCGTCCGTTACGCGCTGGCGGCGCTGAAGAATGTCGGTGAAAAGGCCATGGAGGCGGTGGTTGCCGGGCGTGGCCAGGGCTATGCGACATTGCCGGCGTTTTCGAAAAGCGTCGATCCAAAGCTGCTGAACAAGCGGCAGCTGGAAAGCCTGATCGCCGCGGGTTGTTTCGACAGCATCGATGCCAATCGTGCCGGGGTGCATCTGCTTGGCGAAGCGATATTGGGCACGGCGCAATCGGCGGCAGCGGCGCGGGAATCGGCGCAGACGGCGCTGTTCGGTGAATCGACAGATCAGGGGCTGGCCATGCTGGTGCCGGCGAGCGCCAGCTGGACGTTGGCGGAGACGATGGCGCAGGAAAAGGAAGCCTATGGTTTCTATTTCTCGGGCCATCCGGTGGAGGCGTGGCGGCCGGTGCTGGATGCCCAAGGCGCCAAGAGTTTTGCCGAAATCGCCGAAATGCCGGCGCCGGTGGGCGGCGGACGACGCGGCGTCGTCATGGCCGGGTTGATCGAGGATGTGCGTTGGCGGACGCCGCAGACGGGGAAGGGCAACCGGTACCAGCTGGTCAGCCTGTCGGATCGTTCCGGGCAATATGTCGCCAGCTGTTTCGATGAGGAAACGCAGAACCGGCTGGAGGCGGTGGCCAAGGATTCGCCATCCGTGCTGGTCCATGCCGAACTGATGTGGCGCGATGGCGAGGAGGTGCCGCGGGTGACATTGCGCGGCATCACCCTGTTGACCGAGATGGCGAAGCGGGCACGCGGGCGGCTGGTGGTGACATTGGCCGATCTGGATGAGGCGCGGCAGCTTGCCGACATGGTGCAGGCGGCGCGCGGCAAGGGGCGGGGTGAACTGGTCGCCGCCGTTGCGACCGATGTCGGCATTGCCCGGGTCTGGCTGGGTCGCGATCTGTTGCTGGATGCCGAACTGGTGTCGCAACTGGCCAAATGCTTTGGCGCGGAGCGGGTGAAATCGCTGGTGCTCGATCCGCCGCGGCTGGCGTTGGTGGGGTAGAATTTCCCGTTTGAAAACAAGGTTGTCACGCTAAGTCTACTGTAACGCCACGGGGTTTGAGGGTTTTTGCGGCGTGAGTGCAATGGTTTTCAAATGGTGGGGCGATGCGGGGGCGGGTCGCCTTTATGGTGCTGGCGGTCAGGGAGACGATTGCCTTTCAATGTAACCAGAATGGTGATAAATGTCAAGAGGGTCCGCTTGCTTTGGGTTAGGAGTCGGTGCCGCGAAGTTTGAAGCTGAAACAGCTTTGGCCGTCGCTGGTGCCGCCGGTCATGCACCAGCCAGACCTGGTATAGAAGCGTGCGGCCCGCGTGTTGCTGGCGGTTGTCAGCCGGAGGTCGGTCAGACGCCAACCGCGAGCCCAGTTCAGCATGGCATTGTGCAAGGCAGTGCCAGCGCCCCGGCCTTCCCATTCGGGTGAAACGAACAAGGCCCAAACGCTGGCCGCAGCGGCGTCAATGGCGGCAAAACCGATTGTTTGTGCGGCGTTTTCCGCGACCCATATGGTGTTGGCCTCAACAAAAGGCAGGTATGATTCAGGCGTTACCTTCGACAAATCCCGAAGCGCATTTTCGCGAACGGCCAGCCGGATTTCGTGCATGGCCGGAATGTCGGCAGCGTGCGCAGTCCTGATGCCGATGTCCATGTGCAACCGTCGCACGTTCGGGCAAGCAGCGGCAATAGTGCCGCTTTCCCCGTCATATCAAGGGCAGTTTGCGTAGGGCGGCGGGCCGATTTGCACGGAGCGGTTCTGTAATTGGAGCCGGTAGGTGGCGAGAACCTGGTTGGTTTGGGTGTAGGTCGGATCGGTCGCATTGCCCCACAAATAGAAAATGTCGGCGCCGCTGTCGGTGAGCGTGGCGCCGGGATCGCCCTGCACGCCTTTCCAGCCGGATTTTGTAACCGGTGCGGTGAACAGCGATGGGTCGATGACCATTTCACTGGCGCGGAACCAGCCGTTGCGCACACAGATGGTGGGGGCGACGTGCCAACCCCAATGCACGACGCAATTGGGGTTGTTGCGGGTGGGTGCGGCGAGGCTGCCCTGGATCCAGACTTTCTTGGGCCGCAGCCCCATGGCGATCATCAACCGGGCCATTTCATGGGCGCGGCCCCAGCAGCCGTCGTCGGGATACATGAACGGGATGCAGGGGGCCGGCACGGTTAACGGCGGGCAGGTGGTGGCGCCCATCGCATCGAACACCTGTTGCGCGCGCCGGGGCGAGATGCAGCGCCAGCAATACACCCAGCGCCACGGCCAGATCGGCCACCACAATACCCATTCGAACAGATCGGCGAGACGATCGAAGGGCCAGCCGCGCGGCCGGCGCGGGCGGGCGGGGCGCGGCGGTTGGGTGTCGCCATCGCGCGGTTTGAACGGTTCGACATGGATGATGATGTGCGCATCATCTTCGACGAGCAGCACCGGCGTGTTGCGACGCCGGGCCTCGTCGAGCTGTTTTTCGAGCGCGTCGAAATCCTCGCTGGCGCGGCTGAGGATGTGGCGGGCGTGGGAATAACCGATGCTGACGGCGCGGTCCTCGCCATCGCGGCGCACGGTCTGCACATAGCCGATGTGCGGGATCAGCAGGCGTGTGAGCGCCCTGGTCTTGGGGTCGATCTCGACATAGGCGGGCAGCTTTTGTTGGCGCAGCCCATCGAGGATGCGGGCGAAACCGATGGAGCGTTCATCGGCCGGATCGAGGATCGCGCGGCGTTCGCCATCAAGCAGGATGGCGACCTCGCCTTCCTTTCGTTGCAGGATGACGATGGCGGCTTCGAGTGGCGGATCGAGGCTGACCTCGGTCGCGAGGATAGCGTTCTGGCCCAGCATCGGCGTTCTCCTGCCCCCCGCTTGCTCTTACCATATTCGGAGCGGGATTTCACCTTTTGTCGGTGGTCCGCTGCGCCGGTTTCAACTGCGGCCGGTTCGCCTTGGGCCGATGGGCGGCGGTGGAAATTCCAGGCCGGGCACGCTGGCGCCGGGGGTGCCGGCGGTGACCGTGCGGTACAGCGCGTCGCCGGCGGGGCTGTAGGTGATGGCTTCGGTGAGCAGCAGCGATCCGAGCATCGCGGCGATACCCCACAGCCAGGCGGGATGGACCCGGCCGCTGCGCCTGAGATCGGCAATAATGCCAGCGGCTGGCAGCAAAATGGTTGCAGCGAAGATCGCTTCAAAGGCGAATGGCGCCAGCGAAGGCATCGGAAACAGGCGACCGAAGCCGGGCCCCATCAGCATGGCCATCCCGCAATAGTGCAGGCGGCGGTGCCAGTCCGTGCGCCTTCGATTGGCGATGGCGGCGGCGGAAAGCCCGGCGAAGAACAGCACCGACAGCGGATCGAAGACCAGGAATTGCTGTGGCGTGAAGAAGAACGGCACCTGGCCCCGGCGTACGATCGCGGTGGTGACCAGAAAGCCGAGAACGACCATGGCGACGATCCAGCCGGTGGCGAGCCAGCCGAGGCGTCGGTGCAGCGCGACTCGGCCGCTGGCGACCAGCACATTCTGCGTCACGAAAATGGCGACCCAGCCCATGAAGACGATGGCATGGGCGTGGACGAGCAGCGGCGAAGCAAAGCTCGATCGGCCCATCGCCAGTTGCAGCGAGAAGCCGGCGACGATGACCGCGGCCATGCCGAAAGCGGCGTTGCGGAAAAAACCCTCGTCACGACGCGCCGCGGAAGTCGCCATGGATGCACCCCTGAAGGAGAGATAAATATTACCGCAGAGTTGGCGGGCCGGCAATGCAGGCAGGTTCAGGCGATGTCGGGGTTGAACACGCTCCAGCCCATGGCCTGGGCCAGTTCCTCCAGCGCCTCGGTGCCGAGCAGCGAATTGCCTTGCGGGCTGAGGCCCGGTGACCAGACGGCGATGCTGGCGCGGCCCGGCGCGATGGCGAGGATGCCGCCGCCGACGCCTGATTTGGCCGGCAGCCCGACCTGGAAGGCGAATTCGCCCGACGCATCATAATGGCCGCAGGTGAGCATCAGCGCGTTGATGCGGCGGGCGCGGTCGGGGCTGACGATCATTTTGCCAGACGTGGGGCAGATGCCGCCGGCCATCAGGAAGCGGCCGGCGCGGGCCAGTTGCCGGCACGACATGGCGATGGCGCATTGGTGGAAATAGACTTGCAGCGTCGAATCGACCGGGCCGGCGATGACGCCAAAGGCGCGCATGTAATTGGCGAGCGCAGCGTTCCTGAAACCCGTGGCGGTTTCGGAATAGGCGACGGCCCCATCGACCGAAATCGTATCGTCACCCGATAGCCCGCGCACCAGCCGCAGGATGGCGCCGATGCCTTCACGCGGGTCATGGCCGCCGGCGATCATGTCTGTCACCGCGATGGCGCCGGCGTTGATGAACGGGTTGCGGGGGCGGCCGTGTTCGAGTTCGAGCTGGATGATCGAATTGAAGGCGCTGCCCGATGGTTCGCGGCCGACCCGGTCCCAGACTTTTTCGCCATGGGCGGCCAGTGCCTCGACGAGGGCGAACACCTTGCTGACGGACTGGATCGAAAAGGTCGTGAGGGCGTCGCCGGCCAGATATTCCCTGCCATCCGCCGCGATTACCGCCATGCCGAATTGGCTGCCCGAAACCTTGGCGAGTTCGGGGATATAGTCCGCCACCCGGCCGCGCACCGGGGCGGCCGCCATGCGCGCGGCGATGTCTGCCACAACGTCCGCCAGATCAGCCATCTGTCCCCCGGGTGGGCCGCAAATGCGCCCTTTTTCCTGTCTTGCCGCACCATCGCAAATGCCGCATCAAATGGCCATGGTGGGTCGTGGTGTGTGCCGGCAGTCCGCAAAAATATGAGTGGCACTTGAATTACGCGTAGTGTAACAACGTGAAATTGGGGACGGACTGATTCGGCGCGATTGCCGGGCATATTGGGAGACGAACAATGGCTACGAAAATGGCTGCCGGGCACACGCTGCCGCGCGAAGAAGGCCCCGTTCAACTGCCGCTGCCGCCGCGCAAGCGCCCGAATTTGCCGGATTATTCCCGCGAAACACTGATGAAGTATCTGGAAACCGCGCCGCTTGATGAGGTGGATATTTCCGACCCGATCTATTGGGAAACCAATGCGCACGGGCCGTTTTTCCGCCGCTTGCGCGATGAAGCGCCGGTGCATTTCACTGCCGTGAACGCCGATCGCCACCGCGGTTACTGGTCGGTAACGCGTTGGGCCGACATCATGGCGGTCGATACCAATCACCAGGTTTATTCGTCGGATGCGCATCTGGGCGGCATCACCCTGTTCGACATGGATGCCGATTTCATCATGCCGATGTTCATCGCCATGGATCAGCCCAAGCATGATGTGCAGCGCAAGGCGGTCAACCCGATCGTTTCGGGCAGCAATCTTGCCGCTTTCGAATCGCTGATCCGCAGCCGCACCCAGGAAGTTCTGGATGGCCTGCCACGCGGCGAAGCCTTTGATTGGGTGGACCGGGTTTCCATCGAACTGACCAGCCGGATGCTGGCGACATTGTTCGATTTCCCGCAGGAAGATCGCCGCAAGCTGACCTATTGGTCCGACATTTCAACGGAAGACCCCGAATTGCCGGGCGCGCTGACCAAGGAAGAGCGGCAGGGCGTGCTGCTCGGCATGTTGCAGGAATTCACCCAATTGTGGAACGCCCGCGTCAATGATCCGGAGCCCAAGGGCGATCTGATCTCGATGCTCGCCCATAACCCGGCGACGCGCGACATGCCGCCGATGGAATTCCTGGGCAATCTCGTGCTGTTGATCGTCGGCGGCAATGATACCACCCGCAATTCGATCACCGGCGGGCTGTATTTCCTCAGCAAGAACCCGGGGGAATATCAGAAGCTGCGCGACAATCCGGGCCTGATCGAGCCGATGGTTTCGGAGATCATCCGCTACCAGACGCCGCTGGCCCATATGCGCCGTACCGCGCTGGAAGATACCATCCTGGGCGGCCACCGCATCCGCAAGGGTGACAAGGTCATCATGTGGTATAATTCGGGCAATCGCGATGAGCGGTCCATCGAGAACCCCGATGCCTTCATCATCGATCGCGAGCGGCCACGCCAGCACATGTCGTTCGGTTTCGGCATCCACCGCTGCGTCGGCAACCGGCTTGCCGAGTTGCAGTTGAAGATCCTGTGGGAAGAGATCATGAAGCGTTTCGACACGATCGAAGTGCTGGAGGAACCGACGCGGGTGCCATCGGCATTCGTGAAGGGTTACAAGAAGATGATGGTCCGCATTCCGGCCTGATCGCGCTTCGTTTTTTCAATTACTGCAGGACCGGCAATGGCGAAGATCACTTACATCGAATTCAACGGCACCCCGCACACGGTGGAAGTGGCCGAGGGCGTATCATTGATGGAAGGCGCGTTGCAGAACGGCGTGCCGGGCATCGATGGTGATTGCGGCGGCAATGCCGCCTGCGCCACCTGCCATGTCTATGTCGATCCCGCCTGGGTGGCGAAGACCGGCACGGCCAGCGAGATGGAAGAGGCGATGCTCGATCTCGCCGACGGGCAGGAGGCGAACAGCCGGCTGGCCTGCCAGATCCATGCCAGCAATGATCTGGATGGCCTGGTGCTGCACATGCCGGCGACGCAGCACTAAACGATTTTTCGGGGGGCTTCGGCCCCCTTTTTTGCGCCAATCGGGGAGGCTGACCATGCCCATTTCGCTTTATGACGCGTTCGTCCCGTCATGCCGCCAGATCATCGCCGCCGGTATCAACCAGTTGAACAAGGCCGAGAAGCATTGCGCCGAACATGGCGTTGATGCCGGTGATCTGATCGGTGGTCGGCTGGCGCCCGACATGGCGGCGCTGCCGTTTCAGGTGCATTCGGTCGCGCATCATTCGGCCGGCGCCATCGAAGGCGTGAAGGCGGGCAAGTTTTCGCCGAGCAGCCCGAGCGGCCAGCAAAGCTGGGATTCGCTGAAAGCGATGTTGACGGCGGCGGATGAGACGCTGGCCGCTGTCGATGCGGCCGAGCTTGAGGGCTATATCGGCAAGCCGGTGCTGTTTTCATTCGGGACCATGGAAATGCCGTTCAAGGCGGAAAATTTCCTGATGTCGTTCAGCACGCCGAACTTCTATTTCCACGCGACGACCATGTACGACATTTTGCGCCACAAGGGCGTCAAGATCGGCAAGCGCGATTTCAGCGGGATGCCGCGCATCGGGTTGTGAAGCGGGTCGCCTCTGGCGCGCAGGGGCTGTGAGGCGATAGTGATGTGGCGCGATGGGGGATTGCGCGCGCCATTGCTGGCCCGTAACCCTGATCGCATGAAACGCCCGCTTTTCCCCTTCGTCCGTCCTGCCATTCTGGCTGTTGCGCTGTACGGCGCCATGGCCATTGCCGGGCCGGTGATACAGGGCACGCCCAATGTGCCGGAATTCAAACCGGCCTTTGCCGGGCAGACGCGCGCCGAAGCGGTGGTGACGAAAACGCCGATCGCCGTGACCGAGATTGCCACCGATCTGTCCAATCCCTGGGGCATCGCGTTTTTGCCCGATGGCCGGATGCTGGTGACCGAAAAGGCGCCGGGCGCCATGCGCATCATCGGCAAGGATGGCAGCAAATCGCCGGCCGTCGCCGGGCTGCCGGCGGTCGATGCGCGCGGGCAGGGCGGCATGATGGGCATTGCGGTGCCCGGCGGCGCCGACCCGTTTGTTTACTGGACCTATGCCGAGCCGCGTGAAGGCGGCAATGGGCTGGCTGTGGCGCGCGGCAAGCTGATTGATGGCGCGGCACCGCGCATGGAGGCGGTGGAGGTCATTTTCCGGGTCATGCCGACGCTCGATTCGACGGCGCATTTCGGCGGGCGGCTGGTGTTTGCGCGGGATGGCACGCTGTTCATCACGTCGGGCGAGCGCTCGATTCTGGCCGGGCGCGTGCAGGCGCAGGATCTGGGCAGCGATTTCGGCAAGATCATCCGCATCAACCGCGATGGCTCGATCCCCAAGGATAATCCCTTTGTCGGCAAACAGGGCGCGCGGCCGGAAATCTGGTCGTACGGTCATCGCAACCTGCTTGGCGCGGCCTTGGATTTGAAGGGCCGGCTGTGGGAAAACGAGAATGGCCCCAAGGGCGGCGACGAGTTGAACCTGCCCAAGCCGGGCAAGGATTATGGCTGGCCGACCATCGGTTATGGCGAGGAATATTCGGGCAAGCCCATCGGCAAGTTCATCACCCAGGCGCCGGGGATGGAGCAGCCGGTCTATTATTGGGACCCCGTCGTCGCACCATCGGGCATGGCGATCTACAGCGGCAAGCTGGTCCCCGAATGGAAGGGCAATATCTTCATCGGCGGCCTTGCCGTGAAGCAATTGGTGCGGCTGGTGATGAAGAGCGACAAGGTTGTGGGCGAGGAGCGCCTGCTGGGGGATCGCAAGGAACGCATCCGCGATGTGGTCGAGGGCCCGGACGGCGCGCTGTACCTGCTGACCGATGATGCGGCGGGCAAATTGCTGCGGGTGGCGCCCAAAGGCTGACTCTGCTTGACCGGCGCGGTCGGTGTCGCTAATGCGCCGCTTCCGGCAATCGTGTCGGTAACCACATGCAGGGGCAACCCATCCGGTGTCGGGCGTTAGCCTGAACATCTCCTGCAGCGGACAAACCGGATAGAGGAGAACATACTATGGCGGCACCCGTCGTCTCGATGGCGCAGCTTTTGGAAGCAGGCGCCCACTTCGGCCACCAGACCCACCGCTGGAACCCGAAAATGAAGCCTTACATCTTTGGTGATCGCAACGGCGTTCACATCATCGATCTGTCGCAGAGCGTTCCCTTGTTCGCCCGCGCGCTCGATTTCGTGCGTGGCACGGTGCAGGCCGGTGGCAAGGTATTGTTCGTCGGCACCAAGCGCCAGGCGCAGGAGCCGATTGCCGAAGCCGCGCGCCGGTCCGGCCAGCATTATGTCAACCACCGCTGGCTGGGTGGCATGCTGACCAACTGGAAGACCATTTCCGGTTCGATCAAGAAGTTCAAGCAGCTCGAAGAACAGCTTGCCGGTGACACGCTTGGCCTGACCAAGAAGGAAATCCTGAAGCTGACCCGCGAGCGCGACAAGTTCGAGCTTTCGCTGGGTGGTATCCGCGACATGGGTGGCCTGCCGGATGTGATCTTCATCATCGACGTCAACAAGGAAGAACTGGCCGTCAAGGAAGCCAATGTGCTTGGCATTCCCGTCGTCGCCATTCTCGACACCAACACCGATCCTTCGGGCATTGCGTTTCCGGTGCCGGGCAATGATGACGCCAGCCGCGCCATCCTGTTGTATGTCAACGCCATCGCCGACACGGTGATCGAGGCCCGTCAGGGTCGCGCCGCCAACCAGGGCATGGACATGGGTGCAATGGCCGAGCCGCCGCGCGAAGTCGTGCCGGAAGCCGTTGTTGAGGCGGCGCCGGTGACGATGGCAGAAGCCGTGCCGGAAGCGGCACCTGTAGCAGCGCCGGAAGCGGCACCTGTAGCAGCGCCGGAAGCGGTTGCGGCAGCGCCGGTCGAAGCAGTCGCAGAAGCGGCGCCTGAGGTTGTTGCAGAAGCCGCGCCCGCAGCGACCCCGGAAGCCTGATTCCGGCGCCGTTCGGCGCAGCATCTTGTGAACTGGCCGGGCGCGTGAAAGTCGCGCCCGGCCATTTCCACAATAAATGCACCGACGAATTCACAAGATTGTAACAGCGGCCGCGCATCGGCCGCATGACCCAAACCAAAAAGGAGCCAAGACCATGGCCGATATCACTGCAGCAATGGTGAAGGACCTGCGCGACCGCACGGGCGCAGGCATGATGGATTGCAAGAAGGCACTGAACGAAACCGCCAAGGACTCTGTCGCTGACATGGAAGCCGCGGTTGACTGGCTGCGCACCAAGGGCCTTGCCGCTGCTGCCAAAAAGGCCGGCCGCACGGCTGCCGAAGGCCTGATCGGCGTGACCGTTGCCGGCAAGCGCGGCGCGCTGGTGGAAGTCAATTCCGAAACCGATTTCGTCGCCAAGAACGAGACGTTCCAGGGCTTTGTCCGCACCGTCACCGAAATCGCCGCCGAACTGGGCAGCGATGTCGCCACCCTGCTCGCCGCTTCCTATCCGGAAAGCGATGGCAGCGTGCACGACAAGCTGACCCACAATGTCGCCACCATCGGTGAGCATCAGTCGCTGCGCCGCGCCGCCATCGTGGAAGTGAGCGAGGGGGTCGTGACGTCCTATGTCCACAACGCCACCGCATCGGGCCTTGGCAAGATCGGCGTGCTCGTCGGCATCGAATCATCGGCGCCTGCCGAAGTGCTGGAACCGCTGGGCCGGCAGATCGCCATGCACATCGCCGCTGCCTATCCGCTGGCGCTGGATGAATCGGGCCTGGACCCGGTTCTGGTCGAGCGCGAGCGCGCCATTGCCCGTGAAAAGGCAGCAACATCGGGCAAGCCGGCCGAAATCATCGAAAAGATGATCGAAGGCGGCGTGCGCAAATATGCCCAGGAAAATTCGTTGATGACCCAGGTGTTCGTGATCGATGGCAAGTCCAAGGTTGCCGACATCGTTGCC
>JBBQPR010000062.1:0-18373 GCA_038217075.1 Sphingomonadales bacterium
CTGGGGCTATGTCGGCCTTATTGAAGGATTGGTCGCGCGCATTACATCAGAGATCGGGCCACCGGTGACGGTGATCGCAACAGGCGGTCTTGCCACATTGTTCAACCGACACACTTCCGCCATCGATATCGTCGATGGCGATCTTACAATTCGCGGACTCATCCGCATCCATGCACGCAATGAAAAGAAACTGACTGAATGAAACCTGGAAAAGAGCTGATCTTCCTGCCGCTTGGCGGTTCGGGCGAGATCGGCATGAACGTCAACCTGTACGGCTGCAACGGCAAATGGGTGATGGTCGACCTTGGCATGACCTTTGCCGATCCGGCCTATCCCGGTGTCGATCTGGTGTTGCCGGACCTGAGCTTTATCGAGGAACGGTCGAAGGACTTGCTCGGTATCGTGCTGACCCATGGCCATGAAGACCATATCGGCGCCATTCCTTATCTCGCCAATGATCTGGGCGTGCCGCTGTATGCGACGCCGTTCACCGCCGGCCTGATCGCCAAGAAGCTGGAGGAGGAGGGCATTGCCAAGGAGGTAAAGCTCAACATCATCCCGATGGGCGGCACGCTGCAGCTTGGCGATTTCCATTTCCGCTATGTGGCGCTGGCGCATTCGATTCCCGAAGGCAATGCGCTGGTCATCGATACGCCCTATGGCCGGATTTTCCACACCGGCGACTGGAAGCTGGATGACGGCCCGTTGCTGGGCACGCCGGCGTCGGCGGCCGAACTGACCGCCATCGGTGATTCCGGCGTGCTGGCGATGGTGGGCGATTCGACCAACGTGTTCAACAACAAGGCATCGGGCAGCGAAACCGATGTGCGCGAGGGCCTGTTGAAGGTCGTCAAGGCGCGCAAGACCGGGCGGGTCGTCGTCACCACCTTTGCCTCCAATGCGGCGCGGCTGGCGACGCTTGGCTGGGTGGCGAAGGAAACCGGGCGGCACCTGGTGCTGGCCGGGCGGTCGATGGACCGGATCACGCAGGTGGCAAAGGCCACGGGGTATCTGAAGGACATGCCGCCGACGCTGTCCTGGGATGCAGCGGCCAACATGGACCCGGCCAAGGTGCTGATTTTGTGCACCGGCGCGCAGGGCGAACCGATGGCGGCGCTCAGCCGGATTGCCGATGGTTCGCACCCGGTGATCAAGCTGGAGAAGGGCGACCTGGTGGTTTATTCATCGAAGCAGATCCCCGGCAATGAACTCGCCATCGGGCGGGTGCAGAACGCGCTGGCGACGCGCGGTATCGAGGTGATCACCGAAAAGGAAGCGCATGTGCACGTGTCGGGCCATCCCGGCCGGCCCGAGCTGGAAGCCATGTACGACTGGATTCGCCCGGAAATGGCGATTCCGGTGCATGGCGAGCGCCGCCACATGGAGGCGCATGCCAAGCTGGCCAAGGCCTGTGGTGTCAAGAAGACCATGGTGCCGATCAACGGCAGCGCGATCCGGCTGGCGCCCGATGGCCCCAAGCTGCTCAGCCATGAAAAGGCCGGGCGCTTCGTGCTGGATGGCGATGTCATCCTGCCGGCCAATGGCGTGACCATCGTCGAGCGGCGCCGGTTGATGATGAGCGGTTATATGGGTGCGACGATCGTGCTGAACCGCGAAGGCCGGTTGGCGGCGACGCCGGTGATTACCGCGCAGGGTGTGCCGGTGGAGGAAGACAAGGCGGATTTCCTGGTGGAATGTGCCGAAGCCGCCGAGGCCGCCGCCAGAAAGAGCGACCCGAAGCATGCGGAGAAATTTGCCGAGGCGATCCGTGTGGCGGTGCGCCGTGTTGCGCGCGAATGGACGGGCAAGAAGCCGGTGACGGATGTTCAGGTGGTGCGGCTGTAACGCGCCATGAGCCTTGTCCTTGCCGTTGCCACCTATCTGATATTCTGGGTCATCACCCTGTTTGCGGTGTTGCCTATGGGGGTGCGGACCGCGCGCGAACAGGGCGATGATACGCCGGCCGGGCATGCCGATTCGGCGCCGGTCAACCCGATGCTGGCGAAAAAGGCGCTGTTGACGACGGTGATCGCGACCCTGTTGTTTGCGATTTACTATGCCAATTTCGTGCACGGCTGGATCAGGCTGGAAGATATTCCGGGCTGGCGGGACAGCGGACCCTATCGTCCACCTTCCAGAACTGGTTGAGATGATCGGGGTGCGGGCGGCGATTGCTTTTTGAGCCGGCGGCACTATCCAAAGGCGCGCGCCCGAAAGCGCGAGCATTGTCGGATCGAGGGGGTCGGGGTTGTCGAATAGCGGAGCAACTGTGCTGGTCGTCGATCTCGACGGCACGCTGGTGCGTTCGAACATGCTGTTCGAAAGCTTTTGGAGTGCGCTGTCGCTGAATTGGGCGACGCCGTTTCATGCCGCCGCCGGCTTGGCCAATGGGCGCGCCCGGTTGAAGCAGCGACTGGCGGGCATGGCGGCAATCGACGCAGCGAGCTTGCCCTATGATAGCGGCGTGCTCGATTATATTGCGCAATGGCGCCGCAACGGCGGCAGGACGGCGCTGGTCACCGCCGCCGATCAGGGTATCGCCGACGCCATTGCCGATCATCTTGGCCTGTTCGACGCCGTGCATGGATCCGATGGCAGCGACAATTTGAAGGGTGAGCGCAAATCGGCTTTCCTGGAGCGGGCCTTTGGCGCCGGCGGCTATGCCTATATGGGGGATTCGGAGGCCGATCTGCCGGTTTGGGCGAAGGCCGGGCGCGCGGTTTCGGTCAACGCACCGAACGGGCTCAGGGCGCGATTGCAGGCGGTGGCGCCCGATGCCGAACATATCGGGGCGCCGATGACCGCGCTGATGCCGCTGGTCAGGGCGATGCGACCGCACCAATGGTTGAAGAACCTGCTGGTCTTCATCCCGATGCTGTTGGGGCACATGCTGACGATGGAGGTGCTGGGGCGGTCGGTGCTGGCCTTTGTCGGCTTCTCGCTGATCGCTTCCAGCGTTTATTTGCTCAACGACCTGCTCGATCTGGCTGCCGACCGGGCGCACCCGCGCAAGCGACTGCGGCCGTTTGCTTCGGGTGCGCTGCCGATCGGTGGTGGCAGCCTGTTGATCCCGCTGCTGTTGTTGGCCGGATTTGCTTGCGCGCTGTCGCTGTCCTGGCACTTCACCCTGGTCATGCTGGTCTATCTTGCCGTGACGCTCGCCTATTCACTGCGGCTGAAGCGGCTGCTGGTCATCGATATTTGCACGTTGGCGGTGCTTTACACGCTGCGGATCATCGCCGGGGGCGCCGCGACCGACATCCCGATAACCGTCTGGCTGCTGGCCTTTTCGGTGTTCTTCTTTTTTGCGCTGGCGGCGATCAAGCGACAGGCAGAACTGGTCGACGGAATCGCCGCCGGACGGGTGACGGCGCATGGCCGCGGCTATCATATCGATGATCTGCCGCTGGTAGCGAGCATGGCGACATCATCCGGCTATGTTTCGGTGCTGGTGATGGCGCTTTACCTCAATTCGGAGGCGGTGCAGCGGCTGTACCACCACCCGTCGGTGTTGTGGGGCATTTGCCTGGTGCTGCTGTTCTGGATCAGCCGAATGGTGATGATCACGCATCGCGGCAACATGCACGATGATCCGGTGGTTTTTGCGGCGCGCGATGCGGTCAGCCATGGCTGCGCGCTGCTGATTATCGCCATGGGCGTGGTTGGCGCGCTGCCGTGATACGGCCATGAATCTGCCATGACGCTTACCGTGCTGGTTCTGCGCTATGCGCTGTTTGCCGGGCTGGCGACGCTGGCCAATCTGGCGGCGCAGCGGTTTGTGCTGACCTTTGGGCGATCCGACATGCTGTTTGCGGCGGCGGTGGTTGCTGGCACCGGGGTTGGGCTGGTGTTGAAATATGTCCTCGACAAGCGTTGGATATTCCAGGATTTTTCAACTGGCATCGGCGCGCATGGCCGGAAATTTGCGTTGTATACCGGTATGGGCATCTTCACGACGCTGATCTTCTGGGGATCGGAGACGGCGTTCTGGGCGATCTGGCGCACCGATGCGATGCGTGAACTGGGCGCGGTGCTTGGGCTGGCGGTCGGCTATGTCGTCAAATACCGGCTGGATCGGCGGTTTGTGTTCAACGATGCCGCGTTGAGGGCGCCGACATGATGCTGTCGGGCTGGGGTCGGTTCCCGCAGGCGGATTGCCGGGTGGCGGCGCCGCGTGATGTGGATGGGCTGCGCGGGGCACTGGCGGCCGGCGGGTTGATCGCGCGCGGCAACGGCCGGGCTTATGGCGACAGCGCGATGAATGCCGCCAACACCGTCCATATGCGGCATTTCAACCGGATGTTGGGCTTTGATGCCGCTACCGGGCAGTTGATCGCCGAGGCCGGTGTGCTGCTGGGTGATATCATCGACGCGTTTCTGCCGCGCGGCTGGTTTGCGCCGGTCACGCCGGGGACGCGGTTCGTTACCATCGGCGGCATGATCGCCGCCGATGTGCATGGCAAGAACCACCATCGCCACGGCAGTTTTGGCGGCTTTGTCGACTGGATCGATGTGATGCAGGCCGATGGCGAGGTGGTTCGCGCGTCTCGGGCCGAAAACACCGATCTGTTCGAATGGACGATCGGCGGGATGGGTTTGACCGGCATCATCCTGCGCGCGGCGTTTCGGCTGGTTCCGGTTGAAAGCGGCTGGATCCGGCAGACGACGGTGCCGGCCGCCAACCTGGCCGCGGCGATGGCGGCGTTCGAGGCGGCCGATGCCGCGACCTATTCGGTGGGCTGGATCGATTGCCTGGCGGGCGGCGGTGCGGCCGGGCGGTCGTTGATCATGCTGGGGGAGCATGCCTGCCGCAGCGAACTGTCGGCGGCGCAGGCGGCCGACCCGTTCGCCATAGCGCCGCGTCGCAGCCTGTTGGTGCCGATCGATGCGCCGGCGTTCTTGCTCAACAGCCTGACCGTGCGGGCTTTCAACGCGCTGTATTACAGGCGCGGGCTGGCATCAGGCCGGGAGGCGACGGTTGGATGGCGCGGTTATTTCTACCCGCTCGACGCCATATTGGGCTGGAACCGCATCTATGGCCGCAAGGGCTTTGCGCAGTTTCAATGCGTGTTGCCGCTGGCCGCTGCCGAGGCGGGACTGGGTGCGCTGCTGGCGGCGATCCGCGCGGCGGGGCAGGGCTCGTTTCTGGCGGTGCTGAAGCGTTTTGGCGCGCAGCAAAGCCGCTTTTCCTTCCCCACCGCCGGCTATACGCTGGCGCTGGACTTTCCGGTGTCGCAGGCGACGCTTGCGCTGCTGGACAGGCTCGATGCCATTACCGTCGATCATGGCGGCCGATTCTACCTTGCCAAGGACAGCCGCATGACACCCGATACCCTTGATCGCGCCGATCCGCGCGTTGGCGCCTTTCGCGCCATGCGTGCCGATGGCGGCCGCGCCGGGCAGTTCGTTTCCGCACAGTCGCAAAGGCTGGGGCTGTGAGCGCGCCAGACGCAAAGGGCGGCGTGCTGATTTTGGGTGGCCGGTCCGATATCGGGCTGGCGACGGCGCACCGCTTTGCCGCCGCGGGCCATCCGGTTTTGCTGGCGGCGCGCAATGCCGCGGGGCTGGACGCCGATCGCAGCGACATCGCGCTTCGCCATGGCGTCATGGTCAGCGTGCATGAATTCGATGTGCTCGATACGGGCAGCCACGCCGGTTTCATCGATGCGCTGGGCGACCTGCCGGCTGTTGTGGTCTGCGCGATCGGCCTGTTGGGGGATCAGCCGGAAAGCGAGCGCGACATGGCGGCGGCGACGCTGTTGATGCGCAGCAATTTCGAAGGCCCGGCGCTCATTCTCGCGGCGCTGGCCAATCGTTTCGAGGCGCGCGGCAGCGGCACGATTGTCGGCATCAGCTCGGTCGCCGGCGAGCGCGGCCGTGCCAGCAATTATGGCTATGGCGCCGCCAAGGCCGGGTTCACGGCGTTTCTGTCGGGCCTGCGCAATCGGCTGGCCGGCAAGGGCGTGCATGTGGTGACGGTGCTGCCAGGCTTTGTCGCAACGCGGATGACGGCGGCGATGGACCTGCCGGCGCGGTTGACCGCCAGCCCGGCGATGGTTGGCGATGCGATCTTCGATGCGGTCGCGGCGCGGCGCAATGTCATATACGTCAAGCGATTGTGGCAGTTGATCATGCTGATCATCCGCACGATCCCTGAACCAATTTTCAAGAAGCTGAAGATCTGATGCGAAAAGCCGCGTTGGAGACTGGTCCAGCGCGGCGCTGGCGGGCGCGAGATGTCGCCATGCCGCTGGCGATGCTGGTGCTGGCCGGGCTAGTCTATTTCCTGACACTGGCGCCGACCATCGGCTGGGGGGACAGCGCCGATCTGGCGCTGCGCATCGTGTCGAATGTCGACCACAGCTTTGATGGCACATCGCGCGATTATGTGTTCTGGCGGGCGGCGGCGTCGCTGTTTCAGGCGATCCCCTATGGCGATGCCGCGACACGGGCCAATCTGTTCACGGCGTTTTGCGGGGCGCTGACGGTCGGCATCATTGCCTTTACCGCGCATTATCTGACCGGCCGCGCCTTTGCCGGCGTCGTGGCGGGCGGCGCGCTGCTTGTCTCGCACAGTTTCTGGTTCTTGTCGGTAACGGCAGAGGTTTACACTTTCAACGCGGTGCTGGTTTTCGGCTGCTATGCGGTGTTCATTGTCTGGTGGCGGAACGAGCGGCCGGGCTGGCTGGTGCTGGCGGCGGTGTTGGCCGGCCTGGCGCTGTTCCACCATGCGTCTGGCCTTATTCTGGTGGCGACGCTGGCGCCGGCGCTGTTGCTGCGGCTGCGCCAGTTGTCTGTCGCAACGATCCTGCTGGCAGTGCTGGGGTTCTTTGCGGCCTCGGCGCCCTATTGGCTGGGGGTCTATCCGCAGATCATGGCCGGCAGGCCGTTTCTCGACGCGCTGGGGCTAGCGACGCCGGACAATGCGCTGTTCAACAAGGCGCCGCTGCGCGAGGCGATCAAGTTCGCTGCCTTTGCCTTTTACAATTTTCCGGCGGTGACCTTTTTGCTGATCGTGCTTGGCAAGGTCGCGATGGTGCGGCAGCGGCTATGGCAATTGCTGCCGATGCTGGCCTGGGCGGCATTGCTGATATTTGCCGGCATTACCTCGACGGTGCCGGACAAGTTCAACATTTATGTGATGGCCTATCCGGCGCTGGCGGTGCTGGCCGGGGTGGGGGCCGCCGCGCTGTCGCCGCGCTGGGCTGGGACCCTTGCGCGCCGGGCGTTGATCGTGGCGCTGGTCCTGCTGGTTCCGCCGGCGGGCTATGCCGCGACGGTGGCGATTGCGCGGCAGTTCCATCTTGATCTGACCGGAGCGCGGCAGGTGCCGTTTCGCGATACCAACGCCTATTTCCTGGCGCCGTGGAAGCAGGACGAGACGGGGCCTCACCATTTCGCCGAACGGGCGCTGGCGGGGCTCGATCATGGCGCGCTGTTGCTGGCCGACTATACGCTGTTCAAGCCGTTGCTGTTCGTTCACGCCGTTGGCGGCGTGCGGCCCGATGTGCAGGTCATCGAAACCGGGGCGGTGTTTGCGCAGGGTATCGCCGCGTATATCGCCACCGTACCCTGCGACCGGGCGGTGTATCTCGCCAGCGATTCGCCGCCCGTCTATTATCAGCTGGACCGGGTTGCGACGGCGTATCGGCTGGTGCCGGCGGGCGGGCTGTTTCGAGTTGAGGGGCGTTGCGCGGCTTGATGGCTGGCTGACCGGAGCGATAGCCGCGGCGTTCAGGCTTCGAACCGGCCCATCGACTGGCCGAGCGTGGCATAGAGGCGCCCAAGGTCCGACGATACCAGCGTCACCGCCAGCGACCGGCCTTCACGATCCGGCAGGACATGCGCGATCAACGCTTCGAATTCCTGGACGAAATGTGTCGCATGGGTGCGGAATTCGGCGTCGTGCTGGAGATGGCGTTCGACGGCGCGGCTGCCGCCGCTATCGATCTGCTGTGACAGCCGGCGGGCAAAGATGTTGCGGTCGCCCTTCAGGTAATTTTCCCAGACGCTGTCTTCCATTTCAAAGGCCAGCAGCCCGACGATGTCGATGGCGGCGGATTGCAGCGATTCGATAAGGCGCGACGAACGGGACGCAAGCGTGTTGCGGGCGCGGATATCGAAGCGGGTATCGGCCTCATCGATGCGCTGTTCGACGCCAGCGACGGTTTCGGTTAGCGCGAGCAGCCGGCGGGTGACGCGTTCCGTGGCCGCCTGGGCGCCATCGGCGACGCGCTCGTGCATCGTTTCAAGTTCGGCAAGCTTGGCGCGGATGGGGCTGGCAAAGGCCAGTTCGGCGCGGCTGCTGCCGGCCTGATCGAGCGCTGCTTCGGCTTCGGCGACGATGCCGGACAGGGTTTCGCGCATGGTGCCGGCGGTCTGGGTGGCGACATCGCGGACCCGCTGGAACACGTCGAGCAACTGGCTGGAGGCTTGCAGCGATGCGTTGCCGGTCATCGCCTCGATATCGGCAAGGGCGACGCGCGCGGCTTCGAGTTCCTCGCCGAGCCGGCCGGCGGCACCTTCCAGCGCCTCGCGAGCGGCATCGATCTGCGCCTTGGCGGTTGCGATGCTTTCGGCGCCAGTGTTGAGCGGATCGGCGAGTGCGCCGACGCGTTCGTGCAGGTCCGCCAGCCGTTCCGACATGGCATCAAGGTGTGGCAGCGCGTCGGGCAGGGCGATGCCCAGCCGGTCGAGCGTTTGGCCGGCGGTGGAGCCGACACTTCCCAGCCGGGATTCGACCGCGCCGAGCGCGGTTTCGGTGGCGGCAATGGGTTCGCCGAGCCGGTGGATGGCGTCGCGCGCCTCGGTCATGCGTTCGGCGATGGAATCGAGCATGTTGGCGCCGGTTGTCGCGGAGTTGCCGAGCTTTGCGTCGAACACGGTGAAGTTGCGGCTGATTTCATCGAGCAGCGCCTGGGTGCGCGCGGCCTCTGCATCGACCGATTCGCCGATGCGGCTGGCGGTGCCGAGCAGGCCGTCGAGCCGTTCCTGGATCAGCTTGGCCGCTTCGCCGCCGATGTGATCGAGCGTGACGCGCGCCTGTTCGACGCTGGCCAGCATGGCGTTGGTCTGGGTGTGGACGCCGTCGCGGGTGGCATCCATGGCGGCGGCGGTATCTACATAAGCCTTTTCAACGCCTTCGCGCAGGGTCGCGAGCGGCACGGCGACGGCAGCCTGGGCCTTTTCGCTGGATTCCAGAATCGCAGCCATGCCGGCGGTGGTTTCGGCGGCGGTCGCCTTGGCCTGGGTTTCGGCTTCGGCGGCGCGATCGCGCAGCGCGGCAAGCATGGTTTCGGTTTCGGCGATCTGGCGCTTAAGATCGGTGTCGCTGGCGGTGAGCACGGCGGCGAGTCGATCAGCCCCAGCGGCGGCGGCGGGAATGGCCGCCTCCAGCGTCTGGGTGGCGGTGAAGGCGCTGGTGCTGGCCTCGGTCAGCCGGGCGCTGGTGGAGACGAACTGGCCGACGACATCGAGCAACGCCGTGTGCTGGGCCGCAAGCGGCTCGGCGACCGATTCGATGCGGGAGGACAGCGCGGTGATGCGATCTTCCAACGTCAGGATGGTTTCGGCGCCTTTGGCCAGTTGCCGGTCAGCGAAATTGGCCCGCTCGGCCATCAGAGCGGTGCGCGCCGCCCGTTGTCCGGCACGTTCCCGCAGTTGCAGCGCGACGAGCCAGATGACAGCCAGTGGTGCGATGAGCGTGATCGCGGTCTGCAGGCCGGTTGCGAGCGGTGCCGGCAAGGCGATGCCGGGCAGCAACGCCAGCGCGGCGATGGCCGCCCAGGCCAATGCGGCGAAGATGGCGACGACAAGCGGCCATTTGGCGGGCGGTTGCAGCGTTGCGTCTTCGTCCATCATTCCCCGGTCCGGTTGGTTGCACCCGGCATGATTGCCGCCCCGTCTATCATCGCCTCCCGTTTGCGCAGCCGCCATGCCATGACGACCGCGATCAGGGTTAAGGCAATGATCTCCCAATACCAGTAAAGACGTGGATTCCCGGCGAGGCAAGCCAATGCAATCGCAATCGTGCGATTGTTCGCCGAAAGGATCGAAAGCTGGCGCAACAGGGGTGCGGTTGCTTCAAGATACGCCGGCAACAGCGCAGGATCGGCGGCCAGATCGGAATCGATGGCGCGGGTGCCGCTGCCCAGCCGCTGTTCGATCCAGTTATAGCCGGCCTCGATTCCCATGCCGGAGGCGGCGCGCTGCTCGGTGATGAAGCGGCCCCGGGCGCGGCGTTTCCAGCCTTCGCGTTCGCCTTCGTACCAGGCCGATTGAACGGCGTGAAAGGCGCCCGAGACCAGTGCCAGCGTCAACGCGCTTTGCCAATCGGGCAGCGACAGGGCGATCGGGATGATGACGAGGATGAACACCAGATAGTCGCAAATGCCGTCAATGACGCGGCCGAGCGGGCTGGCCTTGCCGCTGGCCCGCGCCAGCTTGCCATCCAGCCCGTCCATGATATGCCAGGCCAGCATGAAAAGAAAACCGGCGACAACGAACGCCGGTTGTTGCCAGTGCCAATAGCACAGGCCGGCGAGCGCGCCGCAGCCCATGCCGGCGAAGGAAACGGTGTTGGGATGGATGCCCAGCCGCAGCGCTGGTGGCAGCAGCCGATCGGCCACGGGGTGGACAAGCCACAGGTTTCCCGGATCTTCGATCACTGCCGGCCGCGCGGCGGTTGTCATTAAAATGTCCACGACACCGCGCTATCCCCGACAGTCCGGTCTTGGCAAGCGCTCGCCGAACGCTTTAAGAAGCGATCATTGTGCCGATGGGGTGTAATGCGAACAATCGGCCTTCTGTTTTCTGCCGCTGAAACACCGACTTCGTTGGTCGTCGGAGGTATAAGCGCGCTGGAACGGCAGGCGCGGCAATTGCGGCGGGCTGGTGTCGAAACATTGCTGGCGAGTGAAATCGAGCCGTTGACCGAGCTGCCCGCGAGCGTGGAGATGCTGTCGGTTTCGGCGCTTGCCGGACGCATTGCCGCCGATGATCGCGTTATTGTCATGGCGCCGGGCCTGATCATCGACGAGCGCGCGATTGCGGCGGTTCTGGCGGCGGCGGCGCCGGCGATGCTGGTTGCAAAGGATGGCAATGGCTGCGGCATCGGCATCGAGCGGCTCGATTCTGCGACCTTTGCTGCCGGCGTGATGACGCTGCCGGGCGCGGCCGTGCTGTCGGTTGCGGTCCGGCTGGGTGACTGGAATTTTGCCTCGACGTTGCTGCGCGCGGCGGCGGCCGATGCGTCGGTATCGCGGCTCGATATCGGCAGCATCCCGACTTATGCGCCGGCGCGCCGGCGGGAAGCGGCGATGACATGGGCGCGGCCAACGACTCCCGAGGCGGCGATCGAGGCCACCGGCCGGCTGATCGCCGCGGCCCAAAAGGGCTGTCTCGATTGGCCGGCGCGATTCCTGCATCCGTTTCCCGAAGACATGCTGGTGCGGTTGCTGGCGCCGACGCGGATCACGCCGAATATGGTGACACTGGGCACCGGGTTGATCGGCGTTGGCGCGGGGGTTGCCTTTGCCGATGGCTGGATGTGGCTCGGGCTGGTGCTGGCGTTGATTACCGGGCCGCTCGATGGCGTGGATGGCAAGCTGGCGCGCACCCGGGTCGAGTTTTCGAAATACGGTGATCTTGAGCATTTGCTCGACAAGGTGCTGGAATATGGCTGGTATCTGTGCATCGCCGGGCATTTTGCGGCGGTGATGGCGGAATCATTGCCCTGGGCGATTGCGGCGCTGATCATCCTGCCGGCGCTTGTCGAAGCGGTGCAGGGCGAGTTTTTCCGGCGCATGACGGGCGTCCAGCTTGACGATGCCGGCCCGATTGAGCGTCGGATCCGATTATTTGCCGGGCGACGCAACACGTTCCTGTGGACCTGGCTGCCACTGGCCGCATTCGGCCTGTGGTTTGAAGGTTTCGTAATGCTTTCAGTCTATTCCGTAGTGACGACTGCGGTTGCGCAATGGCGCTTCTATCGTCGGCTGGCGGTCTATGGGCGTGACCATGGTGCAATGGTTGCTGCCAATCTTCGGGCCACCGGTTATCACTTGTTGCCCCCCGGCGATGCGTCGTCTAAGTGAAATTTTTATTACAAACCTCGCCGCCCAGAAAACGATGCGGCCCGAAAGGATCACACTGATGTCGTCCATCCCCGTCGCCATCGTTGGCGTTGGTAATTGTGCATCTTCGCTGGTGCAGGGCCTTTACCATTATGCCAATGGCGGTTCGAACGACGAACTCGGTCTGATGCACTGGGATCTTGCTGGTTATCGCCCCAAAGACATTGAAATCGTTGCAGCATGGGACGTGGATGCGCGCAAGGTCGGCCGCGATGTGAGCGAGGCGATCTTTGCCAAGCCCAATTGCACCGCCGTTTTCTGCGACCATGTCGGCATGACCGGTGCCAAGGTAAGCATGGGCCGCATCCTCGACGGCGTTTCGGAGCATATGAACGCCTATCACGAGGATCGCCGTTTCGTGGTGGCCGATGCGCCCCAGGCGACAAAGGCTTCGGTCGTGGAAGAATTGAAGCGTTCGGGCGCGCAGGTGATGACCAATTACCTGCCGGTCGGTTCGCAGGAAGCCACTGAATTTTACGCCGATTGCGCGATTACCGCAGGCGTTGCGTTCGTCAACAACATCCCGGTGTTCATCGCCAGCAACCCGGAATGGGCGGAACGTTTCCGCGCCGCCGGCGTGCCGATTCTGGGCGACGACATCAAGGCGCAGCTTGGCGCCACCATCGTGCACCGCACCTTGACCGACCTGTTTGCCAAGCGCGGCGTGTCGCTTGATCGCACCTATCAGCTCAACACCGGTGGCAATACCGATTTCCTGAACATGACCAACAAGGACCGGTTGGCGTCGAAGAAGAAGTCGAAGACCGAAGCTGTCCAATCGGTTGCGCACACCCGGCTTGATGACGACAATATCCATGTCGGCCCTTCTGATTATGTTGCATGGCAGAACGACAACAAGGTCTGCTTCCTGCGCATGGAAGGCCGCATGTTCGGCGGCGTGCCGCTGAACCTGGAATTGCGCCTTTCGGTGGAAGACAGCCCCAATTCGGCCGGTGTCGCCATCGACATGATCCGTTGCGCCCGGGTGGCGCTCGATCGCGGCCTTGGTGGCCCGATCCTGACCCCGTCCTCCTATTTCTGCAAGCACCCGCCGGAACAGGTTACCGACGATGAAGCCTTCGCAGCGCTTGAAGATTTCATCGCCGGCACCGCCCGGAACTGATGGCAGCCTGATCGCGACCGGGGGGCGTTGAGCACCGCTCCCCAATCGCCGGAGACGATTTCGTGCAGGGCATCATCCTCGCGGCGGGGCAGGGAACACGGCTGCGCAGTGTTTCGCCGTCAAAGCCGCTGACGCTGATCGCCGGGCGGCCGCTGTTGCACCGCATCCTTGACAACATGGCCGCGGCCGGCGTCACCCGTCCGCTGGTCATCACCGGCTATCGTGGCGACGCGGTTGCCGCTGCTGCTGCCGACTGGCGTGGTGGCCGGGCCGAGACGCTGCACAATCCCGATTGGGCCGAGCCGAACGGCGTGTCGGTGCGCGCGGCGGCGCCCTGGCTGGAATCGCAATCGTTGCTGGTCATGGCCGATCATCTGGCCAGTCCGCAGGTCTATGCGACGGTTGCGGCGGCCGGTGGCGACGATGCCGGGCTGGTTCTGGGTGTTGATCGCCGCATGGGGCACCCTTGGGCCGATGAAGCCGATGTGACGAGGGTATCGACGCGGCAGGGGCGCATCACTGCCATCGGCAAGCAATTGGCGACCTATGATGCCCATGATTGCGGCGTGTTCCTGGTGACGCCCGAACTGATGGCGGCGCTTGCCGATCTGCCGGCGCCGGGGCTGTCGGACGGGGTGCGCGTGCTGGCGGCGCGGGGGCGGGCGCGCGTTGTCGATATTTCGGCGCATGACTGGATCGATATCGACGATCCCCGCGCGCTGCTGCTCGCCGAAGCATGGGTGCGGCAGACCGGGGCCGCCGCCTGATATTGCACGCGCCGCCGGGTTGGCGGTCAGAAGCGTTCGCGCAACTGGATCTCGATCGCGGCGCGGGGTTTGCGGACACCCGGGGTGTTCGGTGAATCGCTTTGATAGCGGCCTTCGAGGCGGACATCGCCATAGGGCGTCGGCACTTCGGCGCCGGCGGTGACGATGGCGAATTTTTCGGAACTGCTGGAGACCCGGTAGCTGATCAACGGCCCCGGATCGCCGAAGCGCGGGAAGATGGCGCGCGGCGGGTCGCCAAGCCCGGTGATGTTTAGGTGCACCGAGCGCACCGAGGCATACCAGCGCCGGTTGCGGACATCGGTGACGGCAACGGCCAGCGACAGGTTGCGGGCATCACCATCGGTCCAATAGCCGATCGGCAAGCCGCGATAGGTATAGCCATCGGTAAACAGCGCATTGTTGTAGAGGCTGTTTGGATAGCGCGTCTGGCCACCGGTGAGCTTTTCCAGCGGCGTGCCGTTGAACAGCGAGACGCCGAGCGTATCCGAATATTCGGCGGTCGCCACCCAACTGGCGCCGCGGCTGCCCCATGGCCCTGAAAGGGTCGTGCCGATCATGCGGGCATATTGTTCGAGAACTATGTTGTCGAAATCTTCGGCTTCGGCTTCGAAATAGACCTTGGCGGCGACCTTGCCGAAACGCCGGGTGTAGCTGACATCATAGCCGGCGAGCTGGTTGCCAGGTTGATTCAAAAATGCGTTGGGGTCGGTTTGGGACGTGGGATTGTCCGAATTGCCGATGCCGATGAAGCTTTGCGATATCTGCTTGAAACCGCAGGGCCGGCCGTCGCCGCACAATTGCTGGGCGCGGTTGAGGCCGATCTGCAGGCCGCGTACCGGTGAAAAGCTTAGCCTCGTGCCGAACGCGATGATGTTGCTGTAATCCTTGCGCGGGCCATCGAGGAGGCCGCCGAAGATTTCGAATTGGATGGGCCCGAGCCAGCGCAGGACCGGGAAATTGATACGGCCCGGCAGCAGCCGCTTGATGCCTGCCTTCGGAAATGGCGCGGCGCTGTTGGAAAACAGAAGGGCGCCGTCATGGCCGGGGCCGAACCATTCCTGCGTATAGCCACCATAAACCGCCCAATCGCCAAGCCGGACGGCGATCTGCGACGGTTCCAGCGTCACATGGCGGGTATCCGTGCCTTGGGTGAAGCCGCCACGTACCGTGGCACCCACCGCGACGCTGACGATGCCTGTGTTCAGTTCCACCTTGCCCGACGCATCGCCCTTGGCGCGGGCCAGTGTGCCGAAATCACGCGCCACCGATGGCGAATTGGTCGCGCTGATCTGAAATTCGGTGGCGACGCGTTGTGCCGCGAAATCGGCGAGCCGATCGAGCCGTTTCACGGCGGCATCGAGATAGGGATCGAGCCGGCGGCCGTCATGCGCCTGGTTGAGCCCGGCGTCGATCTGCGCCCAGGGCAGCGGCCAGCTATCCATCGGGCCTTCGATCAGCCCGGCGGCATATAATGCGTCGACATCCTGGCGAAGCTGTCGATCACCGACATCGGCGAACGGCCCGGCCAGCGCCGGCGCGGCCATGGTGGCCAGCGACAAGCCCAAAACCGACCCGCACACACGCCAGAACATACCCATACGCATCAGGAAATCCCCAAGGACGCCGGCGTTCGTGCCCGCAGGGGGGCGGGCAGGTGCCGCCGGCGCGGCACCTGCCGGTATTGGTCAGATCGAGCCGTTCAGCCGCGCGCCGACAAGGGCACGAAATCGCGCTGCGCCGGGCCGGTGTACAACTGGCGCGGGCGGCCGATCTTCTGTTCCGGGTCCTCCATCATTTCGGTCCATTGCGCGATCCAGCCGACGGTGCGGGAGATGGCGAACAACACGGTGAACATGGACGTGGGGAAGCCGATCGCAGACATGACGACGCCCGAATAGAAATCGACATTGGGATATAGTTTCTTGTCGATGAAATAAGGGTCGTTGAGGGCGATGTGCTCAAGCTCGCGCGCCACGTCGAAGATCGGATCCTGGATGTTGAGCTTGTCGAGGATGGTTTTGGCGACGCCGGCCATGACCTTGGCGCGAGGATCGTAGTTTTTGTAGACGCGGTGGCCAAAGCCCATGAGGCGGAACGGATCGTCCTTGTTCTTGGCGCGTGCGATGAATTCCGGAATGCGATCCGGCGTGCCGATTTCGCGCAGCATGTTGAGCGCCGCTTCGTTGGCGCCGCCGTGCGCCGGGCCCCACAGGCAGGCGATGCCGGCCGAAATGCAGGCGAACGGGTTGGCGCCCGACGAGCCGGCGAGCCGCACGGTCGATGTCGAGGCGTTCTGTTCGTGGTCGGCTTGCAAGATGAGCAGCTTTTCCATTGCATCTTCGACATCGGGGTCGATTTCATAGGGCTCGGCGGGCACGCCAAACGTCATGCGCAGGAAGTTGCCGGCAAAGGAGAGCGAATTGTCCGGGTAGAGGAACGGTTGCCCGATCGAATATTTATAGGCCATCGCGGCCAGCGTCGGCATCTTGGCGATCAGCCGGTGGCTGGCGATGACGCGCTGCTGCGGATCACGGATGTCGGTCGAATCATGATAGAAAGCCGCCATGGCGCCGACGATGCCGCACATGATCGCCATCGGGTGCGCATCGCGCCGGAAACCGCGGTAGAACTGCGCCAGCTGTTCATGGATCATGGTGTGGCGGGTGATGTTGCGGGTGAAGTCCGCATGTTCGGCGGCGTTGGGCAGGTTGCCGTTCAACAACAGGTGCGCGACTTCGAGGAAGCTCGATTTTTCGGCCAGCTGGTCGATCGGATAGCCGCGATACAGCAGCACGCCGGCGTCGCCATCGATGTAGGTGATCTTTGATTCGCAAGCGGCGGTGCTGGTGAAGCCCGGATCAAAGGTGAAGCGCCCGGTCTGGGCGTAGAGTTTGCGGATATCGATGACTTCCGGCCCAACGCTGCCGGCCAGCACCGGATAATTGCTGGTCTTCCCGTCGAGGGTCATGGTTGCCGGGTCTGTCATGTATTGGCCCCTTATGCTGTGGTTGTGGCGAGCACATCGTCGATGCGCCCAAGCGTTTCATCACGGCCCAGCAGGGCCATGACATCGAATAATCCCGGCGATTGCGCCGAGCCGGTGACGGCGGCGCGCAGCGGCTGCGCGACCTGCCCAAGCTTCAAGGCCGAACGTTCCGCCAAATCCCGCGCCTGCTGCTCCAAGCCTGCTGCCGTCCAATCGTTGATGCCGGCGAACAAGCCCCGCGCCTGCGCCAATACCCCCGGTGCCGCCGAAGCTAGCAGCTTGGCAGCGCCATCGTCCATCGGAATAGGGCGGGTGCGAAGGTAGAACAAGGCGCTTGTCGCCAAGTCATTGAGATTGGCAGCGCGTTTCTTCAGTTCGGCCATGCTGCGGTGCAACATGTCGCGGTCGGCATCCGTCAGCTTGCGGCCAAGTGCGGTTTCGATGCGCGGCGCGACCAGCGTCACCAGCCGGGCGTCATCGGTGGCACGCATATAGTGGCCGTTGACCGATTCCAGCTTCTTCAGGTCGAACCGTGCCGGGCCGCGGCCGACGCCGGACAGATCGAACCATTCGATCGCCTGGGCGCGGCTGATGAATTCATCATCGCCATGGCCCCAGCCGAGCCGCAGCAGATAATTCTCCACGGCTTCGGGCAACAGGCCCATCTCGTCGCGATAGGCATCGACGCCCAGCGCGCCGTGGCGTTTCGACAGCTTTGCCCCATCGGCGCCGTGGATGAGCGGGATATGGGCATAGGCGGGTTCGGACCAGCCGGGTTCGAAACTGGCCATGGCGCGGATCAGCGCCAGCTGGCGAAAGGCGTTGTTCAGGTGATCGTCGCCGCGGATGACGTGCGTCACGCCCATGTCGTGATCGTCGACCACAACCGCCAGCATATAGGTCGGCGTGCCATCGGAGCGCAGCAGCACCATGTCGTCGAGCTCGGCATTGGCGACCGTGACCGGCCCCTGGACGGCATCGGCGATGGTGACGCTGCCGGTCTGCGGTGCCTTCAGCCGGATGACAAAGGGGGCGTCGTTCGGCCAGTCGGACCGGTCCCGCCAGCGGCCATCGTAGCGCAACGGCTGCCGCGCGGCGCGCTGGGCGGCGCGCATCGCCTCCAGTTCGTCGGCGGTGGCGTAGCAGCGATAGGCATGGCCGGCGGCGAGCAGCGCGTGCGCCACCTCGGCATGGCGGGCGGCGCGGGCGAACTGGTAGACGACGTCGCCATCCCATTCGAAATCGAGCCATTGCAGGCCGTCGAGAATGGCCGCGATCGCCGGCTCGGTGGAGCGGGCCCGGTCGGTATCCTCGATGCGCAGGCGGAATTCGCCGCCGTGGT
>JBBQPR010000063.1:0-18130 GCA_038217075.1 Sphingomonadales bacterium
GGGACAAGAGCCAGGTGCTTCTTGGAGTCACCGGCTCGGGCAAGACCTTCACCATGGCGAAGGTGATCGAGAGTCTGCAGCGGCCGGCGCTGGTGATCGCGCCCAACAAGATCCTCGCCGCCCAGCTGTACGGCGAATTGAAGAGCTTCTTTCCCGATAATGCGGTCGAATATTTCGTCAGCTATTATGATTATTACCAGCCCGAAGCCTATGTGCCGCGGTCCGACACCTACATCGAAAAGGAATCCAGCGTAAACGAAGCCATCGACCGGATGCGCCACTCGGCCACCCGATCGCTGCTCGAACGCGATGACGTGATCATCGTCGCATCGGTGTCGTGCATCTACGGCATAGGCTCGGTTGAAACCTATTCGGCGATGACCTTCACGCTCAAAAAGGGCGAAAGCGCCGACCAGCGCGAGATCATCCGCAAGCTCGTCGCGCTCCAGTACAAGCGCAACGATGCCGCCTTTGCGCGCGGCAATTTCCGAGTGCGCGGCGACAATGTCGAGGTATTCCCGTCACACTATGAGGACAGCGCCTGGCGCATCAGCTTCTTTGGCGACGAGATCGAAAGCATCATCGAATTTGATCCGCTGACCGGCAAAAGCGTCGCCAAGCTCGATTACATCAAGATTTACGCCAATTCGCACTATGTGACCCCCGGTCCGACGCTGAAACAGGCGAGCGAGGCCATCCGCTTCGAAATGCAGGAGCGGCTGAAGGAGCTCAACGCGGAAGGCAAACTGCTCGAAGCCCAGCGGCTCGAACAACGCACCAATTTCGATCTGGAGATGATCGCTGCCACAGGTTCCTGCGCCGGAATCGAAAATTACAGCCGCTTTCTCACCGGCCGCCTGCCGGGCGAGCCGCCGCCGACGCTGTTCGAATATCTACCTGAAAATGCCATGCTTTTCGTCGATGAAAGCCATGTCACCGTTGGGCAGTTGGGCGCCATGGCCAAGGGCGATCACCGGCGCAAGCTCACGCTGGCCGAATATGGTTTCCGCCTGCCCTCGTGCATCGACAACCGGCCGCTGCGCTTCGCCGAATGGGAGGCAATGCGCCCGCAAACAGTGTTCGTCTCCGCCACGCCCGGCCCCTGGGAAATGGACCGCACCGGCGGCGTTTTCGTCGAACAGGTCATCCGCCCAACCGGGCTTGTCGATCCGCCGATCGAGATCAAACCCGTCGAAGACCAGGTCGAGGATCTCATCGCCGAGGCGAAAAAGGTCGCCGCCGCCGGCTATCGCACACTGGTGACAACGCTCACCAAGCGCATGGCCGAGGATCTCACCGAATTCCTTCACGAAGCAGGCCTGCGAGTCCGCTACATGCACAGCGACGTCGAAACACTGGAGCGCATCGAACTCATCCGCGACCTCAGGCTCGGCGTCTATGACGTGCTCGTCGGCATCAACTTGCTGCGAGAAGGGCTGGATATCCCGGAATGCGGCCTGGTCGCCATCCTCGATGCCGATAAGGAAGGCTTCCTGCGCAGCGAAACCAGCCTCATCCAGACCATCGGCCGCGCCGCGCGCAACGTCGATGGCCGCGTCATCCTCTACGCCGATCGCGTCACCGGCAGCATGGAACGCGCCATCCGCGAAACCGATCGCCGCCGCACGCGGCAGGAGGAATATAACAGCGAACACGGCATCACCCCGATGTCGATCAAGCGCAACATTTCCGACGTGCTCGCCGATGTCTCGATGCGCGACGGCCTCACCGTCGATACCGGCGATGCCGATACGCCCAACCTCGTCGGCCACAATCTCAAGGCTTATATCGCCGACCTCGAAGAACAGATGAAGCGCGCCGCCGCCGATCTGGAATTCGAAACCGCCGCCGCCATCCGCGACCAGATCAGGCGCCTGGAAATGGACGAACTCGGCATCCCGGATGGCGACCGCGCCGCCCCTGTCAAGGGCCGCAGCATGGGCGGCGCGCCGGGGACGAGAACGACACGGTTTGAAAAGATGAAGAAAAAGGGGTTCGGCGCGAAGCGCGTTGGCGGGCGTTAGAAGCGCCGCCTTCTTCCGTGCCCGCTATCCAGCGGAATTGGTTCACAAGCGATGCCATCACCGTCGGCATCCAACTCTTCGCGAAAACCAGCTTCCCCCTTGTAGAGCGGCGCACGACCAGCGGCGCGCACCTGATCGCAGCGTGAATAATATTCTCGGGGAAGTTGGCGCGCATACATCTGCCAAGAACCTCCACGCGACGCAAATTCCAAGGCATGGCGAAGTAGTGACCCCGGATCATCCGTTGTCAAAAAATAACCCGAAGTCGCACCAATAATCAGGCCGGGTATCAGAAGATGCATATCGTCGCGCCAACTCGTGCGCGGCTTTCTCCTCGCAAAATTGCGCTGATCAACACCCGGAAACTCTTCCGGGCCCTTCAATCGGCGCTGGCACCATCGATAGATTTTGCCCAAAAAATGCCCCTAAAACAAACACCCCGCCCCGGCGCGAATGACTTCGGCGACGATGCCAGGATCACGCGGATCATCCAGTGCGCGGGCAATCTGATCAATACGCAGCCTGTCGAACCGACCACCATTGATGCGGTTGATCGCGTCCATGCGCTTCAACTGCGCATAGCTGAGCCTTGTCCCCAGTTTTTGGCCCATGCACTGCGCCTGCCGGGGCGGCACGCCGAGATCGGAAAGTTTCGCGGTGATCCGCTGCGACGGCGTCGCGCACCCGGCAAGCAGGACAAGGGCAGCAAAGGCTGCGAATTTCAGGCGCATGGGCATTCCCGGCTGGTGGAAATTCGGTGTCGCACAACCGGCGCGCCTGGAAAAGGGTGCGGCAATCATGCCGGTACAAAGCAGGATGCAAAACACCGGCGTTGCCGCTAAAGCAGGTCTATGCTGACCGCGCACATCACTTTCTGGCAGGCTGTCTTCATCGCGCTCGCCTTGGTGGCGATCATGGAGATCGTTGCCATCGTCTCCCACCGCTGGGTGATGCACGGGTTCTTGTGGAACCTGCACAAATCCCACCACGAACCGCGCACCGGCTTTTTCGAGAAAAACGACTGGTTCGCCGTCATGGGCGCCGTCCCGTCGATCATCCTGCTGATGATCGGCACGCACTATGGCTGGCATGTCTTCACCGCCATCGGTGCCGGCATCACCGCCTATGGCGCCATTTATTTCGGCTTCCACGATGTGCTCGTCCACCGCCGCGTCAAACATGGCTGGAACCCGCAACAACGCTATCTGAAGCGCATCGTCCAGGCGCACCGGTTGCACCATGTCGTTGAATCAAAACACGGCACCGTCAGCTTCGGCTTCCTCTACGCCCCGCCAATCCGCGTGTTGAAGGCCGAACTCACCGCCAAGGGCACCGGCAAGATTCGCTCCAGCGCCAAGATGCGCGCCGAAATGGATGTCGACCTCAACGACGCCGAACAATTCGCGCGTTGATCGGCCATCCAACGCCACGGCGGCCACACCACCATAGCTGAGCGTCGACCTACGGAACCCGAACCTGCGGCAGGTCGCAAACGGACTTCGACCCCTTGATCCGGCACCGGTTTACCACGCGCCCCTCCTTATCATGCGCCAGCACCCGCCACGACCGGCCACCGGTGCGTTCCATGGTCATGTAACCAAAGCCGTCGACCCAGCTGCTGAACGCCGCAATCCGCGCCCCTGGCGCCGCTTCGGTGTCCGGCGGTAGCATCGCCGGAATCGGTACCACATCCTCCTGCGTGCCAGAAAATCCGGTTATGAACTGGCTCGGGAAAGCACCGGCGAAGCTCACCTGCTGCCACAGATGCACATGGCCGGCGAGCAGTACGTCAACACCCGCCGGCGCCTGCCGCGGGCTGATCGCACCGAACACCGATTGGATGGCCCGGTTGCCAGGCTTCAACGTTGCGCCACCATCTTCGCGAACGGCTGCCAGCCCCAGGATTGGGTGGTGGTTGACCGCAAACACGAACCGCGCACCGCGACTGAGCGCATCGACCTTGGCATAAGTCGCCGCAAACCCCGCCCGCCGCCAGTCATCATCGGCGAGCGGCTTGTTGGACGCGGTGGCCAAATCCATCAGGATCAACCGGGCACCGCCACCAAGATCAACCGCATAGGGCGTGCTCGCATCGCCCAGATGATCGTTGGCCGGATCGTTGCAATCCTGCCCCGCCGCCGGTGCATGGCCATCGAGGAACCGCCACCAGCCCTGTCCCGCCCGCGCACAATTTTCATGGTTGCCGCGTGCCGGTGCGATCGGGGCCGCCGCCAGAAGCGGCGCTGCCGGGCCAAAGAAATCTGCCGCCCAAGCATCCCAGCCATAACCCCAGGGGCTGCCCGCACAGCCTGCATTGCCATCCGGGCAGGGGTTTTCGCGATAATGATAATCACCCACATGCACGACAAGATCGGGCTTCCATGCCGCTGCGCTCGCTGCAATCCGGGCAAAGGGGAATGCCGCCGGATCGTTGCACGCCTTATAGGCGCTGTCCGCCGCCTTCAACCGGCAGCCGGTATCGCCGATCACCACGATGCGCCGCTTCCGCTTCGCCGGCACTGGCAAGCGCCGGCCGGCGATGCTCAACTGCCGCGCGCCTATGGGCACCGCCGCCTCGCACACCGTCAGCGGAAATGCCGACGGCTTGGCAAGCTCGGCCGGTGATGCCGTCAGCCGCTGTGCAACGGTGCCGGCCGCTGCCCGCACTGTCATGGTGATCGCCCGCCCGTCGGCATCGAGCATCGGGCAGGTCGCTTCGGCAATCGCTCGCGCCACGGCGCCGCCGTCCGCCATCACCACATAGGCTGCTGCCGGCACCGCCGCCGGGTTTGCTGCCAATGCAGCCATCGCGACAGCGGGTGCCAGCATCAGATCGTCCCTTAGAAGCGCAGCGCGCCCGTAACCTGATAGCTGCGCACGGTGTTGAAGAAATACTGGTTGCCGCCCGAAATGTTGATCACCGAGCGATTGTTGAAGACATTATACACCACCAGCCGCAGCGCCACCGGGCCGATGCCGGCTTCCGCCGAAGCGATGCCCAGCGAATAGGCCGGGATCGGGCTGGTTTCGTTGGCCCCGGCATAGGCCTTGCCGGTGAACTTTTGGACATAGCTCAGCTTGTAGCGGCCATTGTTGTAAAGCACGCCGGCAAGCGCGGTATAACCCGGCGCATAAGGCACGCGGAAGCCGGTGACATCGTCTTTCGAGCTGTTGATCGAGCCATTGGCCAGCAGCGTCAGCCCATGGATCGGTGCATAGCTGATCTGGCCCTCAAGCCCCTTGTAGGTCGAAGGATCGCCGGTGTTGGTGCACAGCGCACTGGCCGGGCCGGTGCACAGGATCGTGTTGCTCAGCTTGATCAGATAAGCGTCGAAATCGATATTGAGGTTGTCCCCGGCATAGACCGTGCCGACCTGATAATTGGTGGTCTTGGTCGGATCGGGGATCAGCGGCGCCTTGGTCTGCACTTCCAGACTGGCCAGCGCCGGGATCAGGAAGCCCTTGGCGTATTGGCCATAAGTCGTCCAATTCTCGCGGATCTTGTAGTTCACAGTGGCAAACGGCAGCGTCGCCTTGAAATTGGCGTCGGCGATCGTTCCCTGCCGCGTCTTTTGCGTTGCGATCGGTGACAGCACGCTGCGGGTAAAGTTCACATATTTGACACCAGGCGTGATGGTCAGCTTGTCGGTCACGTTCCAATCGAACTGGGCGAAAACCTGCTGCTGGAACCAGCTCGAATTTTCGTCGAACTGGATATTCTGCGGCAATGGCTGGCCATTCAGCTGCAGATACGGTCCGTTGATGGCGTTGCCATTGGCATCGATACCGATCTGCCCGCTGGTCTTTTGATCAAAATTCGGCACGCCGTTGACCAGCACCCCGTCAGTCAAGGTGCTGCGCGTGAAGTCATAATCGTATCGATAGCGGTGCGTGTTCGAAAATTCGAGCCAGGCGCCGACCTTCAGTTCGCCAAAACCGGTGTCATAGCTGGTCTGCAGGATATCGCCCCAGACGCGATACTGATTCAGCTTGGTATAGCCAGGAATGTCGCCCGCAACCTTGGTGATCTTGCCGTTGATCATCGGCGACGCCGACAATGTAGAACTGAGCACGGTGGGGTCGGTCGTCGAAACCGTGTAGTTCTTGTAGAAATAGGTATAGGTCTTGTTGTCGATCTTCCAATGGTCGGTCAGGCCAACCTCAAGCCGAACGATCTCGAAATCGCTCTGCTTGTGGGTGAAATTATAGTCGGCTCGGGTCTGCTTGTAGGGGTTGCTGGCAAAATTTGGGTCATTCGGGTTGCTGTTGCCGAAATTCTTGCCATACAGCGTAACCTGCGCCAGCGTAGCACCATTGTTGTCATTCTGGTTGAAATAGTTGTCGTTGTACGACGCCATGATCGTCAACAACCCGGTGCTGCCGATCGGAGCCGAGATCTTGCCGAAAATATTATCGGCGCGCAGCGGCGAATTGCTCAGTGCCCCATCGGTCTTCTTGTGTTCGCCAACGATGACGGCCTTGATGCCGCTGTGGCCGATATCGCCGGTCTGCAAAGTACCGCGGTAAAGCTCGGTGTTCCAGGTGCCATAACTCACCTCGGCAGCGCCGCCGAATTTATCGGCTATGGCGCGGCTGATGATGTTGATGTTGCCGCCAAAGGTCGCCTGGCCAAGCTGGCTGGCGTTACCCGGCCCGCGATCGACGATGATCTGTTCATAGGTGCCGTTGGGGAAATAGCTGGTGGTGTGGTGCGTCGGATCGTTTGTGTCACCGAACGGCACGCCATCGATGGTGACGTTGTAATTGCCGTCCTTGAAGCCGCGCAGCACGATCTTGGATTCGGAAAGGCCGGGGCCATTGCCGTTGTTATATCCCGATGCCCCTGGCGTCAGCAGCACGACATCGTTGAAATCGGCGGTGGCGGGAACGACGTTCGCAATGACGGTGCGGTTGATGATCGATTGCGGCTGCGTGGCCTTCAACGATGCCGTGATCGGCGTCTGGTCGTTGACGCGCGTCGAAGTGACAATGATCTGGTCGCCAAAGGTCGACACTGCATCTGCGGCCGCGGCAGCATCCGCACCTGCGGCCAGCGCCGGGACCGGTGCCGCAAGTAGGCCGAGCACGGACACACGCAGCAGCATAGCGCCGCGTTGATTGGAATTCAGCATGAAAGGCCCCCTTTTTGGTGCGCGCTGCAGATAATGCAGCGCCGCACTCGACTGAGCCGATGATCAGAATTTGTGACAATTTACCTACGTTTTTGTGCCCGATATTTGACAACAGGCCGAAGCCTCTCATTATTACCAAAGGATAATGTGCCGGGTGGCCAACGCCATGCCACCTACGCACAAGGCGCTGGCCTTACTGTGCTCAACGAAATTGGATATCGAGCGCGTACTGCCTGCTCTCCCGTCCCGGCTGTTGCTTTCGGCGTGCGTCGCATACCAGCCGCAAGCGCTGGCGCCGACAGGCCTCGCCGCGGCGCGCGCAAGGCGTAGCCTGGACGCCGCTGCCGTCGCACAGTGGGTCAACAGAATTGCCCCGGCAGTGCCATGGGACGGCACGCATTGGGACCAAATCGCGCTGCTCGCCGCCGCGCTCGACAACAGCCCGGCCATTGCGGCATCGCGCGCCGCGCTGCAGACCGCCCAGGCCAAGGCCGCCGCCGACATGGCACGCACCGAGCAGGCGCGAAGCCGTATCGCGCTCGAATTCGGCCAAGGCCTGGCCACGCTCGGCGATGCCTCCCGCGCGCGATTGATCGCCGCCGCCGGACGGGCCGCGCTGCTCCGCATCGACATCCCCGGCTTTATCGCTACCGCCCGCGCCGCAATCGCCCGCGACGTCCCGCTGCCGGCCGGCGTCTACCTCGGCTATTCGGGCCTTGCAGAGGGCCAGGCCGCGGCCATCCGCCAACTCGCCATCAACGTCGCCGCCGCCGCCGCCATTGCTGTTGCGGCACTGCTTGTGCTGGCCTTCGGTGGCCCCCGCCCGGCGCTGCTCATCGTTGCCGGCACGGCCTTTGCGCTGACCGGCGGAGTCATCGCCGCATGGCTGACCGGCGGCGTGCTGTCGCTTGGAGCGCTTGTCGGTTTCGTGATGCTGTTCGGCATTGCGGCCCGCAACGCAATTCTCCTGATTTCGCACGTCGATCACCTTGTCGAGGAAGAAGGCGAACCTTTTGAACCCGCCACCGTGCTGCGCGCCACCCGCGAGCGCGTAACGCCCATCCTGATGACGGCGCTGGTCACGGCGCTCGGCCTTGCACCGCTGGCGCTGGAAGCCGGCCAAAGCGGGCGCGAGGTGCAAGGCCCGATGGCCGCCGGTACCCTCGGCGGGCTGGTCACCTCCTCCCTGATGTGCTTTGCGCTGCTGCCGGCGCCGGTGCTGGCGTGACGGCAGAAGGCGCCGTAACCCCAGCGCCGGGTCAGTCGATCGTCACCACCGCTTTTGCCGTCAACGTGCCCGCAGCCATGGCGGCAAAGGCCTGTCCCACATCCGCCAGCGCCACGGTCATCCCGATCTGCGGCCGCAACAACGCTGCCCGTGCATCGATGGCGGCGATGTTTGCCAGGCCACCCGCCGGGTCCTGCCGCGCATATTCGCCAGCGCGAACGCCGATCACCTCAATCTCCTTGATCAACGCCCGGTTGAGCGGGAACCGCTCGACACCACCGACAAAGCCGATGATGAGATAGCGACCACCCCGCCGCAGCGTCCGTATCGCCGGCATGGCGAGCGCCCCGCCCACCGGATCGAACACGATATCGACATCCTTCAAGCCAAGCACCGGCGCCGCCCGCTCGATCAGGATTGTTTCCCGCGCCCCGGCCGCGCGCGCCGCCGCCAGCCCGGCCTCCGATGACGCCACTGCGATCACCACGGCGCCCTCTGCCGCTGCCAGCGCGACCGCCGCCAGCCCCATGCCGCCGCCAGCCCCTGTTACCAGCACGCGCTCCCCCGCCACCAGCCGCCCGCGGATCATCAGCCCGACCCAGGCGGTAAGCGCGCCAACCGTGAATGCCGCCGCCTCGGCATCGTCCAGCCCCGGTGGTACCGGCCGAGCGCCCGCCGCCGGCAGGGTCAGACGTTCTGCAAAACAACCGCCGCGCGCGCCGACAATGACCCGCTGGCCCAGCAACGCTTCTGCACCAGCCCCTGCGGCAATCACCGTGCCACAAGCTTCCGTGCCCGGGATGAACGGCACGTCGGGCTTGAATTGATAGCCGCCGGCCAGCATCAGCAGATCGGGAAAATTCAGCGATGCAACGCCAAGGGCCACGGTCACTTCGCCGGGGCCAGGCAACGCCGGCTCGGGCCAATCCGCCTCCAGCTGCAATCCGGAACGATCCGTGGCGAGATGGTGGCAGATAATGGCGCGCATGCCACCTTGTTACGCAATGCGGCCGGGCGTGCCAGCCACCTAGACCGATAGCCTGCTATTCAGGCTTGGGCCCGGCGCCCCACAGGCGACCCACCACCAAGCCGGTCAAAAAGCCTCCGATATGCGTCCAGATGGCGATCTGCATGCCATCACCACGAAAGGCCACTGCAGTCAGCAACTGCAGACCGATCCAGGTCGCCGCATACCACAGAGCCGTCAGTGTCTCGCCCGACATGGCGATGCCCAACACCCGGCGGGCCTGCACCCGGCTGCTGGCGAACAACACCGCATAGGCACCGAACACCGCCGCGATGGCGCCGCTCGCGCCCACCACCGGGATTGGCGAATTCGGCCCGACAACCACTTGCAACAGGCCGCCCATCAGCCCGCCGCCGATAAAGATGCCGACCAGCGCCAGCCGCCCCGTAACCCATTCGACATAACGGCCAACCCAGGCCATGAAGATCAGGTTGAGGAAAAGATGGATCCAGCCGGCGTGCAGGAACATATGGCTGAACAGCGTGACAAACGCCGTCACCGGATCGGCAAAACCGGTCACCGCCGCGGTAATCCGCGCCGGAATCAATCCGTAACCGAACGCCAGACGCTCGCCAAAGCTTGGGCCCGACACGCTGATCGCGGCCTGCACGGCAACGCACAGGCCGATCAGGCTGTTGGTTGCAATCGGAACTGGCGGCTTGAAAGGTTTCACAAATGACACTCGATCGCTACTGGAAAGCGACGGACGACGGGAAAAATCGCCGCCCGCCTGTCGGCGATCAGATGAATTCGATGCTTTCGATGTCGTAATAACGGTCGCCCGACGGCGTCGTCACTTCAACTTCCTCACCGATGCGGCGGCCAATAAGGGCGCGGCCCAAAGGCGATGAATAGCTGATGCGACCGACGCGGGCATCCGCCTCGGTTTGCCCGACGATCTGATAGACGATTTTCTTGTCGTCCTCGTCGATCAGATGCACCGTCGCACCGAACACCACGCGATCGCCCGAAAGTTCACGCGGGTCGATGATCATCGCGCGGGCCAGCCGGTCTTCCAGATCGATGACCTGCGCCTCGATCTGGCCCTGGCGTTCCTTGGCGGCATGATATTCGGCGTTTTCGGACAAATCGCCATGGGCACGCGCCACCTCGATCGCCTCGACCACCTCCGGCCGTTCGATTTCCTTCAGCCGACGCAGCGTTGTTGCCAACTGGGCGTGGCCTTCTGCCAGCATGGGCAGTTTCTCGACAGTCGCCATTCGCGTCACTCAACCTTCTGATCGTTCGAACTTCACCCCACGCAAAAGACTCGTCACCACCGGCGGGTTTTCCCACCTGCGGTACGCACGCTATCCGGGGGTGCTCAAGTCTTAGGTTGTTTATGATAGGCCTGCAGGGGCCTTACTTCAAGCGGGCGCCGCCTAAGTGATGCAATTGCCGCCACCGAAGCGATCGAAGCTGCCGCCGTTGTGAAGTAAGGAATCCGCCCATACAGCGCCGATGCGCGGATCGATGCAGAATCTTTCAGCGACTGCACACCCTCCGTCGTATTGAAAATCAAGGCGATTTCGCCATCCTTGATCCTGTCGACAATATGCGGCCGGCCTTCTGCCACCTTGTTGACATGCGTGACCGGCAGGCCGGCTGCCTCCAGAACCCGTGCAGTGCCATCCGTCGCGACAACGCTGAAACCCATGGCGATCAAGTCGCACATGGCCGGCACGACGAGTTCCTTATCGCCGTCCTTAACCGAAACAAACACGTTTCCAGCGTCCGGCAACACCGCGCCCGCGCCCAGCTGCGCCTTGGCAAAAGCCGTGGCGAAATCGCTGTCGATGCCCATTACCTCACCCGTTGATTTCATTTCGGGGCCAAGCACCGGATCAACGCCTGGGAAACGGGCGAACGGGAACACTGCCTCCTTCACCGCGATATGATCGCCGGTATTGCGCGCCGAAAGATCGAAATCCGCCAATTTCTCGCCGGCCATTACGCGCGAAGCGATCTTGGCCACCTGAATGCCGGTAGCTTTGGCGGTGAACGGCACGGTGCGGCTGGCGCGTGGGTTGACCTCGATCAGGTAAACCTCGCCATTCTTTACCGCGAACTGGATGTTCATCAGGCCGCAGACGTTCAGAGCGGCGGCCAGTACCTTCGTCTGCCGCTCGATCTCGGCGATGATCTCGGCAGAAAGGCTGTATGGCGGCAGCGAGCACGCCGAATCGCCCGAATGGACCCCGGCTTCCTCGATATGCTGTAATACGCCGGCAACGAACACCGTGTCGCCATCGGCAACCGCATCGACATCCACCTCGATGGCGTCGCGCAAATAGCGATCGATCAGCACAGGCGATGTCCCCGAAACCACCACTGCTTCGCGGATATAGGTTTCAAGCTGCGCCTGCGTCTCGACGATTTCCATGGCGCGGCCGCCCAGCACATAGGATGGCCGCATCAACACGGGATAACCGATACGCGTCGCCACTTCGATGGCCTCCTCGCGCGTCCGGGCGATGCCGTTCTCAGGCTGCTTCAGCTTCAGTCGTTCGATCAGCGCGGCAAAACGCTCGCGATCTTCGGCGAGGTCGATATTGTCCGGCGCCGTGCCCAGAATCGGGATACCCGCCGCCTCCAGCGCATGCGCCAGCTTCAGCGGCGTCTGCCCGCCAAGCTGCACGATAACGCCGGCAAGCCGGCCCTTTTGCATCTCCTTGTGCAGCACCTCGAGCACGTCTTCGGCGGTCAAAGGCTCGAAATACAGCCGGTCGGATGTGTCATAATCCGTTGAAACCGTTTCCGGATTGCAATTGATCATGATGGTTTCATAGCCGGCGTCGTGCAGCGCGAAGCAGGCGTGGCAGCAACAATAGTCGAACTCGATGCCCTGCCCGATGCGGTTCGGCCCGCCGCCCAGGATGACGATCTTGGTCGCATCGCTCGGCTCGCTTTCGCAATCGGGCGTGCCAAAGCTGGGGGCTTCATAGGTCGAATACATGTACGGCGTCTTGGCGGTGAATTCGCCGGCGCAGGTATCGATGCGCTTGAACACCGGGCGGACATTCAGCGCGCGGCGAGCGGCGGCCACATCCGCCTCTGTCCTGCCCGACAGGGTCGCCAGCCGTGCATCGGAAAAGCCCTTGGCTTTCAATCGCCGGAACCCGTTCGGCCCCTTGGGCAGGCCATCGGTGCGCACCTTGGCTTCAATCTCGATCAATTCCTCGATCTGGCGCAGGAACCACGGCTCGAACTTGGCAATCTCATGGATCCGCTCGACGCTCATGCCTTCACGCATGGCTTGCGCAGCAACGCGCAACCGATCCGGCGTGGCGCGCGAAAGCTCGGCCTCGATCTCGTCATGCGTCGCGCCGACCAGGAATTCCACTTCATCAAAACCCGACAACCCGGTTTCCAACCCGCGCAACGCTTTTTGCACACTTTCCTGAAAATTGCGGCCGATCGCCATCACTTCGCCAACCGACTTCATCGCGGTCGACAGCAGCGGCTCGGCGCCCTTGAACTTTTCGAACGCGAAACGCGGAATCTTGGTGACGACATAATCGATCGTCGGTTCGAACGACGCCGGCGTCGCGCCGGTGATGTCGTTCATCACCTCATCGAGCGTATAGCCAACCGCCAGCAGCGCCGCGACCTTGGCGATGGGAAAGCCCGTCGCCTTCGATGCCAACGCAGACGATCGCGATACACGCGGGTTCATCTCGATCACCACCAGCCGGCCATCGGCGGGATTGACCGCGAACTGCACATTCGAGCCGCCGGTTTCGACTCCGATCTCGCGCAGGCAAGCGATGCTTGCGTTGCGCATGATCTGATATTCCTTGTCGGTCAGCGTAAGCGCCGGCGCGACTGTGATCGAATCGCCAGTATGGACGCCCATCGGATCGACATTCTCGATGGAGCAGATGATGATGGCATTGTCGGCGCGGTCGCGCACCACCTCCATCTCATATTCCTTCCAGCCGAGCACCGATTCCTCGATCAGCACTTCGGTAGTCGGCGATGCGTCGAGACCGCCGGTGACGATCTGCACGAACTCTTCACGGTTATAGGCGATGCCGCCGCCGGTGCCGCCCATGGTAAAACTGGGTCGGATGATCGTCGGCAGGCCGACGAATTCCAGAGCCACCATGGCTTCGTCGATCGAATGGGCGATCTGCGAGCGCGGCGATTCAAGCCCGATCTTGTCCATGGCGTCGCGGAACTTCAACCGGTCCTCGGCTTTGTCGATCGCTTCTGCGTCGGCGCCGATCAGCTCGACGTTGAACTTTGCCAGTGTGCCGTCGCGGTGCAACGCCAATGCGGTGTTCAGCGCCGTCTGGCCGCCCATCGTCGGCAGCACGGCGTCGGGCCGCTCCTTCTCGATGATCTTGGCGACAATCGCCGGCGTGATCGGTTCGACATAGGTCGCATCGGCCAGTTCCGGATCAGTCATGATCGTCGCCGGGTTCGAATTGACGAGAATGATGCGATAGCCTTCGGCCTTCAATGCCTTCACCGCCTGGGTGCCCGAATAATCGAACTCGCACGCCTGGCCGATGATGATCGGGCCGGCGCCGATAATCAGGATGGATTTAAGGTCGGTGCGTTTGGGCATCAGTTTGCAGATCCAGTTTCAGCGGCACAGCCCCAGCCGTCGAACTCGACGCCATGCGAAATTTCGATTTCCAGCGCCCGTGTGATGAGCGCCGAAAGCGCCTCACGCGTCACTGGGCCATCGCATTGCAGGTCGGCCGCCCAGTCGCCATCCTCGAACTCGCCGAAATCGATGAAGCGGAAACCCAACGACTGCGCATCCTCGGCAAGCTGCTCGACATCGTCCTGCGCACCTTTGAAATGCACGTCGATGGTCCGCGACAGCGTCGCAATATCGCCGTTGGCCGCCAGGTCGGCGAGCACCTCCGCGTCAGCCGCCATTTCCTCGGCCAATCGGGCGGGATCGATCCCGGGCCGGCTCACGCCGCTTTCCCAAGCGAACCGACAAATTTCTCGAACAAATAAATACTATCCTGCGGCCCCGGGCTCGCTTCCGGGTGATATTGCACCGAAAACGCCGGATAATTCGTCAATTCCAACCCGGCCAGCGAGCCATCGAACAACGAGATATGCGTCGGCCGCGCCGTTTCGGGCAGCGACGCCGTTTCCACCGCAAAGCCATGGTTCATCGAGGTGATTTCAACCCGCCCGTCGGCCAGCCGCTTCACCGGGTGGTTGGCGCCGCGGTGGCCCTGCAACATCTTCACGGTCTTTGCGCCCACTGCCAGCCCGAGCAGTTGATGGCCAAGGCAGATACCGAACAATGGCTTGCCGGCGTTCAATAACGCCTGGATCACCGGCACCGCATAGACGCCGGTCGCCGCCGGATCACCCGGGCCGTTCGACAGGAAAATCCCATCGGGCTTCAACGCCATGATATCATCAAACGAAGCCATCGCCGGGACCACCGTCACCCGCGCCCCGGCCGCGACCAGGTTGCGCAGGATGTTGCGCTTCATGCCATAGTCGACCGCCACGACGTGCGGGCCGTGTGGGTTACCGCTGTGCACGGCATAGCCGCCGAAGAGCGTCCACAGGCCGTCGTCCCACTCATAGCTCTGCGTTGTCGAGATCACCGATGCGAGGTCCATGCCCTCCAGCCCCGGCCAACCGCGCGCCTGCGCCACCAGCCGCCGCAGATCGAACGACCGCGCCTGATTATGGGCAATCACGGCATTGGGGGCGCCGCCCATGCGGATGCGCTTGGTCAGCGCCCGCGTATCAACGCCCGAAATGCCGATACGGCCCCAGGCGCGCATGTAATCGTCAAAATTTCGGTCCGACCGGAAACTCGCCGCCGGCGTGATTGCCTCACGCACCACACAACCGAGCGCGTGCGGGTTGGCCGATTCGATATCCTCCATATTGGAGCCGACATTGCCGATGTGCGGGAAGGTGAACGTGATGATCTGCCCGGCATAGGAGGGATCGGAAATCACCTCTTGATACCCCGTCATCGCCGTGTTGAAGCAGACTTCCCCCACCGCAACGCCTTCGGCGCCAAAGCCCTGGCCCCAGATGATCGAACCATCGGCCAATACCAGAACGCCGGTTGCGCCTTTCGGCTGGGCGGGCGCGGGCGTGGTTTTTGCCGCAGGCGCTGGGGCCATTCCTGGTCCTTTTTTGGTTGGGCGGGATGCCGGTCGTTTGATACGCAAACGGCTGGCGAGTTAGGGAGGCGAACGCGCCCCGTCAATCTATTCTTTCCTTGCTCGAAGGGCTAGGCTCAATCATCTGCAAATGGGAAATTCAAGATGATCCGCGACGATATCAAGTCTGCCACCATCGCCTCCATGAAGGCCGGCGATTCGGCTCGCACCGGCACATTGCGGTTGATCGCTTCGGCGGTGAAAAACCGCGACATCGAACTTCGCACCGGCACGCCGCCCGCCGATGACGATGTGATGGTCGCCGAAGTGTTGAGCAAGATGGCCAAACAGCGCCGCGAATCGATCGAGATGTATGTCGCCGGCAACCGCCCGGAACTCGCCGATGCCGAACGCGCCGAAATCGCGATCATCGAAACCTTCATGCCGGCGCAAATGTCGGAGGAAGACGCCAAGGCCGGCATCGCCGCCCTGGTCACCGAGCTGGGCGCTACGTCGCTGAAGGACATGGGCCGCGTCATGGCCGCCGTGAAGGAGCGCTTTGCCGGGCAGCTCGACATGGGCAAGGCCGGCGGCATGGTGAAGGCCGCGCTGGCAGGCTGAGTTATTCCCCATCCCGTTCTGGGAGGGCAGAAAAAAGAAGTGACGCAGAATCCTTGACCCTCTCCCCTGCCTTTCTCGACGAATTGCGCGCTCGCGTGCCGCTGGCACCGGTGGTGTCGCGCCGCGTCAAGCTGACCCGCGCCGGGCGCGAATGGAAGGGTTGCTGCCCGTTCCACAATGAAAAAACGCCAAGTTTCTACGTCAATGATGACAAGGGCTTCTATCATTGTTTCGGCTGCGGTGCGCACGGCGATGTCATCCGCTTCCTCACCGAACAAATGGGCCTGGGCTTCATCGATGCGGTCAAGCAGCTCGCCATGGAAGCCGGCATGGAGGTGCCAAGCGAAACGCCGGAAGCCCGTGCCCGCGCCGAAGTCAGCGACACGCTGCAGGCCGTCGCGGGCCGAGCCGCCGAATGGTTCCAGGCGCAATTGCGCACCCCGGGCGGGGCAGAAGCCCGCGCCTATCTGGACCGCCGCGGCGTCACCGCCGCCCAGATCAAGGATTTTGGACTCGGCTATTCCCCTGATTCGCGCACCGCGCTGCGCACCGCGTTGAAGGATGCCGGCGATGAACAATTGTTCGAAGCCGGGCTGATCGGCCGCAGCGATTCAGGCGAAGTTTATGATCGCTTTCGCGGCCGGCTGATGTTCCCCATCCGCGATCGGCGCGGGCGAGTTGTCGGCTTTGGCGGCCGGGCGCTCGGCGATGTGCAGCCCAAATATCTAAACTCATCCGACGGGCCTTTGTTCGACAAGGGCCGGCTGCTTTACAACCATGATCGCGCCGGGCCGGCGGCGCGCAAATCCGGCCGCCTGGTGGTTGTCGAAGGCTATATGGACGTTATCGGCGTCGCCGGTGTCGGCATCGGCGAGCTTGTCGCGCCATTGGGTACCGCGATGACGGAAACCCAGCTCGGCCTCGCCTGGCGCCTCGTCGATGAGCCCATATTGTGTTTCGATGGCGACAACGCCGGGCAACGGGCGGCGCTGCGAGCTGCCTTGCGCGCCCTGCCCCTGCTGGCCCCTGGCAAATCGCTGCGCATTGCAACACTCCCCCCGGGCGAGGACCCCGACGATCTGGTCAAGCGTGGCGGCGCGGCGGCATTCGAAACCGTGCTGGCCGCCGCATTGCCTCTGGTCGAATTCCTGTGGCGTAGCGAAGCCGAGGGGATGGACACTGCGACCCCCGAGCGCCGCGCCGCCGTCCGCCAACGCCTGCGGGTCCATGCCGACGCCATCGCGGATGGCAGCGTAAAGGCGCTCTACGCTGCCGATTTCAACGCCCGCTTCGACGCCGCCTTTCTCGCTCGCCCGCAACGGCCACGCCGCGCCTTTACCCCTGGCGGCCGCTTTGTTGCGCCCATCGCCGGCGCATCCAACGCCTTGCGCGCCATCCGCCAGCCGGCCCCAGGGGACAGCCCCGAAGTCACCGCGCTGCTGGCAGGATTGCTCACACATCCGCACCTCGCCGACCGGCATGGCGAAACACTGGCCGATCTGCGTTTCGCGGACCCGCGTCAATCGGCGCTGCGCGATGCAATTTTGTCGGCGCTGGCCACCGATCCCGCCCTTGAAAGAGACGGGCTGGCGCACGATCTGGATTCACGAGGGGTTGGCGCACTGGCCGAAACAATCCGCAGGACGAACCGCCTGCGTTTTTCGTTCACGCGCGACGATACTCTGATGGACATTGCCGCAAGGGATTTCGGCATGTTGATCGAAACCATTGCCACGCGCGCCCGGATCGATGCCGAGCTCGAAGACGCGACCCAACGCCTGCGTGGCAGCCTTGCAGAAGGCGATTTCGACCGGCAGCAAGCATTGCTTGCCGAACGGGTCGAGATCGATTCGGCGATGATGCGACTGGCGGAATCCTTGCGCGACGACTAAGGGCTGTATGATTCGCCCGACAGTCGCAGGCAAGACTGGACGGACAAGGGAACGACAAGAATGGCAAAAGCGAATGCGGCGACGGCGGAACCCGAAGCCAAGGCC
>JBBQPR010000064.1:0-17938 GCA_038217075.1 Sphingomonadales bacterium
CGTGCAGTGCGTCGTACCGGTCGCGTTCCGGCTGTAATCTATGGCGCGGGCCAGCCGGCCGAAGCCATCCATGTCGAGGAAAAGCTGCTGGTGCGCCAGCTGTCGACCGGGCATTTCATGAATTCCGTCGTCGAGATCGAAGTTGCCGGTGGCAAGTCCATCCGGACGCTGCCGCGCGATGTGCAGTTTCACCCGGTTTCCGACCGGCCGATCCATGTCGACTTCCTGCGCCTGACCGGCAACGCCGTCATCACCGTTGAAGTGCCTGTGCACTTTGTCGATGAAGACAAGTCGCCCGGCATGAAGCGCGGTGCGGTGCTCAACATCGTGCGCCACGATCTTCAGCTCGATTGCCCATCCAACGCCATTCCCGACCAGATCGAAATCAGCCTGGCCGGTCGTGACGTGGGCGATTCGATCCACATCAGCGCTGTCGTGCTGCCAAAGGGCGTCACGTCGCACATCACCGATCGCGATTTCACCATCGCGACGATGGTCGCACCGTCGGCGCTGAAGAGCGAAGCCGCCGATGCCGCTGATGCCGTGGTGGCAGACGAAGAAACGGAAGCCTGAGGCGGGTTGCGCCGGGTTGTGCCAGGCTGAACGGGGGGCGACATGAAGCTCTTCATCGGCCTTGGCAATCCGGGCGCTGCCTATGCGCTCAATCGGCACAATATCGGCTTCATGGCGGTGGATACCATCGCCCAGTCCCATGATTTCAGCCCCTGGAAGACGCGCTTCCAGGGGCTTTCATCGGAAGGGCGCATCGGCGCCGACCGGGTGACGCTGTTGAAGCCCGCCACTTTCATGAACGACAGCGGCCGTTCGGTTGGCGAAGCCTTGCGTTTCTACAAGCTTGACCCGGCAACGGCGCTGACCGTGTTTTACGATGAGCTGGACCTTGATCCGTTCAAGGTGCGGGTGAAGCATGGCGGTGGCGCGGCGGGGCACAATGGCATCCGTTCCATCGATGCGCATGTCGGGCCGGACTATCGCCGGGTGCGGATGGGCATCGGCCATCCCGGCCACAAGGACCGGGTATCCCCGCACGTGCTGGGCAATTTTTCCAAGGCCGAGATGGATCCGCTGGCCGACCTGTTGGGTGCGGTGGCGGCGGAAGTGCCGTGGTTGCTGGCTGGCGACGAGGCGCGGTTCATGAATGAAGTGGCGCGGCGGACGGTGCCGCAGCGATAAGGCGCCGTGCGGCTTGCGGGCGGGGCCGCGGGTGGTTAGTGCCATGCCGCAACGATGCGGCGGTTCGTGCCGCCCGATATTCCAAACCCGCCCTTGCCGGATCAGCAGGGGAAAAGGACAGATTTCATGGCCATCCGCTGCGGTATTGTCGGCCTGCCCAATGTCGGCAAATCGACGCTGTTCAACGCTTTGACGGAAACCGCCAGTGCGGCGGCGGCGAATTATCCGTTCTGCACGATCGAACCCAATGTCGGCAATGTGCCGGTGCCCGATCCGCGGCTGAACGAACTGGCGCGCATTGGCGGTTCGGCCAAGATCATCGAAACGCAGCTGGGGTTTACCGATATCGCCGGGCTGGTGCGCGGCGCGTCGAAGGGGGAGGGGCTGGGCAACCAGTTCCTCGCCAATATCCGCGAAACCGATGCCATCGTGCATGTGCTGCGCTGTTTCGAGGATGATGACGTTACCCATGTCGAGGGCCGGGTCGATCCGGTTTCCGATGCGGAAACGGTCGAGACCGAATTGATGCTGGCCGATCTCGAATCGCTGGAAAAACGCGTGCCGGCGCTGGTCAAAAAGGCGACGCAGGGCGACAAGCAGGCCAAGGTGGACGCCGCCATCCTGGGCCAGGCGCTGGAATTGCTGCGCGATGGCAAGCCGGCGCGGCTGGCCGAGCCCAAGGACGAGGAGGAGGCGCGGGCGCTTGGGCTGGCGCAACTTTTGACCTCGAAGCCGGTGCTGTATGTCTGCAATGTGGAAGAAGCTTCGGCGGCCAGCGGCAATGCCCATAGCGCCGCGGTGCAGGCCATGGCGGCAAAGGTGGGGGCGGGTGCGGTGATCGTTTCCGCCGCCATCGAGGCCGAAGTGGCGATGATGGAGGCAGGCGACCGGCCGGAATATCTGGAGGCGCTTGGGTTGACCGAAACCGGGCTCGCCCGCGTCGTTCGCGCCGGGTATGAATTGCTGGGCCTGATCACCTTTTTCACCGTTGGGCCCAAGGAAGCGCGGGCCTGGACGGTGACGCGGGGATCACGCGCACCGCAGGCCGCCGGCGAGATTCATGGCGATTTCGAAAAGGGCTTCATCCGCGCCGAAACCATCGCCTTTGACGATTATGTGAAGTTCAAGGGTGAAGCCGGTGCGCGTGAGGCGGGCAAGTTGCGGTCCGAAGGCAAGGAATATGTCGTCCATGACGGCGATGTGATGTTGTTCCGTTTCAACGTCTGAGTGGTTTTGCCGGGTTGCAGGGGGTAGGGTGCCAGCATGACCAGTCGTCGCCAGTTTCTGCATACAGCCGCCTTTGTCAGCGCCGGCCTGGCGGCGCCGGGGCTGGCGCAGCCGATGCGGGATCTGCGGTTGCCGGGTGGCCCGAGCCTGCGACCAATGACCGATGCGTTTCCGGGCAAGCGGGGCATGATCCTGCAACGCACGACGCCGCCTTTGCTCGAGACGCCGTTGTCGGCGTTCGATACCGGCATTTTCACGCCGAATGAGCGGTTTTACGTGCGCTGGCACTGGCCATGCCCGACCGAGGTGGACCCGGCCAGTTTCCGGCTGACCGTTGACGGCCATGTCGGGAAACCGCTGCGCCTTTCGCTGTCGACGCTGAAACGCCTACCCCGTTTTGAAATTGCCGCCGTCAACCAGTGTTCCGGCAATTCGCGCGGGCTATTCGAACCGCGCGTTGCCGGCGGGCAATGGGGCCATGGCGCGATGGGCAATGCGCTGTGGACGGGCGTGCGGCTGCGCGATGTGCTGGCGCTGGCGGGGGTCAGGGACGGGGCGCTGCTGGCGCGGTTTTCGGGGCTGGACGAGCCGGTGGTGCCGGACGGCCCGGATTTCATGAAGTCGCTGGGCATCGACCATGCCCGTGATGGCGAAGTGATGATCGCCTGGGCGATGAATGGCGAAACGCTGCCGATGCTGAACGGTTTCCCGCTGCGGCTGGTCGTGCCGGGCTGGTATTCGACCTATTGGGTGAAGGCGCTCGACCGGATCGAAGTGCTCGACAAGCCGGACGACAATTTCTGGATGGCCAAGGCGTACAAGGTGCCGGCGACCCTGGATGGCGGGGTGTCGCCGGGGACCAAGGATTTCCCCACAAGGCCGATCAGCGCGATGGTGCCGCGATCGTTCATCACCAATATCGACCATGGTGCGCGGTTGCCGGCGGCGGCGCCGGTGAAGATCGGCGGCATCGCCTTTGGCGGCGATGCCGGGGTGGCATCGGTGGAGATATCGGCCGATGGCGGCGCGACATGGGTGGCAGCGACGCTGGGGCCGGACGCGGGCAAATATAGTTTCCGACGCTTTGACGGGGCGGCCACGCCGCCGGGGGCCGGGCCGGGGCGGTTGATGTCTCGATGCACCAGCACCGCCGGGGTGACGCAGCCGATGACCTGCATCTGGAACCCGGGCGGCTATATGCGCGGGCAGGTTGAAACGACGGAGGTTGTGTTCGCATGATGCGCTTGCTCGCCCCGCTGGCCCTGCTGTCTGCCGTTGTTGTGCCCGTTGCGCTGTTTGCAGCGCCGGTCAGCATCGAATTGCCCGGCGACGATACGCCGTTTTCCGATCTGGGGCCGGGTTCACCTTCGGCCGATGCGGTGAACGAAAATTGCCGGTCCTGTCATTCGGCGAGCATGGTGATGAACCAGCCGAAACTTTCCGCCCCCGAATGGGCGGCGGAAGTTGCCAAGATGCGCGGCACCTACAAGGCGCCGGTGGACCCGGCTGATGACGCGGCGATCGTCGCATGGCTGGCGGCGATGAGCGCGGCGAAGCGCACGGACGGTTGACCCTTTCGGCCTCGCGCCGCTACAGGCTCAGGCGTATTTTGCACCTGCGAAGGCCCTGACCCTGTCGTCCCTTTCATTCCAGGATATCATCCTTACCCTCCAGCGTTACTGGGGGCAGCGTGGCTGTGCGATTCTGCAGCCCTATGATGTGGAAATGGGGGCGGGCACCTTTCACCCGGCGACGACGCTGCGAGCGCTGGGGCCGGACCGGTGGAACGCCGCCTTTGTGCAGCCGAGCCGGCGGCCTTCGGATGGTCGCTATGGCGAGAACCCCAACAGGTTGCAGCATTATTACCAGTTTCAGGTGATCATGAAGCCGTCGCCCGACGATCTCATCGATCTGTATCTGGGGTCGCTGGACGCCATCGGCATCGATCGGCACAAGCACGACATCCGTTTTGTCGAGGATGATTGGGAAAGCCCGACTCTGGGCGCCTGGGGGCTGGGTTGGGAAGTCTGGTGCGATGGCATGGAGGTGACGCAGTTCACCTATTTCCAGCAGGTCGGCGGCCATGATTGCGCGCCGGTGGCGGGGGAATTGACCTATGGGCTGGAACGGCTCGCCATGTATGTGCAGGGCGTCGAGAGCGTGTACGACCTGCGCTATAACGACGCCGGGGTTTCCTATGGTGATGTGTTCCTGAAGCAGGAGCAGCAGTTCAGCGCCTATAATTTCGAAGCCGCCAATACCGAAAAGCTGTTCCAGCATTTCCGCGATGCGTCGGAAGAATGCCGGGCGCTGGTGGCGCGCGGGTTGCCGTTGCCGGCCTATGACCAGGCCATCAAGGCGAGCCATTTGTTCAATCTTTTGAATGCGCGGGGGGTGATTTCGGTCGCCGAGCGCCAGGCCTATATCGGCCGGGTGCGGGACCTGGTGAAGGGTGTCGCCGATCTTTGGGTGGAGGGCGCGAAATGAGCGACTTCCTGCTTGAAATCGCCAGCGAGGAAATTCCGGCGCGGATGCAGGCGGCGGCTGCGGAGCAGTTGCGCACGCGTTTCATCGACGGGCTGAAGGCGGCCGGGTTGGCGCATGGCACGGTGGTGGCCGATGTGACGCCGCGGCGGCTGTGGCTGGTGGCGAGCGATGTGGCGGCGGCGAGTGCGGCGTCGTCGGAGGAGCGCAAGGGGCCATCGGCGAGCGCGCCCGAACAGGCGATTGCCGGCTTCCTGCGCTCGACGGGGTTGCGGCGCGATCAGCTTGAGGAACGCCAGACGCCCAAGGGCGTGGTGCTGTTCGCGCATATCGCCAGCGAGGGGCGCAGCGCAGCGGCGATTTTGGGCGAACTGGTGCCGGCGATTATCCGCGATTTTGCCTGGCCGAAATCCATGCGCTGGGGCGCGGCTTCCGCGACGACGGCGGCGCCGCGATGGGTGCGGCCGTTGACCGGGATCGTGGCGTTGCTGGGCGATGACGTGGTGCCGTGCGAGGCGCATGGGGTGGCCAGTGGGCGGATGACGCGCGGGCATCGCATTCACGCCCCGGAACCGATTTCAATCGACAATGCCGGCAGTTATGCCGGGCAATTGCGGGCGGCGAAGGTGATCGTGGCGTCGGCGGAGCGGCGGGCGTTGATCGAGGCGGGTGCGGCTGAAGTGGCGGCGGCAAAGGGGTTCAGCGTCATTCCCGATGCCGGGCTGGTGGCGGAGAATGCCGGGCTGACAGAATGGCCGGTGCCGATGCTGGGCGGTTTTGATCCGGCGTTCCTGGCGGTGCCGCGCGAGGTCATTCAGCTGACCATGCGGACCAACCAGAAATATTTTGCCTGCGCCGATGCGGCGGGGGCATTGGCGCCGGCGTTCGTGTGCGTGGCCAATCTGGTGGCGAGCGACGGCGGCGCGGCGATCGTTGCCGGCAATGAACGGGTGCTTTCGGCGCGGCTGTCGGATGCGATATTCTTCTGGGACCAGGATCTGGCGACGGTCCGCGCCGGCGGGCTGGAAGCGTTTACGCCCAAGCTGGCGGACATCGTGTTCCACGAAAAGCTGGGCACGGTTGCCGACAAGGTCGAACGGGTGGCGACGCTGGCGCGCTGGCTGGTCGAAAGCGGCGCGGTAAAGGGCGATGCCGACCTCGCCGAACGCGCCGCGCGGCTGTGCAAGGCCGACCTTGTTTCGGCGACGGTGGGCGAATTTCCGGAAGTGCAGGGCATCGCCGGGCGCTATTTGGCGCTGGCGGCGGGTGAGGACCCGGCGGTCGCCGATGCGATCCGCGACCATTACAAGCCGGTCGGGCAGGGCGATGATGTGCCGACGGCGCCGGTGAGTGTGGCGGTGGCATTGGCGGACAAGCTGGATACGCTGGTCGGGTTCTTCGCGATCGGTGAACCGCCCACTGGATCTCGCGATCCGTTTGCGTTGCGTCGCGCCGGCCTCGGAGTAATAAGTATGTTACTCGCGGCAAATATTCGACTGCCCTTGGAGCAGGTGCTTCTTGGAACTGGTATGCGAGTCACCGGTGGGCTCCATTGGTTGCGGCATGGCGATCCAGCAAAGCTGTTTGAGTTTTTATCAGACCGCCTCAAGGTTCAGCAGCGCGAAGCTGGTGTTCGGCACGATCTGATTGACGCCGTGTTCGCGCTTGGGGGTGAGGACGATCTGGTTCGCCTATTGGCGCGCGTGAAGGCGTTGCAGGCGTTCATCGCGACCGACGACGGCACCAACCTGCTCGCCGGCTACAAGCGTGCTGCCAACATCCTGCGCATCGAAGGCGCCAAGGACGAGGCGGCCGAGGCGCATGATCATGCTGCCGAATGGAGCGGGGCGATTACGCATCTGGCCGAGGGATCGTTGGTTGCGGCGCTCGATGCGGCGCTGCCGATGGCGGCGGCGGCTGTGGCGGCCGAGGATTTTGCCGGGGCGATGACGGCGCTGGCGTCGTTGCGGGCGCCGGTGGATGCGTTTTTCGCCGATGTCATGGTCAATGATCCTGATCCGGCCATTCGGCGCAATCGGCTGGCGTTGCTGGCGCGGTTCCGGGATGCCGTGCATTCGGTTGCCGATTTTTCGAGGATCGAGGGATGATGCTCGCACGACAACATCAATGCCCCTCTCCCGCTTGCGGGAGAGGCGAGTCGCGCGCCAGCGCGCCGGGTGAGGGTGTTTCCGGGTGCCGACACAAAAGAACACCCTCACCCGGGCCGCGCTTCGCGCGTCTCTCGCCTCTCCCGCAAGCGGGAGAGGGTGGCAGGAGCTTTATATGACCAAGTCCGTTTTCAAATTCGGCGGCGGCACGGCCGATGGCGATGCGACGCTGAAGACCCTGTTGGGTGGCAAGGGCGCCAATCTGGCCGAAATGGCCGGCATCGGCTTGCCGGTGCCTCCCGGCCTGACCATCGCGACCTCGGTTTGCGCTGCCTATTATGACGCGGGCGGGAAATTGCCGGATTCGGTGAAGGCCGACACGCTGGCGGCGCTGGCGCATGTCGAGGCGATTACCGGTAAGACATTCGGCGATGCGGCCGATCCGTTGCTGGTCTCGGTGCGGTCTGGCGCGCGGGTTTCGATGCCGGGCATGATGGATACGGTGCTTAACCTGGGCCTGAACGATGTGACGGTCGAAGGGCTGGCGGCGGCGTCGGGCAATCCGCGTTTTGCCTGGGACAGCTATCGCCGGTTCATCCAGATGTATTCCGATGTGGTGCTGGAGCTGGACCATTATGCCTTTGAAGATGCGCTGGAAATCCTGAAGGAAGACCGCGGCGTTTCGCTGGATACCGAGCTTTCGGCCGAGGATTTGCAGGGGCTGGTGGCGCGATACAAGGCGCTGGTGTTGCAGAATTGGGGCGATGCGTTTCCGCAGGACCCGCACGAGCAGCTTTGGGGTGCGATCGGCGCGGTGTTCGGTTCGTGGCGATCGGACCGGGCGCGCACCTATCGGCGGTTGAACGATATCCCCGAAAGCTGGGGCACCGCCGTTACCGTGCAGGCGATGGTGTTTGGCAACCGTGGCGAAACATCGGCGACCGGCGTGGCGTTCACCCGTGACCCGGCGACCGGCGAGCGGGTTACCTATGGCGAATATCTGATCAATGCGCAGGGCGAGGATGTTGTCGCCGGCATTCGCACGCCGCAATATCTGACCATGGCGGCGCGGGAACGGGCCGGGGCGCGGGCGGCTTCGATGGAAGAGGCGATGCCATGGGTGTTCGGTGAGCTGGCAGCGGTGTTTGCGCTGCTCGAAAACCATTATCGCGACATGCAGGACATTGAATTTACCGTCGAGGACGGGCGGTTGTGGATGCTGCAGACGCGCGCCGGCAAGCGTACCGCCAAGGCGGCGTTGAAGATTGCGGTCGATATGGCGAACGAGGGCCTGATCACCGAGGCGGAAGCGGTGCTGCGGGTAGAGGCCAATGCGCTTGACCAGTTGTTGCATCCGACGCTGGACCCCAAGGCGCCGCGCGATGTGATTGCGCGCGGCCTGCCGGCATCGCCGGGGGCGGCATCGGGCGCGGTGGTGTTCGACAGCGACGTGGCGGAAGCCCGGTCCAAGATGGGCGAGGCGGTCATCCTGGTGCGCACCGAAACCAGCCCGGAAGATATTCACGGCATGCACGCCGCCAAGGGCATTTTGACGGCGCGGGGTGGCATGACCAGCCATGCGGCGGTGGTGGCGCGCGGCATGGGGCGGCCGTGCGTTTCGGGCGCGGGCAGCCTTGCCATCGATGTGAAGACGCGGACGATGAGCGTTGGCGGCCGCAGCGTGGCGGAAGGCGACCGCATCACCATCGACGGCAGCACCGGCGAAGTCATGCTGGGCGAGGTGGCGACGGTGGAGCCGGAATTGGCCGGCGATTTCGGCACGTTGATGGAATGGGCCGATCTGCATCGTCGGTTGAAGGTGCGCACCAACGCCGAAACACCGGCCGATTGCCGCACGGCGCGCGGTTTCGGCGCCGAAGGCATCGGGCTGTGCCGGACGGAACATATGTTCTTTGAACCATCGCGCATCACATCGGTGCGGCGCATGATTTTGGCGGAAGACAGCAAGGGCCGGGCGTCGGCGCTGGCCGAATTGCTGCCCGAACAGCGCAGCGATTTCGAAGGCATTTTCCGGGTAATGGCGGGCTTGCCAGTGACGATCCGGCTGCTCGATCCGCCGTTGCACGAGTTTTTGCCGCATGATGAGGATGGCTTTGCCGATGTGGCGGCTGCGACCGGTTTACCGGTGGTGACGGTGCGCCGGCGGATTGCCGAATTGCATGAATTCAACCCGATGCTGGGGCATCGCGGCTGTCGGCTGGGCATCACCTATCCGGAAATCTATGCGATGCAGGCGCGGGCCATCTTTGAGGCGGCGGTGATCGTGGCCAAGGATACCGGCGAGGCCGTGGTGCCCGAGGTGATGGTGCCGCTGGTATCGACGGCGCGCGAACTGGAACTGACCAAGCTGGCCATCGATGCGGAGGCGCGCGATGTGTTCGCCGAGACGGGCATGACGCTGGAATATCAGGTCGGCACGATGATCGAATTGCCGCGCGCCGCGCTCAGGGCCAATGCGATTGCCGAATTTGCCGAATTTTTCAGCTTTGGTACCAATGACCTGACGCAGACGGCGCTGGGCATCAGCCGCGATGACGCGTCACGCTTCCTTGGCACCTATGTCGAATTGGGCATTTATCCGCGCGATCCGTTTGTGGGCATCGACGAGGAAGGCGTTGGCGAGTTGATCGCCATTGCCACCGAGCGCGGCCGCAAGGCGCGGCCGGGGTTGAAGCTGGGCATTTGCGGTGAGCATGGCGGCGATCCGCAGAGCATCGCGTTCTGCGAGACGCTGGGCCTGGATTATGTCAGTTGCTCCCCATATCGCGTGCCGATTGCGCGGCTGGCGGCGGCACAGGCGGCGCTCAGGGCCAAGGGGTAGGCCCGATAGACGTCCCTCTCCCGCCGGTGGGAGAGGGACCCGCGCGGCGTCGCGGTGGTGACCTTTGTCGCGCGCGGCGGGTGAAGGCGATTGCTGGCTTGGCAGCAAGCAAAACACCCTCACCCGGGCCGGCTACGCCGTCTCTCGCCTCTCCCGCAGGCGGAAGAGGGGGACGTTATGTCTCGGCAATTGGCTCTATCTGCGGCGCCAGATCCACCAGCCGGTGGCGAGGCCGACGAAGAAGCTGGCGAGTACCCAGGTCCAGATTTCGCCGGCGAGCCAGAGCATCAGCGATCCATCCATTCGACGCCGGCGATGCCTTTTTTGGCCGCAAGCTGTTCGGCGATGCGGGCGCGGGTGGCCGGATCGGCGGTGCCGGACAGGCGGGCGATGCGGTGGGTCCAGCCGGCATCGCTGCGCCAGGCGGCGGCGCCATCGGTGACGCCATTGGCGAGGAAGGTACGGCTGGCGCGAAAGCCGAGCTGCGACAGGATGTGCTGGCGTTCATACATGTTGGCGCCATAGGTGATCAGGACGGTGGCAGCGATGCCGGTCAGCAACTTGATGAAGGCCGGCAGCGGGCGGCGTTCCACGCTCGCTGTTTCCCCGGCCTCAACCTCTGCTGTCACGCTGGCCCAAGCTTGCCGAACAGGGTTTCATATTCGGTGTAGCGGCCTTCGGTGAGCAGCTTTGCCTGCTCGACCAGCCTGTCAGCGACGATGCGGCCGCGGAAATCGCCCATCTGGCCATCCATCACATCGGTGTCGGCGGCCGTCCAGCCGGCGATCTGATCGATGCGGGTGATGCCTGCCGCCGCCAGCCGGTCGGCAAATTTGGCGCCGACGCCCTTTAGTTGCCGCAGGTCGAGCGGATCGACGCTGCGTACCTCGGCGGGCAGGGCGACGGCTTCGTTGCCGGCGCGGGCGCGGGCGAAATCACGGCGCAATTTGTCGACTTCATCGGACAGCGGGCGGATCTGTGCCTCGCGCGCCTTGAGTTCGACGGCCAGGCGATCGCGTTCGGCGATGGCACCATCGCGTTCGCGGGTAAGGCCATCATTGCGCTCCGATAGCACGGCGACGCGGCGTTTCAGCCCGGACCGCAGGGCGAGGCCCAGCAGCAAACCGATGACTAGGGCCGCGATGCCGATTGCCAGCATCTGTGGTTCGATGGAAAATTGCATGGGTTGGATACTCCTTGCCCTGTCTTGCGCGCGCAGGCCGGTGGATTGCAAGCGTGCGGCACAGCTTCGCGCCACAAACGGATGTGTGCCTTGGGAGTCGACCGGCACGGCAACCCGCGCTATCGGCAGAGGCGTCATGACTGCCGCCGCGATTCCCCATGCCTATACCGTAAAGGAACGGCGCGTTGCGCTGGGCGCCGTACTGTTGGTGCTGTTCCTGTCGGCGCTGGACCAGACCATCGTCGCCACCGCGATGCCGCGCATCATCGATGAACTGCGTGGGCTGGACCGCATTGCCTGGGTGGGGACGGCCTATCTGCTGACCTCCACCGTTGCCGTACCGATCTATGGCAAGCTGGGTGATATCTATGGTCGGCAGCCGGTGCTGGTGTTCGGCGTGCTGATGTTCCTGGCCGGATCAATGCTGTGCGGGTTGGCGGGGGAGTTTGGCGCGTTGCCGCTGGTCGGCGATGGCATGAACCAGTTGATCGTTTGCCGGGGCATCCAGGGGCTGGGCGCGGGCGCGTTGACGACGGGGGCGTTTGCGACGGTTGCCGATATCGTGCCGCCGGCCGAACGGGGCCGCTATACCGGGTTGTTCGGGGCGATGTTCGGGCTGGCGGGGCTGGCCGGGCCGGTCGTGGGCGGGTATCTGACCGATCATGCCACGACCAGTGTGATGGGCCATATCGTGTCGGGCTGGCGGTTCATATTCTATGTCAACCTGCCGCTGGGCGGGATTGCGCTGTATATCCTGCTGACCAAGCTGCCGGCGGCGCGGCGAGGGGCCGATGCGCGCATCGATTGGCTGGGCAGCCTGTTGATCGTCGCGACGTTCGTGCCGCTGCTGCTCGGCCTGAGCTGGGGCGGGCAGGGACTGGGCTGGGGCCAGCCGCGGATCATTGGCGTTATGGCGATGGCAGTGGTGGCGTTTCTGGCTTTTCTGGCGGTATCGCGCGGCAAAAGCTGGGCGGTGGTGCCGCTCGATCTGTTCCGCGACAAGGTGGTGGCGCGGGCCAATGTCGCGCTGGTACTGGTCAACCTGGGCTATATGGGCGTGCCGATGTTCCTGCCCTTGTATTTGCAGCTGGTGCGCGGCCTGACGGCGAGCCAGAGCGGCGTTGCCATGCTGCCGCTGCTGTTCGGGGTGTTGTCCGGATCGATGGCGGCCGGGCAGATCGCGCGGCGCACCCAGCATTACAAGCCGGTGCTGGTTGCCGGCGGGCTTGTCGCCATCGCGGCGCTGGCATTGCTGACGCAGATGACGCCGGACCGGTCATCCGGCCTGTTGACGTTCAACCTGTTCATGCTGGGGCTGGGCCTTGGCCCGGCGCAGGGCATGTTCACCCTCGCCATCCAGAGCGCGGTCAGCCACGATCGAGTGGGTGTGGCGACGGCATCGGCGCAATTCTGCCGGCAGATCGGCGCGACGGTGGGTGTGGCGATGTTCGGGGCGATCCTGACCTTCCAGCTATCGGGCGAATTGCCACAGCGGGTGCCGCAGCTTGTCGATCCGGGGGCGCGGTTCGAGCTTTCTGAGGCGCAGACGCTGGCGATGAATCGCGGGGCTTTGGTCGCCGCCCTGGCGGCGCGGGGCGATGCCGGCCCGGCGGTGGTCGCTGCGGCCGAAACGGGGTTGAAGGCCAGCTTTGCCGTGTCGATCGAGCGGTTGTTTCCGGTATCGCTGGGCCTGCTGACGCTGGCGTTTCTCGTCACGCTGGTGGTGCCGCGCCGGCGGTTGCGCGGCCGCAACGATGTGGCGCCGCAAGCCGCGCAAGCCGCTGGTTCGGCTGCGGGGACGCGAAAGCCCGCGACCGCATGAACGATGGCCCGGTGCGAGGCGATGCGGCGCTGATGCGACGGCGGACATTGCCGGCGGGTGGCACGGTGGAAATGCGGGCGATGCGCGATGGCTGGCCGGTGCGTACCGCGATATGGCAGCCCGGCCCGGCGGGCGGGGGTGAGGAAGGGCCGGGGTCCATCCTGTTCATCACCGGTCGCGGTGATTTCATGGAGAAATATTGCGAGACGTTCCACGATCTTGTCGATGCCGGATGGGGCGTGGCGACATTCGATTGGCGCGGGCAGGGGCTTTCGGGGCGGCAGGGCGATGATCCGATGAAGGGGCACAGCCCGGGCTTTGATAACTGGCTGGGCGATCTGGATGAATTGATCGGCTGGTTCCGGGACAGCCTGCCGGGGCCGTGGTTCGCCGTGGCGCATTCGATGGGCGGGCATTTGTTGCAGCGGCATCTGGCCGGGGAGAACGGCGAGTTCAGCCGGGTGGTGCTGCTGTCACCGATGCTGGGTGTGCGGGCGCCGCCGCTGGGGCCGTTCCTCGCCCGATTGCTGGCGCGGTTGATGGTGCGGCTGGGGCGCGGGCAGGCCTATGTGCCGGGCGGTGGCCCCTATGTGAAGGGTGTGCCGGGATCGTACCGGCAGCGGTTGTTGACGACCGATCCGGACCGATACAGCGATGAAGGCTGGTGGGTGGAGCAGGTGCCGGCGCTGGCGCTGGGCAGCGTCACCTTTGGCTGGCTGGACGCGGCCTTTGCCTCGCTGAGGGCGCTGTTTTCGCCGCCGCCGGGGACACGTGGCACGGGCGAAGGGGCCGATGCGACGCCGATGCTGCAGCGGATCACCACGCCGATGCTGATCATCATCCCGGACGATGACCGGCTGGTGGATAATGCTGTTACCCGCCGGGCGCAGGCGCTGATGCCCTATGCCCGTATCGAGGAAGTGGCGGGCGCCGGCCATGAATTGTTGCGCGAGGTGGCGCCGGTGCGCGCCGCTGTTCTGGCGCGGGTGACGGCGTTCTTGCGGGCCGGCGCATGACCTATGATGTGGCGATCATCGGCGCCGGGGTGGCCGGGGCGAGCCTGGCATGGGCTCTGCTCGACCGGTCGGCGGGGCGGCTGCGCATCGCGTTGATCGAAATGGAGGCGCAGCCGGGCTATCACACCACCGGGCGGTCGGCGGCGTTCTGGGTGGAAAGCTATGGCGGGCCGAAGATCGTGCCTTTGAGCCGGGCGTCGCGCGGATTTTTCGGGGCGCCGCCGCAGGGGTTTTGCGACCGGCCATTATTGTCGGTGCGCCCGGCGCTGCATCTGGCGCCGCCGGATGATGGTGATTTTGGCACCGATGGCGCGCTGGCGGCGGTGGCGGCGGAATTCGACGAAGGCGGCGTCGATTATCACTGGCTGGATGCGGCGGCTTTGGCGGCGTCGCCTGCCGGGCCGATGTTGCGGCCGGCATGGCGGACGCGGGGGATATTGGAGCCGGATTGCCACGATATCGATGTGGCGGCGCTGCATCAGGGGTTCCTGCGCGGTTGGAAGGGCGGCAGGCCCGACCTGATGACCAACGCCGAAGTGACGGCGCTGGCGCGCGACGGTGATGGCTGGCGCATCGAAACCCGGGCCGGGGTGGTGCAGGCGACGACGGTGGTGAATGCGGCGGGGGCCTGGGCCGACGGGCTGGCGGCGATGGCCGGGGCGCGGCCGCGCGGGTTGCAGCCGTTGCGCCGGACCATGGCGGTGCTGCGCATCGATCCACCGCCGCCGGCGGATTTGCCGGTGACGATGGACGCCGCGGGGCGGTTCTATTTCAAGCCCGATGGCGCGCGGCTGTGGTTGAGCCCGCACGACGAGACACCCGATGTGGCGCATGATGTGCGGCCCGACGAGATGGACCTGGCGGTGGTGATCGACCGGTTCGAACGCGCGACGACGGTGAAGGTCGAGCGGCTGGAGACGAGTTGGGCGGGCCTGCGCACCTTTGCGCCGGACCGGGCGCCGGTATTTGGCTGGGATGGCGCGGTGCCGGGGTTCTTCTGGTGCGCCGGGCAGGGCGGTTTCGGTATCCAGACCGCACCGGCGGCGGGGGATTTGTGTGCGGCGCTGTTGCTGGGGGAGCCGCCGACGGTTGATGCGGCACCGTATCTGGCGACCCGGGCGGCGTTACGGTAGCTATTTGGCGGGCGTGTAGCGGGAAAGGAAGCCGCTGGCGAAGGCCGACAGCCGATGTTCGGCGATGGCAGCGCGCAGACCGGTCATCAAATGCTGGTAAAAGCCGATATTATGTTCGGTCATCAGCATGGCGCCGAGCATTTCGCCGGATTTGACGAGGTGGTGCAGATAGGCGCGGCTGACCGCGGCAGGCCCGGTGCAGACCGGGCAGGGGCATTCGGCATCGATGGGGGCGCTGTCTTCATTATGGCGGGCGTTGCGGATGTTGAGCGGGCCATCATGGGTGAAGGCCTGGCCGTTGCGGCCGGAGCGCGTGGGCAGTACGCAATCGAACATGTCGACGCCGCGCACCACGGCGCCGACGATGTCGTCGGGCTTGCCGACACCCATCAGGTAGCGCGGCGCTGTGGTCGGCAATTGGCCGGTGGCATAGTCGAGCACGCCGAACATCGCCTCTTGCCCTTCGCCCACCGCCAGCCCGCCGATGGCATAGCCGTCGAAACCGATGGTGGTGAGGGCGGTGGCACTGGTGGCGCGCAGCCGTTCATCGAGGCCGCCCTGCTGGATGCCGAACAGCGCGGCGCGGCTGGATTGATCGGCGGCGGTGTCAAAGGCGGCGCGGCTGCGCGCGGCCCAGCGCATGGAGCGTTGCATGGCGGCGTCCATGGCCTCGCGCGGGGCGGGCAAAGCGATGAGTTCATCAAAGGCCATGACGATGTCGGAGCCTAGCAATCGCTGGGTTTCGATGGAGCGTTCGGGGCTGAGCAGGTGTTTGGAGCCATCGAGATGGCTGGCAAAGGCGACACCTTCCTCGCTGCGTTTGGTGAGGGCGGACAGGCTCATCACCTGATAACCGCCGCTGTCGGTGAGGATCGGCCGGTCCCAGCCCATGAAATGGTGGAGGCCGCCGAGCCTTGCGATGCGCTCGGCGCCGGGGCGGAGCATCAAATGATAGGTGTTGCCCAGGATGATGTCGGCGCCGGCCGCGCGGATTTCAGCGGGGCGCAGGCCCTTTACCGTGGCGGCGGTGCCGACCGGCATGAAGGCCGGCGTGCGGATGGTGCCGCGTTGCATGGTGATTTCGCCGGTGCGGGCGGCGCCGTCGGTGGCGTGGATGGTGAAGGCAAAGCGGGTCATGCGGTGAATTCCAGCGTCCAGGTTTCGCCGGGTTCGGGCTTGCCGAAGGTGTCGTGCGTGGCGGTTGCGGTGATCTTGAAGCCGGCGGCGGCGTACAGCCGGCGGGCTGGCAGCAGCACGGCGTGGGTCCACAGCCACAGCCGGGGGTAGCCGGCGCTGCGGGCGAAATCGATGCAGGTGTCGATGAGGCGGCTGCCCAGCCCCTGCCCACGGGCGCTGGCGTCGATGTAGAGCAGGCGCAACTGCGCCGCACCGTCGCCCGGATCGCAGCAAAAGATCGACCCGACGATGCGGCCATGTTGTTCGGCGACCCAGCAATTGCTGCGACCGGGGCGGTGATCGCGCAGGAAATCGGCGCAGACCTGTAGCAGCAACGGCTCCATTTCGCCGCGCCAGCCATAGGCGGCGGCGTAGAATTCAGCCTGTGCGGTGACGATGGCACCCATGTCGCCGTAACGGAATTCGCGGATGGTGGCGGTCATCTGGACCGTTTAGCGGATGACGCGGACTTGTGAAGCGGCGCTTTTGCGGGTGGGAATGGTGGTGCGGCAGTGGTGGAGGGGGGGCAAAGCGGTTAATGGGGCGCGGATGAAGATGCGTATCGATCAGTTGCTCGCCGCGCGCGGGTTGGCGGAAAGCCGAACGCGGGCGCAGGCGTTGATCCTGGCGGGGCTGGTTTATGACGGCACGCGCCGGGTGGCGAAGGCCGGGGAGATGGTGGCCGGGGATGCGGTGTTGACGGTGAAGGGCCGTGACCACCCCTGGGTCTCGCGCGGCGGCGTGAAGCTGGCGCATGGGCTGGCGCATTTCGGCTGGGATGTGACCGGGGTGGTGGCGATGGACGTTGGTTCATCGACCGGGGGGTTTACTGACGTGCTGCTCAGCCGGGGGGCGGCGCGGGTTTATGCGGTGGATTCGGGCACCAACCAGCTGGCGTGGAAGCTGCGCGATGATGCGCGGGTGGTGGTTCTGGAGCAGTTGAGCGCGCGATTGCTGACGGACGCGCATGTACCGGAAGCCGTGGACATGATCGTTTGCGACGCCAGTTTCATCGGGTTGGCAAAGGTTTTGGAGCGGCCGCTGGATTTTGCTGCCCCGGCGTCGCGATTGCTGGCGTTGGTCAAGCCGCAGTTCGAGGCCGGGCGGGGGGAAGTCGGCAAGGGCGGCGTGGTGCGTGATCCGGCGGTACATGCGCGGGTGTGCGATGCGGCGGCGGCGTGGTTGGCGGCGCAACCGGGTTGGCAGGTGGTCGGCCTGACCCAAAGCCCGATTACCGGGCCGGAGGGCAATGTGGAGTTTTTGCTGGCCGGCAGCAGGACGGGCTGACCGGCGTCGGGTTCGGGCGGTAAACAAGGCAGGGCGGGGGCTGTTGCTGCACTGCGCAATGGGCTATGGCCATCCAATGTCTGACATTGTTTCCGTGCACCCCATCCGGCGCGCCTCGGCCTGGCGTGCCGGTATCGTGCTGGTGCCGCTGTTGCTGGTGCTGGGGGGCGTTTCGGCGCGGCTGTCGGGATCGACGGAGGATAATGGCTGGTATCAGACGCTGGCGCTGCCGGCGTTGCAGCCGCCGGGGCCGGTGTTCGGTATCGCCTGGTCGATTCTATACACGGTGATCGCGATTTCGGCGGCGATTGTCTGGGGCCACAAGGGCGCGCGCGGGCGGACGCTGGCGCTGGTGCTTTTTGCCGCAGGGGTTGCGGTCAACCTGGCCTGGTCGCCGACGTTTTTCCGTTTTCACCTGATTTTGCCGGCACTTGTGATTATCGGCGTGATGTTCGTGCTGGCGGTG
>JBBQPR010000065.1:0-17537 GCA_038217075.1 Sphingomonadales bacterium
CGTCGCCGATGCCGCCGCCGATCCCGCGGTGCGGGTGATCGTCATCACCGGCGCCGGCCGCGGCTTTTGCGCCGGGCTCGATCTCGGCATCATCGGCACCGGCGCCAGTGGCCGCGTCGAAACCGTGCCACAGGCCGCCCCGCCACAATGGGGCGACGACATCGGCCCGGCCATGCAGCGCTTCTTTTCCGGCGGCTGGAACGGCCTCATCACCAGCCGCAAGCCGACCATCGCCGCGATCAACGGCCCGGCCTTTGGCTGGGGCTTCATCCTGGCGCTGCACTGCGACATCCGTTTTGTCGCGCGTTCGGCGATCATCAACGCCACCTTCGCCCGCATCGGCGTGCCGGGGGAAAAGGGTTCTGCGTGGCTGCTGTCCCGCCTCATCGGCACGGCGCGCGCCGCCGATCTTCTGTACACTGCCCGCCGCATCGATGGCGCGGAGGCCGAACGACTGGGCATCGCCAACGCCGTGCTGGATGACGATGCGCTGATGGCGCACACCATGGCCTATGCCCGCGGCATCGCCGCCAATTCGGCACCGCGCGCACTGGCGGCGATCAAGGCGCAGATCTGGACCGCCGCGGACGACAGCTATGACACCGGCTTTGCCGCCGCCGATGTCGAACAGGCGCTGGCAACCGACACGGATGATTTCCGCGAGGCCTTTGCCAGCTACAGGGAAAAGCGCACGCCCCACTTCACCGGGCGCTGACTCACAGCCGCCGCAAGCCCCTGCATGGCCCACCGCAAGCCTTGACACAGGCCTCGCAGCGCCCAGCTATGTGCCATGGCCAATGCACTCATCCTCGGCGCCGATACCGCAACCGGCGCCTATCTCGCCCGCCTGCTCGATGCGCGCGGCATTGCGGTTTCGGGCGTCCTGTCGGGTGACGGCGCGGCCCTCAACGATCTGGCGGTCGCGTCCGCCGTCGCAGCGGTCACTGCTGCTGATGCGGCGCGGGTGGCGGCAGCACTGCCGGCGCTGACCATCTTTGCGATCAACGATGGCAGCCCGGCGCAAGCCGATCTTGTTGCCAACGTTCTCGCCGCTGCTGCCACCGCCGGCAACCAGCCGCGGATCAGCCACATTGTCGATGCCGCCGCGCTGCGCCACCAGCCGGCATTGCTCGCACAGGCAAAAACCGTGGCGGACTGGCGGCGCAATACCGGCATTTTCGCCGCCAACGCCATCCTCCACGCCCATGATTCGCGCCTCGCCGCCGCCGATTCGATGCCGGCGCGCATCACGGTCGCCGCCTGGCGCGCCGCCCAGACCGGCAGCGCCGCACGCGCGACCCCGATCGAAATCATCGAAACCGGCCCGCAGGATTGGGGCTGGACCCCCGAATATGTCGACGCGATCATCCGCCTGGCGGCGCTCGAACGACCCTTGGACCTCGCCATCGGCAGCGGCGTCCTGCTGACGGCAGGCGATTTCGTCCGCGATGCCTTTGCCTATTTCAAGGTCGACCCCGCCGATCATGTCCGCATCCTGCCGGCAGCGGCGGCTGCGCCCGCCGAACCACCCGTCGATACCGCGCGGCTGCGCTCGGCAACCGGCTGGTCGGCAACCACCCATGGCCGCGACCTGGTGCGTGCGCTCGCCGAAGGCGCAGCCTCTCGCGCCGAAGTGACCGCTGCGGGCGCCTGAACCCAAATGATGGACCGACGCCCGGCTTTGTGCGAGTGGACCCAATCGCGCCCATAACCGCCGGGTGACGAACGCCGCCACTGCCGGGACAGACATGACCGTTGCATCCGATGCCATGATTGCCGATCCCGCCGCCGCCATTTCGCCGGCAATGGAACGCGGGCCTAAGGTGCCAGACGCCACCCCGCCGGCCGATGCCGCATCCCCCTTCGCCGGCGCCATCGCCACCGTGCGGGCACGCGCCTGGGCGGTCGGCATTATCACGCTGGCGGCGGTCATCATCGCCATCGTCTGGCTGCGCACGACTGATTACCGCTACACCGCCGTGCTGCGTATCGCACCCGCCCCGACGACGGCGCGCGAAACCGCCAATCTCGGCGCGCTGACCAGCCTTGCGACCCTTACCGGCGCAACGCTGGAGGCGATCCCGGTGACGCCGTTCCGGCTCTACACCGAAGGCCTGTATACCCGCGAAGTCGCGCTGCGGCTGGCCAGTGACCCCGTGCTGATGCACCGCGTCTTTCCGCTGGAATGGGATGCCAGCGCCCGAAAATGGCGCGACCCTGCCGGCTTTGGCAAGCATCTGTCCGATGGCTTTTTCCGGTTGTTCGGCGTGCCTGTCACCCCATGGAAGGCACCGGACGCCGCCCGCCTGCAGGGCTGGATCGGGGAACAGGTCAATCTCGACCAGACGCCGAAAACGCCGATCGCCACGCTCAGCCTCGATTCGACCGACCCCGGCTTCGCCCGTGATTTCATCGTGCGGCTGCACACCACTGTCGATGCCTGGCTGCGCGAACGCACGCTGGAAAGAACCCGCAACAACATCGCCTATCTGAATGCGCGCCTGCCACTTGTCAGCCTGGCCGAACATCGCCAGGCGTTATTCGCCACGCTGTCGGACCAGCAGCAACGCGAGATGATGGCGCGCAATCCCGCCGCCTATGCCGCCGAACCTTTCGGCAAGGTCAGCGTTTCGGACAGGCCGACCAGCCCCAGGCAAGTGCCGGTGCTGGCGCTGGCGCTGCTGCTCGGCCTCGCCATGGGCGTCGCCGGCGCGCTGGTCGTGCCGCGCCGCCACAGATAGCGCGCCCGATGGCCACGCCCCGCATTTCGATCGTCACCCTGTCATTCAACCAGGCGCGCTTCCTTGAAACCGCGTTTGAATCGATCCTCGGCCAAACTTACCCCAACCTTGACTACATCGTCGTCGATCCAGGCTCCACCGATGGCAGCCGAGACATCATCGAACGCTGGCGCCCGCGGCTGACCACCGTGCTGCTCGGTCCCGACAAGGGCCCGGCCGATGGCCTCAACAAGGGCTTTGCCGCCGCCACCGGCGACATCTTGGGCTATATCAATGCCGATGACATGATGCTGCCCGGCAGCCTTGACGCCATCGCCCGCGCCTTCGAACGCCCCGATGTCGATGCGATATTGGGCAATGGCATCCTCATCGATGCCAAGGGCCGCACCCGCCGCCGCATGAAATCCAGCCGCTTCAGCCTCACCGATTTCGGCCATGGCGCGATGACCTTTGTGCAGCAGGGCCATTATTTCCGCCGCGCCGCATTCGATGCATCGGGCGGCTTCAATATCGAAAACCGCACCAGCTGGGATGGCGAACTGCTCGTCGACATGGCGCTGGCCGGCGCGCGCTTTGCCAATGTGCCGGATCGGCTGGGCGCGTTCCGCCTCTATGGCGATACCATCACCGGCAGCGGCCGCCTGGCCGAACAAATGGCAAAGGACCTCGCCCGCATCCACGCCAAGGCGCTCGGCCGCCCGCCACAGCCTGCGGACCGCCTGATCGCGCCACTGCGCCTGCTGGCCCGCCGCCTCGCCGATCCCGCCGCAACGCTCGATGGGGTCCGCGCCCGGCTTTCTTCGAACCCGGCGAACGGATAGGCCGCGGCAATGGCCCTGCTCGTGGTATGCCTGTTCTTTGCCGTCATGACCGGTGTCGCCATTGCCAACGCGCGGGTGGCGCTGCTCGTTACCATATTCCTCGTTCCCTGGTCGGGGCTGGATGTCGATGTCGGCCTGCGCATCACCGCCTATCAGGTGTCACTGGCGGCGCTGCTGGCGGTCACCTTCGTACGACTGACCCAGCCAGGGCTGGCGCCGCAACGCATCGCCGCCGGCACGCTGTTCGCCACCTTTCTGCTCTATGCCGTAGTCTGGTCGCTGCTGCAGATCGGCTTTCTGCCCCAGGTGGAGGTCATCACCATCGGCCTGCGCGGCCCGCTGGTGCGCGCCTTCATCCAGATCCTGCTGTTCATATTTGCAATAACGCCAGTCGTGCTGATCCCGATGTACAGCCGCGACCGCGACGATATCCTTGTCATGGGTCGGCTTTACCTCATGTCGGTCGTCGTGCTGACGCTTATCGGCTGGCTGCAGCTCGCCGGCTGGTACGCCACCGGCTCCAATCCGCTGCCGATCGGCGCGCTCGGCAATGCGCTTGGCAGCCTTTACTACGAGGCCCGTAGCGGGTCATTCGCGCTCGATGCGTTGAACATCTACCGGATGAACTCCTTTGCCGGCGAACCGCGCGACCTTGGAATCGATATCATCCTCGCGATGATTCTGGTGCAGGCCTATGCGCTGACAGTGGTGCGGCCGCGGACCTGGGCCGTAGCGCTGCTCTGGCTGTTCCTGTTCATCAGCATGCTGGCGACATTTTCCACCAGCGCCATCGGCCTGTTGATCATTGCCAGCGCCGCGCTGCTGCCGGCATGCTGGACCTTCCGCGTCAAGATTCAGCGGCGCACCAGCAGCCTCTTCGGGGTGGCGGCAGCCTTCATCGTGCCGATGCTGCTGCTCGTCGTCGGGCTGGAGGCCTATGGCATCCCCGTCATCAACATTCTTTCGGAACGCACCGTCGAACGGCTCAGCAGCGATGGCGCCATCGAGGATTTCGATCTTGCCATCCTCGGCTATCTGAACGCTGCGCCGGGCTCGGCCGTCACCGGCGTCGGGCTGGGCAATATCCATCTTTATGCCACGCCCTATCTCGATCCGCTGTTCGCGCTTTATGCCGAGGGCAATGTCTTTGTCGCCAAAACCCAATATCTGCGCTTCATCTCCGAAATCGGCGTCATCGGCCTCGCGCTTTTCCTTGGCTGGTATCTGCAACTGACCATCCTTGCCCGGCGCGCCATCGCCGGGCTGCCCGAACTGGCACCGCTGATACCTACGGTCGCGGGCGTCCTTGTCATCTGCATGGGCACGTTCCAGGCGATCACCTTAGGCTATGTACTGGCTGGCGTCATGGCGACGCTGTGCGCGATCAAGGGGCGCGAATCCGTGCCGGTACAGGTGCCGCCGGCAATGCCTGAAACCCGGCTACAACCGCACCCAAACCCCGCATGATCACCCGCCTAGCAATCCAGACAATCCCCGATATCAGCACCGGCAATGGCGGCCCCTCGCGAGCCTGCCGGTCGCTGTGCGAGGCCATGGCCCGCGAAGGCGCGCAAATCCATATGTTCGCCGGCGATCACCACCATCCGGCTTCTGCGCTGCTGTTGCCCGATCCGGCGCTCGTCGATGCAAGGCTGGTGCCGATCCGCCGCCGTTTCGGCCTGCCGGTTTATGGCTTTGATGCCGCCATCCGGGCGCTGCCAAAGACCGGCCGCGCCATCCTGCACGACAATGGCATCTGGAGCCCCGGAAATTTCGCCGCAACCACCGCCGCTGCCCGCCATGGCATCGCCACCGTCATCAGCCCGCACGGCATGCTGGAACCCTGGGCACTGGCGCACAAGCCGTGGCGCAAGCGCATCGCCTGGCGGCTGTATCAGCAGCGCTTGCTGGGTGCCGCCATCGGCCTCCATGCGACGGCAGAACCCGAACGCGCCAGCATCAGGGCCCGCCTGCCCCATGCGCCGATCGCTGTCATCCCCAATGGCGTCGAATGCCCGGCCACCGCGCCCGATCCGCCCCGCCACACCACCGCTGTTACCCGCACCGTGTTGATGCTGGGGCGCCTGCACCCGGTCAAGAACCTGCCGGGCCTGATCGTCGCCTGGGGCATCATCGCCGCCGATCCGGCGCTTGACGCCTGGCATCTCGAAATTCGCGGGCCTGACAATGATGGCCACCGCGCCACGCTCGCCGCCGCCATCGCCGCCGCCGGGCTTGGCCACCGCATTACCTTGGGGGGCGCCGTCGACGAAGCCGGCAAGGCGGCGCTGTTCGCCCGCGCCGAACTGTTCGTGCTACCATCTTTTTCCGAAAATTTCGGCATCGTCGTGGCCGAGGCGCTGGCCCATGGGCTGCCCGTCATCGCCAGCCGCGGCACGCCATGGGCGGAACTCGTGACACAGCGTTGCGGCTGGCACGTCGCGCCCGATCCTGCCTCACTCGCGGCGGGCCTTGCCGCTGCCATGGCGCTGCCGGCGCGCGAACGCGGCGCCATGGGCGCGCGCGGGCATTTCTGGGTCAAAACCGCCTTTGGCTGGCCCGGAATTGCCCGGCGGATGCTCACCTATTACGACTGGCTACAGGCCGATCGCGGCCGCGGCCCGCCACCCGATTTCGTCGATCCCGGCATGTCGGGACGCACAGGTTGAACGGCATCGCGCAAAATGAAGCCTTGAGCGCAGTCATCGAACCAGAATAAGGCTTTGCGCGCCGCGCGCCGAGCAGCACAGATGAAACAGGGGCAATGGCCGCACGCTGCGGATCGCAGGGGGAGCGAGAGGGGTGGATTGCTACAACATGGGTTTCGATCGGCACGACGAACGGGCGAAAGCGCATCGCAGTGGCGCGCCTGCGCTGCCTGCAGCGCCGGTGACGTACTGACGGGGCAGGCGATTTGCGCGCTTTCATAACAGCAATGCCGCGAGACGACGGCGACGCCCGATGAGCAACACCGAATTGACGGTGATCATCCTCACCCAGGATGAAGCCCATCACATCAAGCGCTGCCTCGATTCGGTGCGCGGCATCGCCACCAGGATGATCATCGTCGACAGCGGCTCGACCGACGCCACCCGCGATCTGGCGCGGGCCGCAGGGGCTGATGTCATCGCCCACCCCTGGACCAACTATGCCCAGCAATTCAACTGGGCCATCGATCAGGCCGGCATCGACAGCGGCTGGACCATGCGGCTTGATGCCGATGAAGTCGTTTCGCCCGACCTTGCGGCGCGAATCGCCAGCTTCATCAACGCCACCCCTGCCGACAGCCTGATCGCCGGCGCCACCATCGATCGTGCCATCCATTTCCTCGGCCGCAAGATACGCTGGGGCGGCATGTACCCGACCCAGGTCATCCGACTGTGGCGCAGTGGCCGCGGCCGGGTCGAAAATCGCTGGATGGACGAACATGTCGTCGTCGATGGCGCGGTCACCCACATCCCCGGCGAAATCGCCGACATCAATCTCAATTCCATCGATTGGTGGACGGCCAAGCACAACAGCTATGCAACGCGTGAGGCAATCGACCAGCTGACGCTGGAAAGCCTGCCGGCGCTGCCCGGCGAAATGGGCCGCCAGGCGAGGCGCAAACGCTGGCTGAAGGATCATTTCTACGCCCGGCTGCCGCTGGGGCTGCGGCCGCTGTTGTATTTCATCTATCGCTATGTGCTGCTGCTCGGCTTTCTGGACGGATGGCAGGGTATGGTGTTTCACGGCCTGCAGGGGTTCTGGTACCGCTTCCTTGTCGATGTGAAGATCGCCGAACTGAAATCGCTGATGGCGACGCGCGGCCAATCGCTGGCCGACGTCGTCGCCGATGAATACGGCCACCGGCTGTAGCGCGCGCCCGGAACCTGTCGGGAAACGAAAAACGGCGCTTCCGGGATTCCGGAAGCGCCGTTTTTCATTGGACGGATGGTGGAGCGTAACGGGATCGAACCGTTGACCTCTACAATGCCATCGTAGCGCTCTCCCAGCTGAGCTAACGCCCCAATCCGTCACCCTTGCCGCAGCAACGCCGCAGAAGGGATGCGCCGGTTAGGACAAGATCCCGGCCGGCGCAAGTGGCAATCTCAGCTTTCCTCGTCTTCGCTGCTTTTCACAACGGTGCCGAGGTCGTCGTCATCGCCCAGATCGACATCCGGTGCTTCGGCGTCTTCGGCGGCATCGATGTCCAGATCATCATCATCGTCCGATGAATCCGTACCATCGGTCTTGGCCACAGGCTTGGCCTGTTCAAACGGCGTCGTCTGCTTGGATTTCAGGATCGGCTCCGGAACCCAGGCGTAACCGCATTCGATGCAGGTTACCGGCTCTTCCTTCGTCAGATCATAGAATCGCGTGTTGCACTTGGGACAGGCACGCTTGGTGCCCCATTCAGCCTTGACCACAAAAATCTCCGTAACCGGGGGTGCAGGCAAAGCCCATGGATAAAACCCACAGGCGCACCTTCGGAAAGGCGGGCGATTGCCACACGCCGCCGCCCCTGTCAAAGCGCACGACGATGAACCACAGCGCCAACACCTCCGATACCGCGATTCCGCTCACCCTCACCGCCCCCGGTCCGCTGGTCGGCAGCGTCACCGTGCCCGGCGACAAGTCGATCAGCCACCGCTCGCTGATGCTCGGCGCGATGGCGGTTGGCGAAACCATCGTCACCGGCCTGCTGGAGGGTGAGGACGTTCTGGCCACCGCCGCGGCGATGCGGGCGATGGGCGCCCAGATCGAACGCCGGGGCGGCGAACGGGGGGAATCGCGCTGGCACATCCACGGTGTCGGCGTCGGCGGGCTTTTGCAGCCCGAAACCGCGCTCGACATGGGCAATTCCGGCACCTCCACCCGCCTGCTGATGGGCCTTGTCGCCAGCCACCCGATCACCGCGACCTTCATCGGTGATGCCTCGCTGTCCCGCCGCCCGATGGGCCGGGTCATCGATCCGCTGTCGCTGATTGGTGCCAGCTTTGCCGCCAGTCCCGGCGGCAGGCTGCCGTTGACCATGACCGGCCTGTGCCCCGCCGTGCCGCTCACCTACACGCTGCCCGTCGCCTCGGCGCAGGTGAAATCGGCGGTGCTGCTCGCCGGGCTCAACACGCCGGGCGAAACCACGGTCATCGAACCCGTCGCCACCCGCGACCACAGCGAGCGCATGCTCGCCGGCTTTGGCGCCAGCCTGCGCGTCGAAACCGGCAAGGATGGCGCCCGCATCATCACCCTGTCGGGCGAGGCGGAACTGAAACCGCAAACCATCACCGTCCCCGGCGACCCATCCTCCGCGGCCTTCCCCATGGTCGCAGCGCTGCTGGTGCCCGGCTCCAACGTCACCATCGCCAATGTCGGCATGAACCCCACCCGCGCCGGGCTTGTCGGCGTGCTCCAGGCGATGGGCGCCGATATCGAGATCACCGCCCGCCGCGATGTCGGCGGTGAGCCCGTCGCCGATCTCATCGTCAGGCACAGCCCGCTCACCGGCATCGAGGTGCCGCCCGATATCGCCCCCTCGATGATCGACGAATTCCCCGTCCTGTTCGTCGCCGCCGCCTTTGCCCAAGGCCGCACCGTGATGCGCGGCCTCGATGAACTGCGCGTCAAGGAATCGGACCGCATCGCCGTGATGGCCGAAGGCCTGCGCGCCTGTGGCGCCAGCGTCGAAGAACTGCCCGACGGCCTCATCGTCACCGGCACCGGCGGCGACAAACTCCCCGGCGGCGCCACCGTCGAAGCCCGGCTCGATCACCGCATCGCCATGAGCTTTGCCGTCCTCGGCCTCCACACCAGCGCGCCCGTCACCATCGACGACGCCCGCCCGGTCGCCACCAGCTTCCCCACCTTCGTCCCGATGATGGAAAGCCTGGGCGCCTGGCAACAGCAAAAGCGCAACCGCTGAGAGCGCAACAACGGCGTCAGACCCCATGGCCCGCCATCTGTAAGTTTACCAAGTTGACCGTTTCGGGCGATTCTCACGCAATCCGCTGGCGTCTCAAAGGCCGTTTCCAAACGCGATAGCCGACTTTGTCGATGTCAAAGATCGTGTGACAAATTCAGTAGCAAATGTTGCGCGTGTAGGAAAATGCGGCTGCTCGGTCGATATCGTTGTGCGCGGCTGCCGCTTTCGACCCAATGGTCGCCATTCGCGGCCTCACCTGCGAACGACCGCTTCGGGCAATTCCGGACGTTCCAATAATCTTGCTCGAGTTGCACGAGGACCTGACGCCTGCGGGGAAGCCGGCACGGTTCACATGGCCCACGTGGATTGTGATGGAGCCAGCCAGCGCGTCGCCACCCTTCTGTCGGTGCTTGCGGGGGCAACGATCGCGCTGTATAAGTCTAAAGCTTGATTGAATACCTTTCTCGATCGTATTGAGAGCGCGCCGAAGAGTGCAGCATCGGCGTCAAAAGTAGCTTCCCGTAACAATCAATACCGTTCAGCGCATTGCAATAGATCAATATTCTGTGATGCTACGAAGTATTGATCCGAGTCCTTACTGGCGAGGTACTCATGCAAACTCTTGATGTCCGAGACCCGAATCAAGTCACGTCTGTAAGCCAGATTGATGCCGATCTGGGGGTAGCCAACCGCAGATTGCTCGTGTTGTCGGGAATCGCTCTTTGCAACCTCGATTCCAGCGACGATGATCTTCACCGAGATGAAACCGTCGTCCGGTTGGGCGTCTATGCCCGAAACCTCGAACAATGGAGCGCTTTCGTTGGATTGGCGAGCATTGCCAACGATGAGACGGGCTTTGTTTTCGCGACCGACACGACGCAAGTCTCACTTGATCCGCAAAGTGGGGAACTTTTGCTGACGACATTTCTTGCACTGCAGGGCGATGATTCTTCGCTACACCGGTTTTCCTACCAAGTAGTCGTGACGATTGTCAGGGTAAGCCCACACATCGCCGGCAAGATACGCTGGCCATCGTCACTGTTTAGACCAGCTAGCGAGGACGTCGCACTTGTCGCGCCGCAGTTGACGGTCATGGCCAACCGCTATGAACGCGTCACTCCACCCGGGGGATTTCCATTCGACAGGCTGACGCCGCTCATTCCCGGACAAATCGTCAAGGTGGATATCCAAGGCGATTGGTGCGAGGCACATTATCGGATCGATAATCCTGCGATGGTTACCGATCTGCAAGTCACGGTGACACCTGGGGCCATATTCGGCGGTGCCTCAGGTGGCAACATCGTCGCGGGCCAGGTCAACGGACCGAGGATCTTCAAGCTGACCGTAGGAGCGCCGTCGCAAGACGATATTGACTTTGCGATTTCGCAGATTGTGGTGAGGTAGATCGTGGCAAACGGTGATGTTCCTACCCCTTTAGAGGCCTATGCAGCCCTCCCTTACCAGTTTCCGTTGGTCGAGACTTTTCCGGTACTGCGTATCCCCGTGATCGGACCTGCACCGTACAACACGCTTGTGGTGGTGCGCGGTCGGGGGCCATTGACCCAATACCGATGGGCAGGCGATGATCTCAACCGGTTCGACTATATTGCCGGAACAGGGTTCAAACTGATCGGCTTCGATCCCAGGGTCCCGCCGCCATTCGAGCATTCGACCACAGGCACCATCAACATGATTCAGACAACCGATGATTCTGCGTTTGTCTGCGCGATCGATGACGTAACGGGGTTTTTCGACGCCCAAGGCAACTGGGCCATGGCGGTCAAAGCGGCCGATCAATGGGACCAGGTCTTTGCAGGTGCTACGGCGAATTTCTCGAGCTGGATACTGTGTTACGAACCGCCACCTTCGCCGGACTTGCCAAGGGGGGGGCGTCGGCTCGACTGGAAGGCCATGGCATCACGCGACCTGCTGCAAATCCCTAGCATCAGGCATTCGCTTGCTGCCAATGGCAAGGCGAAAGCCGTGCCCATGTCCCGCCTTAATCATACGGGCGCGGTTGACAGTAATTGCGGCAGTTGAGGGCAGCGCAACAGTTGTGGGATAAGCGCTAAGCCCAACAGTTAGCGAACTGCAGCGCCCACGACCTGGCAGCCCGGCCGGGAATGGCGGCTACGTCCCAATTCCGGCCGTCAGCAGCGCCCGAACGGACTGACCGCAGCCCCTGGCTTAAATCCTCGCCACCAAACCCCAATCCGGCCGCTCGTTTCACGATGCGGCAGCGGCTGCCTCGAACCCGGCGGCAGCGCGCGTCGAAGCGTATAGCTGGTCCATCACCGCCGCGATCCGCACCGACGCATCCCCCGCCCCATAAGGTAGCGCCGGTCTAGCCATCCGGTCGATGGCAACCGAATCACCCAGTAGCCCGCGCACCGCCGCCAGGATTTCCGCCTTGCCGGTGCCGACCAGCCGGGCATTGCCCGAATCGACCCCCTCCTGCCGCTCGGTCACTGCGCGCAGCACCAGCACCGGCACGCCGAGCGCCGGGGCTTCTTCCTGCACCCCGCCCGAATCGGTGAGCGCCAGCGTCGCCCGCGACAACAGCCAGATGAAGGCCGGATAATCGAGCGGCGGCATCAGGTGCACGCCCGTCACCCCCGCCAATGCCGCCTGCACCGGCCCCGCCACCGCCGGGCTGGGGTGGACCGGCAGAATGATGTCCGCCTCGCCCGCCAGATCGGCAAAGGCGGCGATGATCGCCCGCAACCGCGCGCCATGATTCTCTCGCCGGTGCACGGTCGCCATGATCACCGGGCGCCGCCAGTCGATGCCCGCAAACCGCGCCGCCAGCGCCCTGGACAGGCCCGCATCACGCCCCAGCTTCGCCTCGATCAACCGCAGTGCATCGATGCCGGTATTGCCGGTCATGTGGATGGCAGCGTCGGCAATGCCTTCGCGCCGCAACGCATCGGCGGCGGCAGGCGTCGGCGCAAAATGCAGGTCCGCCAATTGCCCGATGGCGCGGCGGTGCATCTCCTCCGGAAACGGTTCACGATGCCCGGATCGCAGCCCGGCCTCGACGTGCACCAGCGGCCGCCGCGCATAGGCCGCCGCCTGCGCGCCGGCAAAGGCGCTTGCCGTATCGCCCTGCACGATCACCGCCGCCGGACCCAGCGTTTCACACAACCGGGTCAGCGCCGGCACCAGCAGGCCGATCACGTCGGCGGGCGCCTGCCCCGGCTGCATCACCGCCAGATCGCAATCGGCGGCCAGCCCGAAACCCGCCAGGGCTTCGTGGAACAATTCGCGGTGCTGCCCGGTGGCGACAACATATGTCGCCCGCCCGCGCGCCCGCAGCGCCATGATTACCGGGGCGAGTTTGACGGCTTCGGGGCGCGTGCCTGCCACGAAGAGGAAAACCTCTCCCGGCGGAGCCTCCATCGCCATGCGCGATTGTTAAAACATCGGCAATTGGTGCGCAACCATTGTTTATACCCAATAAAACAACGCGGTGACGCGGCAAATTCCCTATATTCTGCGCCGGGATCGGTGGGCCGCAGCACGCAATCACGATGACGGCGCCCCGGCCCTTGCCCAGATCGCGCCGCTTGACCTAAAGCAGGCGCCATCGCTGCCGCGCCCGCTGGTCATCAAAGGCCTGGCCATCAAAGGAACGACCGACTTGGCCGACAACCGGGCAGACAGCGCAATGATCCGCGGCGGTTCGGCACGGCTGGGGCCATTGTGGCTGATCATCGCCAGCCTGATCATCGCCATCGGCCTTGGCTATTGGGTGGCCAGCACCGCGCCCGATTTCAACAATCTGGCGCTGGGCGAGGATACGCGATCGATTTACGGCCGTTACGACGGTGACAAGATTTTCTGCGGCTCCATCGCCGAAGCGCCCGAATGCCTTGGCCCGGCGCACCGCCGCAACCTGCCGGTGCAGGTCCTGTGGATCGGCAATTCCCAGCTTCACGCCATCAACCAGCCGAAGCCCGCCGACGTTACCGCGCCGGTGCTGCTCGCCCGCCAGCTTCGCCCCAAAGGCATCGAGGTGCAGGCGATGAGCTGGCCGAATGGATCGTTGCAGGAATTCTACCTGACCTGGCTGTTCCACAAGGCCGATCGCCACATCGATGTGCTGGTGGTGCCGCTGTTCCTGGATGACACGCGGGAAGGCGAAATCCGCGACGTGCTGCAGCCGCTGACCGAGGACAAGACCATCAGGGTTGCCCTGCGCAAAACCGATATCGGGCGAAAGATCATCGCCGAAGTGCCGGCCAAGGCCGATGACGCCGCCACCACCACCGGCCATGCAAAATCATTGCAGGCGCGCAGCGAAGCCGCGATCACCGCCTGGCTGGAGGCCTGTTGCGGGTTCCAGACCATGCGCGAAAACGCCCGCGGCCAGTTGGAGATCCAGCTGTTCCTGCTGCGCAACACGCTGTTCAATGTCACCGCCCAATCGGTGCGGCCGATCATCCCCGATACCTATGCCAATAATTTGGCGGCCTTTGATGCCATGCTCGCCGATGCGGAAGCCAGCGGTACGAGGGTCATCGCCTATATCCCGCCGTTAAGGCAGGATGTCGCCGTGCCGTATCGGCCAGAAGACATGGCGCGGTTCAAGGCGGATGTCGCGGCGATTGCCGCCCGCCACAACGCCGTATTGGCCAATATCGAGGCGCTGGTGCCGGGTCCGTTGTGGGGCAGCAAGGCATCGACCACCATCGGCGGCGCGCCAGAACTTGATTTCATGCATTTCCAGGAACCCGGCCATGTCGCTGTCGAGGCGGCAATCGAACCGCTGGTCATCAAGGCACTGCCGCCCGCCGGCATGGCCGATAAGCGCGGCAAGGCCCAGGCGATGGTCACGCCGAAATGATCTTCAACAGCCTGACGTTCTTCGTCTTCCTCGCCATCGTCATCCCCATCTACTGGGTGCTGCCGCGCCAGCCCCGGCTGTTGTGGATTCTCGCCTCGGGTGTCATCTTCTATGGCTTCTGGCGGTTCGATTTCCTGTTGCTGCTGTTCGCCTCCATCACCTTCGATTTCTTTTCCGGCATCATCATCGCCGATGCGACCAGTGAACGCCGGCGCCGGCTGTTCCTCGCGCTCAGCGTCACCATCAACCTGTCGGTGCTGGCGTTTTTCAAATATTTCTACTTCCTCGCCGATGGCTTTGCCGGGCTTGGCGCGCTCATCGGCGTCACCGTCGACAAGCCGACATGGAACATCATCCTGCCGATCGGCATCAGTTTTTATACCTTCCACGCGATGAGCTACATCATCGATGTCTATCGCGGCCATATAAAGCCGGTGCGCAATTACGTTCTGTTCTGCGACTATGTGATCTTCTTCCCGCAGCTCGTCGCGGGGCCGATCCTGCGTGCCGGCGAAATGATCTGGCAGCTCGACAAGCGCCCGGATTTCGCCTGGGACGATATCGCGCAAGGCCTGTCGCGCATCGCTGCCGGGTTGTTCCTGAAGGTCGTGCTGGCCGACAACATCGCCAATTTCGTCAATGAATCATACGCCGTCGATCCACAGCGGCTGTTCGCGCCCGATGTGCTGACCATCGGTTTCCTGTTCGGCTTCCAGATCTATTTCGATTTCGCCGGCTATTCGCACATCGCCATCGGCGTCGCCCGGTTGATGGGCATCAAATTCCCGGAAAACTTCCACTACCCCTATCTGGCCGAAAGCCCGCGCATCTTCTGGCGGCGCTGGCACATCTCGCTGTCCAGCTGGATCCGCGACTATGTCTATCTGCCCATGGCCGGGGTAAAGGTCGCCGATCGTATGTCCACCGGCGGCATCGGCATCGATGGCACCGGGCAGATCGGCCGCAACAGCGCCTTGTTCGCGCTGTTCGCCACCTGGGCGATCATGGGCCTGTGGCACGGCGCCGCCTGGACCTTCGTGCTGTGGGGCGTCTGGCACGCCGCGCTCGTTGCCGGCCACCGCCTGCTGTCGCCGCGGCTCGAAGCCGTGCGCGGCCCCGCCCTCACCGTCATCGGCTGGGCCGTCACCACGGCGCTGGTGATGATCGGCTGGATTCCGTTCCGGGCGCCGTCGCTGGATTATACCTTCACGGCCTGGTCGCACCTGGTCCAGCCGGGCCATCTCATCGGCCTGGCCCTGCGCGAATCGACCTATATCGTTGCCGCCTTCACGCTGTTGTTCGTCGTCGCCACGCCCTTTGCCGCGCGGCTGGCCTTTACCGCCCGGGCACGCTACCCGGCTGCCAGCACGCCGCTGCTGCTTGTCGGCTGGAGCCTGTCGCTGATGCTGGTCATCGTCTATCTGCGACCGATCAGCCAGTTCATCTATTTCCAGTTCTAGGGAAGCGCCCGTCTTGGCCCAATCGATTCATCTGCCGCCACGACCGGCGAAACGCCGGTGATCATCGCCGTCGATGGCCCCGCTGCCAGCGGCAAGGGCACCATCGCCCGGGCGCTCGCCCGCCGCTATGGCCTGCCGCACCTCGATACCGGCAAGCTGTACCGCGCCACCGGGCTGGCCGTGCGGCTGGCCGGCGGTGATCCGAATGATGCCGCCGCTGCCACCGCCGCTGCGCGCGCACTCGATCCCGAACTGCTTGATGACCCCGACCTGATGAGTTCCGAAAACGCCATCAGCGCGTCGATCGTTTCGGCGCATCCGCCGGTCCGCGCCGCGCTGCTGGAACGGCAACGCGCCTTTGCCCGGCAACCGGGCGGCGCCGTGCTCGATGGCCGCGATATCGGCACGGTCATCGCCCCCGATGCCACCGCCAAATTGTTCGTGACTGCCAGCCCGGAAGAACGCGCCCGCCGCCGCCATATCGAACTTGTCGCCAAGGGTGATGGCCGCGATATCGCCACGGTTCTCGCCGATATCGTCGCCCGCGACGCCCGCGATTCGGGCCGCAGCACTGCGCCGCTTGTCCGCGCTGCCGACGCCGCCTTGCTCGATACCTCGGAAATGGGTATAGATGAGGCCGTCCAGCGGGCCATTTTGCTTGTCGAACAGGCAATTTCGCGGGGCGGCCAACAACAGGTCTGACTCGGTTCGGGGTGCAAATCCTCGTCGCCGGGCTTTTCCGGCATTGGTGAAAACAACGGCTTCACCGCCGTTGCGGCCAGAACGGCCGGCAGCAATGCCGGTTGCGAAAGGAGCGTCGGCATGGTGCCGGCGCGACGACGACGAACAGCCGGCAATGGTGCTGGCTGAGGAATTTCACGTTCCGGGCGATGCCCGACGTGCCGGTTCCGATGCGCAAGGTACTGATTGTTTTATGGCAACTGCCGCCCAAACTTCCTCGACACAGCCGACCCGTGATGATTTCGCAGCGATGCTCGAATCGTCCCTCGGCGAAAACCAGAGTTTTGAAGGACGTGTCGTAAAGGGCATCGTCACCGGGATCGAAAATGATCTCGCCGTCATCGATGTCGGCCTCAAGTCCGAAGGCCGCGTCCCCTTGCGCGAATTCGCCGGCCTTGATGGCAAGCACGGTCTGACCGTTGGCGACGAAGTCGAAGTCTATGTCGACCGCGTCGAGAACGCCAATGGCGAAGCCATGCTGTCCCGCGACCGCGCCCGCCGCGAAGCTTCGTGGGATGCCCTGGAGCACCAATATGCCGCCGGCGAACGCGTCGAAGGCGTCATCTTCGGCCGCGTCAAGGGTGGCTTCACCGTCGATCTGAACGGCGCCGTGGCGTTCCTGCCCGGCTCGCAGGTCGATATCCGCCCGGTTCGCGACGTCACCCCGTTGATGAACCTTCCGCAGCCGTTCCAGATCCTGAAGATGGACCGCAAGCGCGGCAACATCGTCGTATCGCGCCGCTCGATCCTCGAAGAATCGCGCGCCGAACAGCGTTCGGGCCTGATCCTGTCGCTCGCCGAAGGCCAGATCGTCGATGGCACCGTCAAGAACATCACCGATTATGGTGCGTTCGTTGATCTGGGCGGCATCGATGGCCTGCTGCACGTCACCGACATGAGCTACAAGCGCGTCAACCACCCGTCCGAAGTGCTCAACATCGGCGATGTGCTGCGCGTCCAGATCGTCCGCATCAACCGCGAAACCCAGCGCATCTCGCTCGGCATGAAGCAGCTTGAGGCCGATCC
>JBBQPR010000066.1:0-17070 GCA_038217075.1 Sphingomonadales bacterium
CATCGCCATGCCGGCCTCGCGGTGAAGGCCCAGCGGTTTCGCCCGCGCCCGGGGATAATAGCGCGATTCAACCGCCGCGATCACCTCATCAAGCCACAGGCCGGTCACCGCCGTCGCAATGCCGGTAAAGCTGAGCCACAACAACATCACCGACACCAGAAACGCCGCCACCCCGCCGCCGCCGCCGCGCCACAGCCATTGCAGCCAGCCGGGCCAGCTGGCGCTGTCGATGCCGGCGACAAGGCTGAAAATCCCCCATGCCGCCAGCCCGAAAAGCAGCAGTGTCAGCGCCAGCGATTTCAACAGCACGCGCAATATGGCATGGTCGCCAAGCTGGGCCAGGCTGAGGATGAGCGCCGCGGGCATGGCGGCAGCCTAGCGCATGAAATCGCCGGCCGCGACCATTTCCGCCGCAAAGCTCGCCGGTCATCCCGGGCTTGACCCGGGACCCGGCTTTCTCGCGCCGCGTGCCGACAGAAAGGAAGAAGAAGCCCGGTCCCGGATCAAGCCCGGGATGACGCTCGCCATCGCCGGGGGATGACGCCGCGCCCGCTTGCGACTAGGAACGCGCCTTCACACCACAATATTCGGGAAACCGCATGACCGCCCGCCACGATATTCTCGCCATCGGCAACGCGCTTGTCGATGTCATCACCTCGGCGCCGGCCGAATTCCTGTCGTCGCGCGGCATTGCCAAGGGCACCATGCGGCTGATCCCCGCCGCTGAAGCCGAAGCGCTGTATGCCGACATGGGCCCGGCGCGCGAAATCAGCGGCGGTTCGGCGGCCAATACGGTCGCCGGCATGGCCGCGCTCGGCGTGCGCCCGGCGTTCGTCGGCCGTGTCGCCGCCGATCAGCTCGGCCAGGTTTTCGCGCATGACATCCGCGCCGCCGGCGTCGACTACACCACCGCGCCATCCAGCGGCGGCGACCCCACCGGGCGCTGCCTGATCGTCGTCACCCCCGATGGCGACCGCACCATGAACACCTATCTCGGCGCCTGCCAGGAATTGAGCGAGGCCGATCTTGATGCCGACATGGTCGCAGCGGCGCAGATTCTCTACCTCGAAGGCTATTTGTGGGATCCGGCGGCACCGCGCGCCGCCATGAAGAAAGCCATCGCTGTCGCCCGCGCCAATGGCCGCAAGGTGGCGTTCACCCTGTCCGACGTGTTCTGCGTCGAAGGCCATCGCGCCGATTTCCAGGAACTGCTCGCCGGCCATGTCGATCTGATGTTCGGCAATGAGCATGAGGTTTGCGCGCTGTACCAGACCAGCAGCCTCGACGCGGCAATGGCGGAACTGGCCAAACACGCCTGTGTCGCCGTCGTCACCCGCTCGGGCGAAGGCGCCATCGTGCTGGAAGGCGGCCGCCGCCACATGGTGCCCGGGGAGCGTGTGGCCAAGGTGGTCGACAGCACCGGTGCCGGCGACATGTTCGCCGGCGGCTTCATGGCGGCGATGGTCCAGGGCCGCTCGCTGCCCGATTGCGCCCGCGTCGGCAACATCACCGCGGCGGAAGTCATCAGCCATTATGGCGCCCGCGCCGAAGTCGATCTGAAGGCGCTGGTCAAAGCCAAGCTGGGCTGACCCCGGCCCATATTGTCGTGCCCCCGGACTCACGCCGGGCCACCCAACCCCACATTGTCATGCCAGCGCAGGCTGGCATCCAGCCGTTGCGCAAGGCAGCATCAGCCGGCACCCGCGGCACAACTGGATGCCAGCCTGCGCGGGCATGACGGGAAAAGGCTTGTGCGGTCTGCACCCGCGCAACGATGCAACCGCGCCCAGGGCCCAAACTGGCCCACCCACTCTCCCGTTGTCATGCCAGCGAACGCTGGCATCCAGCCGTGGCACAAAGCGGCAACAGTCGGCACCCTCCGCGCGACTGGATGCCAGCCTGCCCCGGCATGACAGGCCGCATCAACGCCTCAACCCCGGCAAAAAAGGGGCGGCGACCAACCCGGTCGCCGCCCCTCTTTCTGCCCGCTGGCCGGCCTTGCGCCTGTCGGCGCATAGCTGGCGCTATGCGCTCGCGGCGCTGCAGCTAGGCGTCCTTGCCGCCCGGCGTCGGGATGCCCGGCAGCGGCGGCACGCCCATCGGCGGGATGTCGTCGTCGCGCTCATGCACTTCATCCAGGCCCAGCGCGACGTTGGAGCGCGTGCGGCCATAGAAGAAGTAGAACACGATCCCGATCGCCGCCCAGCCAAAGAACACATATTTGGCGGTGGGCGGCAGGAAAACGAACAGCCCAAGGCAGCCCAGCGCGGCCAGCGGTGCCACGACCCAGATCGCCGGGGTGCGGAACGAACGATGCCGCTTCGGATCGGAGATGCGCAGCGCCATGATGGCGCAGGCGACCAAAAGAAAGGCGCACAGCGTGCCGCCGTTCGACACATCGGCGAGCTTGCCGACCGGGAAGAACGCCGCCGATACCGCAACGCCGACGCCGGTCAGGATGGTTACGACGTGCGGGGTGTTGTATTTGGGATGGATCTTCGCCAGCACGCCCGGCAACAGGCCGTCACGCGCCATCACGAAAAAGATGCGGGTCTGGCCGAACAGCATCATCAGGATGACCGACGGCAGCGCAAAGCCCGCCGCAAGCCCGAGCATGTTGCCCACCGCCGGATGGCCGATTTCGCGCAGCACATGCGCCAGCGCTTCCTTCGAACACACCAGCGGGCCACCGCCGATGGCGGTGCACTGGGCGGTCAGGCCGACCGAACCCGGCTCCAGCCATTTGCCGGCGGCATCGAACACCGGTTGGGCGCCGAACGAACCGATCGCGCCGGCGCTGACCAGCATGTAGAACACCGTGCAGATAAGCAGGCTGGCGACAAGGCCGATCGGCACGTTGCGCTGCGGGTTCTTGGTTTCCTCGGCGGCGGTCGACACCGCATCGAAACCAACAAAGGCAAAGAAGATCGACGCCGCGGCACCGATGATGCCGTTGCTGCCCAGCGGCAGGTCGGCCGAACCCATCACGCCCAGCGGCGCGAACGGAATGAAGCGTTCGGTCTGGATCATCGGCACCGACAACGCGATGAAGGCGACCAGCGCCAGCACCTTGATGACCACCAGCACGGCGTTGACCGTGGCGCTTTCCTTGGTGCCGATCACCAGCAGCCAGGTCACTGCCAGCGCGATCAGCACGGCGGGCAGGTTGATGACACCGCCGGCATAGGGTCCCGCCGCCAGATCGGGCGGGATGATGACGTTCGGCAGGAACGGCAGCAGGTCGTTCAAATGCGCCAACAGCCCGACTGCATAGCCCGACCAGCCCACCGAAACCGCCGCCGCTGCAACTGCATATTCCAGCACTAGCGCCCAGCCGACGATCCAGGCCATGATTTCGCCGAAGGTGGCATATGCATAGGTGTAGGCAGAGCCCGAAACCGGCACCATCGCCGCCAGTTCGGCGTAGCACAGCGCGGCGAGGCCGCAGACCACCGCCGCGATGACGAACGAGACGATCATGCCCGGCCCGGCCTTTTGCGCGGCCTCCGCCGTCAGCACGAAAATACCGGTGCCGATGATCCCGCCGATGCCCAGCATGGTCAGTTGGAACGCCCCAAGCGAGCGCGTCAGTGACTTTTTCTGCGCCGTCGCAAGGATGGAATCGAGCGATTTGATACGCCAGTTAGCCAAAAAAAATCCCCTTCGAATAACCCCATAGGCGTTTGCCCGCGAGCCTTTGGCCCTGTCGCGCATCACCCGATGCGGCGCATAGGTGCAGGACTTCATCCATCGGTCAAGGTCCGCGACATGCGGCCCGTCGCACCCCCCGCCGCAAACCCCCTGATTTGTCATGGTTGTTCATATCACATTGCCGGCATTCTGTTCGATCAATCACATTTACGGGTGGCAGTCGCCGCCGATCCGGGCTACTACTAGGGCCATGAAACAGGTATCGCCCTCCCGCGCCCAGGTAGCCGACACGCTCGCCGGCAAGGCTCCCGCGAAGGCCCCCGCAACCGCCGCGCCGAACAGCGCCGAAGCGGCGGCGCTGGCCGGAATCGCGGGCGCGCACGACGCCATGCTGGCGCATGTGCTCGAATGGGCGGCGATCAACAGCGGCAGCCGCAACCTGCCCGGCCTTGCCACCATGGCCGCCCGGCTCGCCGCCGCCTTTGCCCCGCTCGGCGGCACGATTTCGCTCTGCGATCCCGCCCCCTGCACCGCCATCGATCCCGCCGGCGCCGAAAAACCTCTGCTCCACGGCCAGAACCTGCACATCGTCCGCCGCCCCGATGCCCCGGTCCGGGTGCTGCTGACCGGCCATATGGACACGGTGTTCGCCGCCGATCACCCGTTTCAGGCCACGCGCTGGCTGGATGACACGACGCTGAACGGCCCCGGCACCGCCGACATGAAGGGCGGCATCGCCGTGATGCTCGCCGCGCTGACGGCGTTCGAAGCCTCGCCCTTCGCCGAAAGCCTCGGCTGGGAAGTCGTCATCAACAGCGATGAGGAAGTGTCCTCCCCCGGCTCGGCGCCGCTGCTCGTGGAGGCCGCACACCGCTGCCACCTCGGCCTCACCTATGAACCGGCGCTGCCCGATGGCACGCTGGCCGGCGCCCGCAAGGGTTCGGGCAATTTCTCCGCCATCGTCACCGGCCGCGCCGCCCATGCCGGGCGCGAACCCGAAAAAGGCCGCAACGCCATCCTCGCCGCCGCCGATCTGGCGCTGCGGCTGAAAGCGCTGACCGCCGATGATCTATCGGTCAACCCGGCCCGCATCGATGGCGGCGGCCCCAACAACATCGTCCCCGATACCGCCGTGCTACGCTGGAACATGCGGCCCTCCACCCTCGCCGCCCAGGCCCGCGCCGAAGCCGCCATCAAGGCGCTGGTCGCCGACATTACCACCGCGCACGAGGTCGACATCCATGTCCATGGCAGCTTCGCGCGCCCGCCCAAGCCATTGGACGCCAACCAGCAACGCCTGTTCGATCTGGTCCGCGATTGCGGCGCCGCCATCGGCTTGCCCATCGGCTGGCGCGACACCGGCGGCGTCTGCGATGGCAACAACCTCGCCGCGACCGGGCTGGCGGTGGTCGACACGCTCGGGCCGCGCGGTGGCGCCATCCATTCCGCCGATGAATTCCTCTGCACCGATTCACTCGTCGAGCGCGCCCGCCTGTCGGCGCTGGTGCTGATGCGCGTCGCCCGGCACGGCTGGACCCGCCAGCCGTCATTGTCGGACATCGCGGCATGCAAGACATGAGCTGGCACATCCGCGCTGCCCGCGCCACCGATGTCGATGCGCTTTATGAACTCGCCGAAATCACCGGCGGCGGCTTCACCAATCTGCCCGCCAACCGGGATTCGCTGGCGGAACGCCTGGCCTGGTCCGATGCCAGCTATGCCCGCACCATCGAAGCCCCGGATGACGAACTTTACCTGCTGATGCTCGAACAGGCATCGACCGGCCGCATCGGCGGCTGCGCGCTGGTGATGAGCCGCATCGGCGCCAAATGGCCGTTCTACAGCTACAAGATCGGCACGCTGAGCCAGACTTCGCGAGAGCTTGGCCGCACCATCGCCATGGATTTCCTCAGCCTGGTCACCGATCATGACGGCGCCAGCGAAGTCGGCGGCCTGTTCCTCCATCCCGGCCTGCGCTCGGGCGGGCTCGGCCGATTACTGGCGCGGTCGCGCTATCTGTTCATCGCCCAGCACCGCGCCCGTTTCGGCGATCGCATGCTCGCCGAACTGCGCGGCGTCATCGACGATGAAGGCAATTCGCCGTTCTGGGACGCGCTCGGCCGCAAATTCTTCGGCATGCCGTTCACCGAGGCCGACAGTTTCAACGCCGTCCATGGCAGCCAGTTCATCGCCGATCTGATGCCCAAACAACCGATCTACACCGCGCTCCTGCCCGAAACCGCCCGTAGCGTCATCGGAAAGCCGCACGGCAAGGGCGGCGCGGCCCTGGCCATGCTGGAAACGGAAGGCTTTGCGTTCGATAATTACGTCGACATTTTCGACGGTGGCCCAACTGTGACGGCCCGCACCGATCAGATCCGAACGGTGCGCGAATCGCGGGCATCGCTGGTGTCGCGCCTGTCCGCTCGCACCCCCGATGCGGATGACAGCCAAGGCTTTGACCGGGCGCTGCTCGCCACCGGGCGGTTGACCGATTTCACCGCCTGGCTCGGCCATGTTCGCGCCGATCCCGAAAACCCCGCCCGCTGCGTGCTGCCCGCGGGGGAGGCAGGTTTGATGCACGTCGCAGCCGGAGACGAGGTGCGCCATGTTGTCCTTTGAATCAACCGATCCCTGCACCGGTGAAACCATCTGGCAGGGCGCCAACGCCGATGCCGCCACCGTCGCCGATGCCGTCGCCACCGCCCGCGCCGCGCTGCCCGGCTGGGCCATGTCGGCGCTCGATGACCGCATCGCCATCGGCCGCGCCTTTCAAGCCGTTGTGCGCGACCGCGCCGAAGCCTTTGCCAACCTGATCGCCCGCGAAACCGGCAAGCCGCTATGGGAAACCAGAACCGAGGTCGCCAGCGTCGCCGCCAAAGTCGACATCTCGATCACCGCCCAGGCCGAACGCGCCGGCAGCCGGTCGGGCGAAGTCGGCGGCGTGCGCCAGGTGCTGCGCCACAAACCGCACGGCGTGCTGGCGGTGCTCGGTCCCTATAATTTCCCGGCGCACCTGCCCAACGGCCATATCGTGCCGGCGCTGCTGGCGGGCAACACCATCGTCTTCAAGCCATCCGAACTCACCCCCGCCGTCGCCGATTTCATGGCCGATTGCTGGGCCGCCGCCGGGTTGCCCGATGGCGTGCTCAACCTTGTCCATGGTGGCGGCGATACCGGCCGGGCGCTGGCCGCTGCCGATATCGATGGCCTGTTGTTCACCGGATCGGCCGGAGTCGGCGCGGCGCTGGCCCGGCAATTCGCCGATACGCCGGGCAAGATCCTGGCGCTCGAAATGGGCGGCAACAACCCGCTGATCGTCTGGGATCTTGCCCCCGATGCGCTCGATGCCGCCGCCGCGCTCATCGTCCAGTCCGCCTATCTGTCCGCCGGTCAACGCTGCACCTGCGCCCGCCGCCTGATCCTCCGCGATGGCAGCGAAGGCCCGCTGCTCGACCGGGTCACCGCGCTCATCGATCGCATCATCGTCGGCGCGCCGTTCGATGATCCGCAACCGTTCATGGGGCCGGTGATCGGCAACCGCGCCGCCGACGGGCTGGTTTCGGGCGTCGAAAATCTGCGCGCCCGCGGTGCCCATGAAATCCGCCCGCTCACCCGCCGCATTGCCGGCCGGCCGTTCCTGCTGCCGGCGTTGTACGATACCACCGGCGTTTCCGGCCTACCGGACAGCGAATTGTTCGGGCCGGTCCTGCAACTCACCCGCGTTGCCGATTGGGATGCCGCCATCGCCGCCGCCAATGCGACGCGCTTCGGTCTGTCCGCCGGGCTGATCGGCGGCGACGCGGCGCTGTACGATCGCTTCTGGGCCGCCAGCCGTGCCGGCGTGGTCAACTGGAACCGCCCGACCAATGGCGCTGCCTCCAACGCGCCTTTTGGCGGCATCGGCCTGTCGGGGAACCACCGCCCCAGCGCCTATTATGCGGCGGATTACAGCGCCTGGCCCGTCGCCAGCCTCGAAGCCGACACCCCTGAAGCGACGATTCCCACCGGTCTGGCCTGATTTTCCCTCACCCCCACCAATGTTTTCCCTCAGCAAAACGCTGCCAAACCCATCGAATTCCTCTCAGATCGAGCAGAAAATGCAGGAAATTAACTTCGACGGCCTCATCGGCCCCACCCACAACTACGCCGCGCTCAGCTTCGGCAACCTCGCCAGCGCCGCCAACGCCGGCGCGGTTTCCCGCCCCCGCGACGCTGCGCTACAGGGTCTGGCCAAGATGCGCTTCGCCATGTCGCTGGGTCTGGCACAGGGTTTCTTCCTGCCTTTGGAGCGGCCCAACACCGGCTTTTTCCGTTCGCTGGGCTTTTCGGGCACCGACGAACAGGTCTGCGCCACGGCTTTTACCGCCGATCCACGCCTGTTTGCCCAAGGCTGCTCCGCCTCATCGATGTGGACCGCCAACGCCGCCACCGTCTCGCCAGCCCCCGATACAGGCGATGGCCGCACGCATCTGTCCGTCGCCAACCTGTCGCGCATGACCCATCGCAGCATCGAACACCCCGAAACCCATGCGATGCTCGCCACCGCCTTCGCCCATCCGGCCTTCGCCGTGCACGCCGCAATCCCCGCCGCCTTCGGCGATGAAGGCGCCGCCAACCATATGCGCATGGGGCCGGCGCACGCCGCGGCCGGGGTGGAAATCTTCGTCCATGGCCCCGTCGAACGCGGCGATGGCCCCGAACAGATCGGCCGTTTCCCCGCCCGGCAGAACCCGCGCGCCAGCCAGGCCGTCGCCCGCCGCCACGGGCTGGACCCGGCGCGCACCCTCTTTGCCGAACAATCGCAGTTCGCCATCGATGCCGGCGCCTTCCATAACGATGTCGTTGCGGTCGCAAACGAGCTGGTCCTGTTCGCCCACGAACAGGCTTTCGAGCACCCGGACGCGCTGAAAGCCGACATTTTGCGGCTGCTGCCCGACGCGGTGATCATCGAAGTGCCCGCCGCCGAGGTCCCGCTTGCCGATGCCATCGCCAGCTATCTGTTCAATTCCCAACTCGTCACCACCGCGCCCGGCGAAATGGCGCTGATCCTGCCCCGCGAAAGCCATGACAACCCCCGCGTAAAGGCCTTCCTCGACCGGCTCGTCACCCGCAACACCCCCATCCGCGCCGTGCATTATGTCGAGGTGCGCGAATCGATGCGCAACGGCGGCGGCCCCGCCTGCCTCCGGCTGCGCGTCGTTGCCGACCCCGCCACGGTCGATCAACGCTTCATGCTCGATGCCGCCAAGGCCGACCGCCTGGAGGCGCTCATCGCCGCGCACTGGCCCGAAACCATCGGGCCAGACGATCTCGGCAACCCCGATCTATGGGCACAAGCCTGGGCCGCCCGCCGCGCCCTGCGCACCGAACTGGGCCTCTGACGCGCAAACTGTCATGCCAGCGAACGCTGGCACCCAGCCGCGCCGCCAAAACCGGCCGCCCCCACAACCCCTATAGTCATCCCGGGCTTGACCCGGGACCCAGTTGTTCTTCACTTCCCCCAAAGAAACACCGGGCCCGGCGTCACGCCTGGGACGAGGGGGACAAGAATTGCGCCACATCATCGCCGCCACCATCGCGCTCACCCTGGCCGCACCCGCCGCCGCCGCGCCCTTCTGCCAGACCGAGGCCGCCAACCCCGGCCTGCCCGCCATCCTGCCCCTGAAGGCCCGCGCGGTGGTACAGGACGGTTGGCTGAAACAACGGCTCGACACCATCGTCCCCCGGCTGATGCGGGAAAATCACATCGACATGTGGGTGCTCGTCGCCCGCGAATATCTCGAAGACCCGGTGGTGGCGACCATGCTCGATGCCGAATCCATGCACGCCCGCCGCCGCACCATCCTGGTCTTCTTCGATCCCGGCAACGGCAAGCCGGTCGAACGCCTCACCGTCAGCCGCTACGGCCTTGGCGGCCTGTTCCAACCGGCATGGAATCCCGACCAACAACCCGATCAATGGCAGGCGCTCGCCGCCCTCATCAAGGCCCGAAACCCGCAAAAGATCGCGCTCGATGTCTCGGCATTCTCCGCCTTCGCCGATGGCCTGACCGTCAGCCAGCGCGACGGGCTTGTCGCCGCGCTGCCGAAACCGCTGCGCCGCCGCATCGTTTCCGCCGAATCGCTCGCCATCGGCTGGCTGGAAACCCGCACGCCCGCCGAAATGGCGCTTTATCCCGGCATCGTTCGCATCGCCCATGCCATCATCGCCGAAGGTTTTTCGGGCAATGTCATCACCCCCGGCAAAACCACGGCCGACGATGTGGTGTGGTGGTATCGCGAACGCATCGCCGCGCTGAAACTGTCGACATGGTTCCACCCCTCCGTCGGCATCGCGCGCAACGGCAGCGATGGCTGGCTGGAGGGCGATGAAATCATCCGGGCCGGCGACCTGCTCTGGACCGATTTCGGCATCACCTATCTCGGCCTCAACACCGATACCCAGCACATGGGCTATGTCCTCCGCCCCGGCGAAACCGATGCGCCCGCCGGGCTGAAGGCCGGCTTGGCGGCGGCCAATGGCGTGCAGGACGCGCTGCTGGCATCGTTCCGCACGGGCGTCACCGGCAGCACCATCCTCGCCGATGCGCGCGCCAAGGCCATCGCGACGGGGCTGGAACCGACAATCTACAGCCATCCGCTCGGTTACCATGGCCACGCCGCCGGCGCGGCGATCGGCTTTTGGGACAATCAGGCCGCCGATCCGCGCGGTGACTGGATCGTCAAGGGCAACACCGCCTGGTCGATCGAGCTATCCGCCACCCACGCCGTGCCCGAATGGGGCGGCCAAAAACTCAAGTTCCGGCTGGAAGAAGACGCGTTCTTCGATGGCAAGAAGGTGCAGTTCATCGACGGGCGGCAGACGCGATTCCTGCTGGTGCCGCGGGTGGCGGCGGTTGGGCAAGGGTGCGAGTAGGTAGGCCCGGCGAGGCTGGCCGGCATTGGTCGCCAGCAGTCGATCACGGCTCGTAAAATGTGCTGCCTTTGTTTGAGGCAGAGCCTAGTTGATGGAGGCCGATTCGCCACGCATCTTCGATGAACAAATTGGGAGGAACGCTACGCCAGATCGAAGCGGACACCCCAACGGTGAACTCCCGTCTCAGGCGCGATAGCACCTTGTCGGCCGCCTGCTTCTCCGTCGCGCCGAAAGCGTGTCTTGTTGTGAAAAAGCCGCGCACATCGTCAGCGTATTGCGGATCGCGACCATGGATCATGAATCGATAGAAGGGCATTTGCGTAGTTATCAGCGAAATCGCGGACTTCCGCAATTGAGCCGGGAGCTGGCAGTCATGTCTAAGGTTTCAGCGCGAAAGAGGCACGGGCAAAGCCCGCGCTGGCGTCGGACGGGTTCGATCGGCATGGCCGACCGCCCCGCCGGCCGGTTTTGCGCCTGCCGGCGCGTAGCTTTGGCTACGCGCTCGCGGCGCTTCAACGGAACGGTGGCTCGTCAAACGCCCGCAATTTGCGCGAATGCAGCCCTTGCCCGGCATCGCGCAACCGCGTCATCGCATCGATCCCGATGTGCAGATGCTCCGAAATCGCCCCTTCATAAAAGCGATTGGCCTGCCCCGGCAGCTTGATTTCGCCGTGCAGCGGCTTGTCCGACACGCACAGCAACGTCCCATAGGGCACCCGGAACCGATAACCCTGCGCCGCAATCGTCGCCGATTCCATGTCCACTGCCACGGCGCGGGACTGGTTGAACCGCAACGCCGATCGGGAAAAGCGCAATTCCCAGTTGCGATCATCGGTGGTCACCACCGTGCCGGTGCGCAGCCGCGGCTTCAGGTCTTCGCCGGCCTTGCCGGTTACCGCCTCGGCCGCCGATTGCAGTGCCTTTTGCACCTCCGACAGCGCCGGAATGGGGATTTCGGGCGGCAGCACATCATCCAGCACATGGTCGTCGCGCAGATAGGCATGGGCCAGCACATAATCGCCGATCGCCTGGCTGGGCCGCAACCCGCCGCAATGGCCGATCATCAACCAGGCCTCGGGCCGCAGCACGGCGAGGTGGTCGCAAATCGTCTTGGCATTGGCCGGGCCGACGCCGATGTTGACCAGCGTGATCCCTGCCCGCCCCGGCGCGGTCAGGTGCCAGGCCGGCATCTGGTGCTTGCGCCACGCCACATCGGCGGCGGCGCGTTCGGGATCGGGGTCGGCCGCGAATATATCCAGCCCGCCCGGGCAGGCCAGTTTCTCATAGTTCAGGCTCGAATCGCTCGAACCCAGCTGTGAACAGGCCCAGGAAACAAACTCATCGACATAACGATGGTAGTTGGTGAGCAGGATATAATGCTGGAAATCCTCCGGCGCCGTGCCGGTGTAATGCTTTAGCCGGGCCAGCGAAAAATCCGTCCGCGGGCCGTCGAACAACGCCAGCGGCAGCTCATCAGAAAGGGTTGAATCCCACAGGCCATCGGCAAGTTCGTCGCCGATCTGGGAAAGCTCGGTCGTCGGGAACAGCCGCGCCAGATCGACCGCCGCCGCCGAATCGAGCCGCAGATCGGTGGCGCCATCCAGCACATAGGGGTAGGGAATCTCGACGTTCGACCGCCCCACCGACACCTGGATATCATAGTCCGCAAACAACAGTTCGAGCTGTTCGACCAGATAGGCGCGGTACATTTCGGGGCGCGTCACGGTGCTGGTATAGCGGCCGGGCTTGTTCAGCCGGGCAAAGGCCCGGACCGGGCGCTTTGCTCCGCCGCCGCCGCCGAATTCGACGCGCAGCTCCGGATAGGCCCAATCGCCGCGAACCCGCGCCGCATCATCGGGGGCGACGCCATCATCCAGATAGGCTTTCAGTGCGCCGCGCAAAGCGGCGGTTGATTCAGCATGGATCGAGGCAAGCTCGTCGACAAGCGCACTTGGTGTGGCACGCGGGGTAGAGATCATGGTCATGGACTGGCTTTGGCAAAAATTCGAGCCCGCGTCGATTCAGCAAGTGGTGCCGCGGTGCCAAGCGGTTGTGGCTGCACAAGATTCAACGCGGCGCATGCAGACATAGTGTCGGTAAACTTTACACATGCTCGATGAAATTTCTCATAACCCTCTGAATTTAAAGACAGCATTATTTTGGCATGATTATTGCTAGATCGTCATGGGAGCCGACACAGGGGGCGGCTTCGTAAATCGAAAGATCATTAATCATGCGTGAATTCAACTTGTATCGCAGCGCCAGCATTCTCGTTGCCGGCTTCGCTGCATTTACCGCCGCTACTGTCGCTGTTGCAGCGCCGGTTATCGTCGGCAACGGGGGATTTGGTACGTCAAACGGCGTCGTCGGCGATTCGCCGGTTGGCGCCAATTACAGCTATGTCTCAACCTTTGGCGGCACCACCGGCGTCGGCCAGATCGCTGGCGTCGGGGGCGTAAACGGTTCAACCTTCACCAGCGATGCCTTCACAGCGAATGCTGGCGAAGCGCTGACCTTCTACTTCAACTTCGTCACTGCGGACGGCGCCGGCTTCTCAGACTATGCCTGGGCGGGCCTGCTCGGCACCATGGACGACACGGTGCTCGACTATATCTTTTCCGCCCGCACCACGACTAGCGGCGATACCGTGCCGGGCTTTGGCCTGCCAGGCCTGAACGCCACGCTGACCCCAGGTTCCACGCCGATCATCCCCGGCGGACCGGTCTGGGCCGAGCTGGGTAACTCGTCAGGCGGCTGCTACGATACCGGCTGCGGCTACACGGGCTGGATTCAGGCGACCTATATCATCGGTTCGACCGGTACGTATCGCCTCGGCTTTGGCGTTACGAACACTGGCGACAGCTCCGTTGATACAGGTCTGGCCTTTGCCGGCGCCGCCATCAACGGCACGCCGGTCATTCCCGGCGGTGTGCCCGAGCCGCAAAGCTGGGTGCTTTTGATTGCCGGCTTCGGCCTTGTCGGTGCGGCTGCACGCCGTCGCCGTTCGGTGGTTGCCGCTTAAGCCATTCGGCTTTCGTCGCTGAAGGGCCTCGCGTGCGAAAGCACGCGGGGCCTTTTTTGTTCCCGGCGGCGACCGATCGGGGTAGACACACTCGACCAGCCCGGAACCCCGCCCATGCAATTCGACCTGACCGACGACCAGCGCACCATACAGGAAGTGGCCCGCCGCTTCACCGCCGATCGCATCACACCCTTTGCCGCCGAATGGGATGAAAAGCACATCTATCCCAAATCGACGATTCAAGCCGCCGCCGAGCTGGGCTTTGCCGCCATCTATGTCTCCGAAGCCAATGGCGGCATCGGGCTGGGCCGCATGGAGGCGGCGCTGATCATGGAGGCAATGGCCTATGGCTGCCCTTCGACCAGCGCCTTCATCTCCATCCACAACATGGCAGCGTGGATGATCGATTGCTTCGGTGATGCCGATCTGCAGGCCAAATACCTGCCCTCGCTGGTCAGCATGGAAAGCATCGCCAGCTATTGCCTGACCGAACCCGGCTCTGGTTCCGACGCGGCATCACTGAAAACCCGGGCGGTGCGCGATGGCGATGATTATCTGGTTACCGGGTCAAAGGCGTTCATTTCGGGCGGCGGCGTCAACGATATCTATGTCACCATGGTCCGCACCGGGGAGGATGGGCCGAAGGGCATTTCCTGCCTGGTTATCGAAAAGGACATGCCCGGCGTCTCGTTCGGCGCGCCCGAACGCAAGCTCGGCTGGCACTCACAACCCACCGCGCAGGTCAATTTCGACGCTGTACGGGTGCCGGTTTCGAACCGTGTCGGCGCCGAAGGGCAGGGCTTTGCCATCGCCATGGCGGGGCTGGACGGCGGCCGCCTCAATATCGGCGCGTGCAGCCTTGGTGGTGGCCAGCGGGCGCTCGATGAATCCATCGCCTACACCCGTGATCGCAAGCAGTTCGGCAAGTCGATCAGCGATTTCCAGGCGACGCAATTCACGCTGGCCGACATGGACACCGAATTGTCCGCCGCCCGGGCGTTGCTCTACCAGGCCGCCGCCAAGGTGAGCGCCAACGCACCCGACAAGACCAAGTTCGCCGCCATGGCCAAGCGGCTCGCCACCGACGCCGGCATGGCGGTGGCCGACCGCGCCCTGCAACTGCATGGCGGTTATGGCTATCTGATGGATTTCCCGGTGGAGCGCATCTACCGCGACCTGCGCGTCCATCAGATCTTGGAGGGCACCAACCAGATCATGCGGGTCATCACCGCCCGCGAGATGCTGCGCGCGGCGGGGTAGGGCATTCTAAGCCGCGTCCGCCCGCGATGACGTTTGCCGTGGAGCGCCTCAGCGTGTCACCGGGCGCCGCGGGTCCTTGAAGCCGAAATCCACCTTCGACAGGTCAGCATTATATTTGGCATCGCTGAGCTGCACCTGGCTGGTGCCACCCTGTGCGTCGCGCACCGTCCAGCCGCGCAGCGCCAGCCCGCCGGGCGCCGCCGCGTCGCGGGCAAAGCCGATCTCCAGCGTGCCGAACTCGGGCCGCTTTGGGTCGCGCGCCTCCACCACCACGCCGCGGGCGTCGGACGCCACTACCTTGGCCACCGATGAAAGATCGGGCTCGGATGCCAGCAAAATGCCCAGCGGCGTCGATTTCACCGGCCATTGCGACACCTGGTTCACCGCATAATCGACAAATGTCAGCGTCCGGCCATTGCCGACGATCAGCAGCTTGGCCTTGTCATATTGAAACCGGATCTTGCCGGGGCGCGCCAGCGTCAGGCGGCCGGTCTGTACCTGGCCATCGGCGCCGGTCTGGGTGAAGTCAGCGGCAAGGCTGGTGGTTGCCTTCAACGAAGCGGCGACATCGTCGAGCGGCGCGGCGACGGCGGGGGCGGCGGTGAGGATCGCGGCGGCGAGGAGCAGGGCTTTGGTCATGGGGGATACATGGGCTGGCGGGGGTTAGCTGGCAATGAACGGGGTTGGTCGGGTTCGAAGGGCGGGGGGGGGGGGAGAATAAGGCCAAAGGGCACGGGCAAAGCCCGCGCTGGCGTCGGACGGGTTCGGTCGGGGTGCCCGACCGCCCCGCCGGCCGGGCTTGCGCGAGTCTGCGCGCAGCGCCGCTGCTCGCAGCCGCGCTACGCCGCCGCGCCCAGATACCCCAGTTGCGCCGCCTTGAAGATCGTCTGTGACCGGTTGACGGCATCCAGCTTTTCCCCGGCATTCTGGATGTGGAAGCGCACCGTCGCGTGGCTCCGCGCCAGGATCAGGCTGATTTCCTTGTCGGTCTTGCCGATCGAGGCCCAGCGCAGGCACTCCACTTCGCGTTTGGTCAGCTGGCAATCGCCAGGCAGCCATTGGCGGATACGGTGCGCCTTGGTGTAGCCGGCAACAAAGCGATACGACAGGAACCCCAGCACATCGGCATGGGCTTCATATTCGGCGGAAAAATCCTCGCGCAGTCGGTCAGCGCAATTGAATGTCACCGCGCCGATCTGGCCGAAGGGCAGGTGGACGGGGATGACGATGGCGCATTTGGTCAGCGCGCGCTTTTCGAAATGATCGAGGTTGATCTCTTCAAGATAGGGGTTGAGCTGCCGCGCTCGAAACCCCTGGGCATTCACCCAGAAAGGTTCGGATTCATACCGGCAGGCGCGCGGGATCGGTGACGAAAGCGCCAGCCGCGTATCGGCCCACCAGCGTTCATCCTCGCCCGTCCAGCCGAACACCTCGGCGGCCAGCACATTGCCCTCGGCGTCCAGCATGGTCTGCTTCGACGCGATATTGTCGCAAACGGCGACACGTAAATTTGCCATGCCCTTGGCGATCGCGGCAAGCGCTTCTGCGGCGGGACGCACTGCATCAAGGGTAGGTACCGAAACGGCGGCGAGATCGCTGGCCAAGCTCATCTGTCTATCTCCTCCCGGGTCGAACCGTGCGATGCCTCTTTGGGCAGCGCCGACCCGCCGACGCGGGCGATGGCGCTGGGTTCGTGCCGGCGACCGGCGGACCCTTCAGCTCGGGACACCAGGAAACTAGTGATTCCATGAGGTGTCAGCAATGGCCCATGCGCCGGCTTGCGCGATGATGCAACAATGATGCGCAGATTTTACGACGAGTAGCAGTTCATTACGCGACGAACATATTCCCTTATCAAAGGGATGCCGCCGGATACGCGCCGCGCGCAATTCGGTGAGCCCGCACACCCGCGGCCCGGCGAATCGGGACCGTTGAATCGCCCTGCTCACACGAACGCGCATACGAACGCGCGCACGGAAGCGATTCGATTCGACCGTTACCGCCGGGACACGCTGCCGCACAGAATTGTCGCCCTGTTACAAATCAGCGTCGCGGCCTTGGCTCGAAAGCCTGAACAATGGCGGTCAATAACCGGGGCGGGGGGGGGGGGGGGGGGACCCCCCAAGGAGAACCCCCCCCCCCCGCCGGGCCACAAAAGATAAATGAGAAACCAAAAGAAAAAGAAGCTGGGGTAGCCGGGGGGGGGGGACGAGGCGCGG
>JBBQPR010000067.1:0-16142 GCA_038217075.1 Sphingomonadales bacterium
GCGCGTGCTGTTGTGGAACGCGCTGTTCCTGCCGGCCTATCTGGTGCTGACGGTGACCGGCATCGGGCCGCTGTTGCTGTTCCTGGTCATCAATGCCTGGCTGCTGGGCCGCGAATATCTGGAAACCGTGGCGGCGCGGCATCTGCCCGCGGAGGCGGCGAACGCCTGGCCGCAGCAGCAAAAACTCGATCGCTGGTACACCGGCATCGTTACCGCCGGGCTGTTCGCGGTGCCGTTCGCCAATTTGCTGGCACCGGTGATCGGCATCGCCTTTGCCACCCATATGTATCACAGGCGTACCCCATGAAATTTGCATCGAACCTGTTGTCGCTGGCGTTGCTGGCCGGCCTGGCCGGCTGCGCCACCGCGCCCGCCGCGCCGCCGCTGCCGCCGCCGGCGAAGAAGGTGCCACCGCCGATGGGGCTGGAACGCATCATCGGCAGCGCAGCCGAGGGTGTGACGGCGCTGCTGGGCCCGCCGTCGCTGGATCGCAGCGAGGGCCCGGCGCGGCAGTTGCAGTTCATCAGGCTGCCCTGCGTGCTCGATGTGTTCCTGTATCCGGGCAAGACCGGCGTACCGGTGGTGACGACGGCGGCGGCGCGCAAGCCGGACGGCAGCCGGATCGATCCGGGGGCGTGTTTGCGGTTGATCGCACCGACGCCGGCGGGGACTCAGCCGTTGCCGCGCTGATTGGCTGCGTGAAGCCGAAGCCGACGGACGTCCCTATTGCGGTTGCGGCGAAGCTGTCACTTGCGACATGCGGTGAGGCGCTTTACCGGGGCGCAAAATCCCGCAAGTCTTTCACCGTTCCGGCGTCGAGCCGTTCGATCAGCCGCACCACCAGATCGACCATGCCATCGAAATCCTTGCGATCGATGATGCCGTTATGGGCGTGGGTATAGCGCGCCGGGACGACCAGGTTGACGGTCGGCACGCCGCCGTTGCTTTTCTGGATTTCGGCGGAATCATCGCCATAGCCCTGCACCAGATCAAGCTGCAGCGGGATGCCCAGATCGGCGGCGGACTTGCGGACCAGCGCGACCAGCTTGCGATTGGGGATGGCGCTGCTGTCATACAGGAAGATGCCCGGGCCGCCGCCGAGCACGGCCTGTGTTTCCTCCGGGTTGCGGCCCGGGCTGTCGCCGGTGATGCCGCCTTCGATGGCGATGCCGATATCGGGCTTGATGATGTCCGCGCTGGTCCGCGCGCCGCGCAGGCCGACTTCCTCCTGCACCGTTGCCGCGACGAACAGCTGGTTGGGGTGGCCGCTGGCCTTCAGCCGGCGCATCGCCTCGATGACCACCGCAAGCCCGACGCGGTCGTCCCACGCCTTGCCGAGATAGCGTTGATTGGCGAGCACTTCGAACGGCGCGTCGGGCACCACGGGATCGCCGGGGCCGATGCCGAGCGCCGCGACCTCGGCGGCGGTGCGGGCGCCGACATCGAGGAACATCGTGTCGCGCGGATAGACTTTGGTGCGTTCATCGGCCGGCACGACATGGATATCGCGGATGCCGGTTACCGCCTTCACCGGGCCTTTTGAGCCGATGATCAGCCAGCGCTGATCGGGCAGCGCCTGGTCGAGCCAGCCGCCCAGCATCTGCATCGTCAGGAAGCCCTGTGGCGTGACGCGGCGCACCACCCCGCCAAGCTCGTCCATGTGCGCATCGAGCATGATGCGCGGCCCGCTGCTGCCGTGCTGGGCGATGACCGAGCCGAGCCCGTCATAGCTGATCTTGTCGGCGAGCGGCCGCAGATGCTTGACCATGATGGCGCGCACCGGTTCTTCAAAGCCCGGCGGCCCGGCGGCATTGGCCAGTTCGGCGAGCAGCGCCTCGCTGCGATCGGCGGCGTGAACGGTGCCGCTGGCGAGCGTCAACAGCGCCGCGACAATGTTGATGGTACGCATGGCCCTGTCCCCCGTCCGGCGTGTTGCCGAAGCAACAGATCACATGTTGGGGTGCAGTTGCAAAGGGCTTGCGTCGCGGGCTGCCGGCCATGTCGCGGCCCGGCAAGGCCCGATGATTATCTTTCGCATCCGAAACATTGACTGTGACGGCCGGGGCGTCGATGGATGGCATCGGGTAGCCAAAGGGCCGATTTGGCCGCCGAACGCCCGGCAGGAATTCACCATGCGCACCCCGGCATCGAGCAATCGCGCGACCTATGTGGGCCTTGCGATCGCGCTATTCGGCATGCCTGTGGTGGTTTTAGGGCAGAAACTGGTGTTCGGCCCGGTGCAGGATCTGTCCGGGCTGCTGGTTCGCGAGGGCCTGTTGTTCGGCCTGCTGGCGCTGCTCTGGCTCGTCATTCGCAACGGTGAACGCCTGTCGCCTGCCTCGATCGGCCTGTCGGCAAGCCGGCCAGGCAAGACGCTGTTGCTGAGCGTGATGTTGTTCATGCTGCTTGGCGTCGGTACCGCAGCGGCGCTTGCCCTGCTCAGTATTTCGGGTCTGCAATATGGTGGCCAGGCGAAATATTCGCCGCCGGTTCTGGCCATGCTGCTCGTTGTCTTCAGGGCCGGGATAATCGAGGAAATATTCTATCGGGGCTATGCCATCGAACGCCTGCAATCCCTGACGGGAAGCAAAGCTGTCGCTGCGGTCGTGCCGCTGCTGTGCTTTGCCGTTGCGCATGCGTCAGGGGGCCTGGCGGGCGTGTTGATCTCGCTCATTCTTGGCGCGATCCTGACATGGTTCTACATGTGGCGACGCAACCTTGTCGCCAATATCCTTGGCCATTTCCTGATCGATTTCGTTCCCAATATCGTCCTGCCGCTGCTGGGCGGGTAGGACCTCTGCCCGGGCGATGCGGCGGCGCTAGAGAATCCCGCCGCCCAGCGTCAGGCGCAGGGTCGCAAAGGCGACGACCACGACGCACAGGTTGCGCCCTGCGGTGCCGCTCGACATGGCGCCAATGGCGGCGCCGAGCGCGGCGATGGGGATGATGATCCAGTTGGCGGAGCCGAGCAGCGGCACCCAGGCGACGAGCGCCAGGACCAGCGTGACAAGGCCGATGAGGAGCGAGATCAGGTTGAGCATGAGTGTCATATGGGAGCAACACGGCCTGTGACAAGAGGTGGCAGGCGAAACCGGTTCGAATCCGGCCGCCGCCCTTGCCCCGACGCCGAATCGCGGTTAACGTAAACGTCAACTGGCGGGCTGATGGTCGCCATGCTGAACCACTGCTTTGGGGAGATTGCACATGGATCTGAATTTTTCGGCCGAGGATGTCGCGTTTCGTGACGAAGTCCGCGCCTTCATCGCCAACAGCTACCCCCCGCACCTGAACGGCAAGATCGACGAAGGCGAGGAGCTTTCGAAGGAAGATTTCCTGTCGTGGCACAAGGTGCTGGCCAAGAAGGGCTGGATCGCGCCGGCCTGGCCCGTGCAATATGGCGGCACCGGCTGGACCAGCGTGCAGCGCTACATCTGGTCCGAAGAAACCGCCGCCGCCGATGCCATCCGGCTGATGCCGTTCGGGCTGTCGATGGTCGGCCCGGTCATCTACACCTTTGGCACGCCGGAACAGAAGGCCAAGTATCTGCCGGGCATCCTGTCGGGTGATGTGTGGTGGTGCCAGGGTTATTCGGAGCCGGGCGCCGGGTCCGATCTTGCCAATCTGCGCACCAAGGCCGAGCGCTTCACCGGCGAAGACGGCAAGGAATATTATCGCGTCAACGGCCAGAAGACCTGGACGACGATGGCGCAGCACGCCGATTGGGGTTTCTTCCTCGTCCGCACCGATCCGACGGTAAAGCCGCAGGAAGGCATTTCCTTCCTTTTGATCGACATGAAGTCGCCCGGCATCACCGTGCGCCCGATCATTACGCTGGGCGGCGAGCATGAAGTCAACGAAGTCTGGCTGGAGGATGTCATCGTTCCCGTCGACCAGCGCATTTACGAGGAGAACAAGGGCTGGACCTGCGCCAAGTTCCTGCTCGCCCATGAACGCACCGGCATCGCCGGCGTGGCGGCATCGAAGCGCGGTGTCGAACGGATCAAGAGCATCGCCCGGTCGGAACTGGACGAAGGCGAAATGCTGCTCGCCAACCCGTTCTTCAAGCGCAAGGTTGCCGAATTGGAAGTCGATCTTTCGGCGCTGGAATATACCGAATTGCGCACGCTGGCCGGCGAAAGTTCCGGCAAGGGGCCGGGGCCTGAATCATCGTTGCTGAAGATCAAGGGCACCGAAATCCAGCAGCGCATCACCGAGCTGGCGCTGGAAGCCGCCGGCCATTACGGCGCGCCGTATTTCCGCGGGTTCGGGGAGGGCGACAACGAGCACCCGATCGGGCCGGATTATACCCACCGCACCGCGCCGACCTATTTCAACATGCGCAAGACGTCGATTTACGGCGGTTCGAACGAAATCCAGCGCAACATCATCGCCAAGATGGTGCTGGGGCTTTAAAGAGACAGAATGACGCATGGTTGCCGGCGGGGGGCCGCGACGCCCCTCGCCGGCAACCTGCGCATTGCATTGCATCCGAACAAGCGCCTGTGAAAAGCGCCGGGGAGAACGACCATGGATTTCAACACCACCGACGAACAGACCATGCTGCGCGACACTGTCGCGCGCTATCTGGCCGATACCTACAGCTTCGATAACCGCATGAAGACCGTCCATGCGTTCGGGAACGGCGGCAAGGGCTGGAACCCGGCGGTGTGGAAGGCCTTTGCCGAAGAACTCGGCATTCTGGGCGCGCCATTTGCCGAAGCGCATGGCGGCCTGGGCGGCGGCGCCGTTGAAAACATGATCCTGATGGAAGAAATCGGCCGCGCGCTGGTCATCGAACCCTATCTGCCCACCGTCGTCATCGCCGGTGGCGCGTTGAAGGCGGCTGGCGGCGCGCTTGCCGATGCGGTCATCCCCGAAATCATCGCGGGCAACGCGATTATCGCCTTTGCCTATGCCGAACCGCAGGGCCGGTACGACCTGGCCGACCTGCGCACCACGGCGAAGAAGGACGGCGCCGGTTATTCGCTTTCGGGCCATAAATCGGTGGTTTATTCGGCGCCCTATGCGACGCATCTGCTCGTCACCGCCCGCACCGGTGGTGGCCAGCGTGACAAGAGCGGCGTGTCGCTGTTCCTGATCCCGGCCGATCTGAAGGGCGTGTCGCGCCGCGATTACCCGACCGTTGATGGATCATCGGCTTCCGAAGTCTATTTCGAAAACGTCAGCATCGGCGCCGACATGATGATCGGCGGCGAAGGCGAAGCGCTGCCGTTGATCGAACAGATCGTCGACGAAGCCACCGCCGCGATTTGCGCCGAAGCCTGCGGTGTCACCCGCGTGCTGCACGCCACGACGCTGGATTACGCCAAGCAGCGCAAGCAGTTCGGCAAGGCGATCGGCGAGTTCCAGGTCATCCAGCACCGGCTGGTCGACATGTTCATGGAAGTCGAACAGGCGGTGTCGATCACGTTGATGGCGACGTTGAAGCTGGACGGTGCCGAGCGCGCCCAGGCGGTTTCGGCGGCAAAGGCCAAGGTGGGCAAGGCGTGCAAGTTCGTCGGCCAGAACGCCGTGCAGATTCACGGCGGCATCGGCATTTCGAATGAGCTGGCGGTCGGCCATTATTTCAAGCGCTCGACGATGATCGAGGGCCAGTTCGGCTCGGTCGATCACCATTTGCGCCGTTACGAGCGGATCGCCATCGATTGAGGCGGCGAATCCCCGGCGCTGCCTTCTGAGCCGGGGTCATGGCTGGAATTGACATTTTTGACGAACGGGATGACTATTCCGTAATAATAATAATCGAGTCGCACCCCAGTATTCGATCGAATGGTCGCTGATGTGCAAACTATTTACAAAATATTACCAGCATGGCGCGACTTCGAGTTGCGCTGCTTTTGCGTGCGCGTGCATTCTGGCGGCCTGCCGTGACTGAGCCGGTGGAACTGCATTTCCAGGAAGGCTTTTACGGCCAGCATGTCACTGTCAACGTGGCAGGCAAGCCGGCGATGAAACTTGCGCTGACGACGGCGCTGCAGACCGGCCTTGCCCATGTGGCAACGATCGATGCCGGCCCCGGTGACCGGGTGACCGTCACCATCGATGGCACCGACCAACATGTCTCCCACAAGCTTGGCAAAGGAGAGAGCCATGTCCTTGTGAACCATGTCGATGATCGGCTGACCTTGCGGACAGCCACCCAATCCCCCGGATATCTATAAGAAAAAGCGTCGCTTCCGGGCATTTTCCCTTTGTTTTCCAACGAAAAGGTGAATTGTCATGGCCAGAAAGCCGACCGGACCAAAGACTGCCGGCTCTACCCCGATCCCGCCTGTCCAACTGGTGCCCGACACGGAGCACGGCGATTATGTCGATGGCCGCATCGACGATCCGGCAGCGCTGACGCCGCTGCCCGGTGGGCCACAGCCGTTTCCCCAGCCGTTCCCCCAGCCATTGCCCTTCCCCCAGCCGCTGCCGCAACCCCTGCCATTTCCCCAGCCATTTCCCCAGCCGTTCCCCCAGCCGTTCCCGCAGCCATTCCCGCCGCTCAACATTTGCCGGGCGGTCAGCGGGCGCTATCGTTTCGTATCGGCGCCGCCGTTCCCGTTTCCGCGCCCGGTGCCCGGCATGCCTTTGCCCGCGCCGGCTTTCCACTTCAACGGCCTCAGGATCACGGTGCGTGTCGATGTGGACCGCTATTTTCCGCAGCATCGCATTTCGATCGAGGTGACCCGGCTTTTTCCCCGTGCCGCCGGCCATGCGATCGCCGAAGTCACATCGGACAAGTGTCTTGGCTACAACCACCGCCGCGTCACCGCGACAATCACCTATCGCGACGGTGATGCGACGCTCATTCCCGGTGATACCGTGACGTTCGAAGCGTCACGTGGCCGCGGGCTTGGCTATGGCAGCTATACGCTCACCCTCGCCGGCGCCGGCATCACGCCGCGTACCTACAACCTCAGCTTTGAATCGATCTATTTCGATCCGGTGGAGTTCGAGGTCGATTGTATCGAGAACGCCGATGCGCCGACGACGACGATGGATACCGGTGCCCATCCCAACCGCCCGGCCGACCTGCCCGCCGAAACCATTTCCATGGCAACGGTGTATCAGCGTGCCGGCTTCGATGTCAGCATGTCGCCCAATACGTCGGTGATCCCCATCGCCGGCGCAGGTGCCAATGGCACCTGGTCGAACGGCGAAATGCACAATGCTATGCAGACCTATTGGTCGCGGTTTTCGAACAATCCGCGTTGGGCGTTGTGGGTATTGTTTGCCCGCCGCCATGACCAGGGGCGCGGGCTGGGCGGTATCATGTTCGATGACATCGGCCCCAACCATCGCCAGGGCACCGCCATCTTTACCGACAGCTTCATTCAGGACGCCCCGGCTGGTGATACCAATGCCGCAGCCTGGCGCCGGCGCATGGTGTTCTGGACGGCAATCCACGAAATGGGCCACAGCTTCAACCTGGCGCACAGCTGGCAAAAGGCGCTGGGCACGCCGCAGGCGCCGGGGGACCCGTGGATCCCCCTGGCCAACGAGCCCGAGGCCCGCAGCTTCATGAACTATCCGTACAACGTCAGCGGCGGCCAGGCGGCGTTCTTTGCCGATTTCCGCTTCCGCTTTTCGGATACGGAGCTTTTGTTCATGCGCCATGCGCCGCGACGCTTCGTGCAACAGGGCAACGCCAATTGGTTCGTGGACCATAATTTCGCCGAACCGAACGCTGACGAACAGTCAGGGCGCTGGCAATTGGCGATCCGGCCCAACCGCGATGCCAATCAGTTCGCCTTCCTTGAACCGGTGAAGCTGGAACTGAAGCTGACCAACGCCGGCACCGAAGCGCAGCGGGTGGACAGCGACCTGCTGGCCGATGGCGGACATTTCACGCTGTTCATCGCCCGCAACGAGGCGCCGTCCCGACCGTGGCAGCCGTTTGTCACCGAATGCCATGACCGCCACTTCACGGATCTGGCGCCGGGCAAGTCGCTGTATGGCACCCATCTGGTCAGCGCGACGACGTCGGGCTGGCTGATCGATGAGCCGGGCTTCTATTCCTTGCAGGCGGCGGTCGACATCGGCGGTGACATCGTTGTTTCCAACGTGCTGCGCATCCATGTGAAACCGCCGGCATCGGCCATCGAAACCAAGCTGGCACCGGATTATTTCACCGAAGATGTCGGCCGCGTGCTGGCCTTTGAAGGCGCGCCTGAACTGGGCGCGGCGACAGAGACGCTGCAGGAACTGGTCGATCGTGTGGCCGATAGCCCTGCGGCGACCCATGCCGCCGTGGCGCTGAGCACGCCGATGTTGCGGGATTACAAGCGGCTGGCCAGCGATGGCGATGACCTGAAGGTCGACTTCTCTGCTGCCAAGCCGGCGGAGGCTGCCAACATCCAGATGGCGGCGCTTCTGACCAAGCCGGATGCCGCGGCATCGACGATGGGGCATATCGATTATTTCGATACGCTCGGCACGCTGGCAGACACGATGTCGGCGGCGGGCGACGACAAGGGGGCGATCAAGGTGCTGAAGGCGTCGATCGCCACCATGCGGTCGCGCGACATCCTGCCCAGCGTCATTGCCGCCGCCGAACGCAAGCTCGACCGCAAAGGGTAGGGGAGCGGATCTTCGCCGCCGGGTTCAGCGCCCGGCGGCGGGGTCCCTTGGCAAAGCGGCAATATAGGCGCGGACCAGCGCGACGCCTTCGGCATGGCTGACCGTGCGGCCGAATTGCGGCATCATCACGCCGGGTTCGGTTGATTCCATGCGGTGGACGATGATTGAGGCGTCGGGATCGCCCGGCACGATGGCGAAGCTGCGCCCGCCGGAGCCGCGCCCGGCCGCCACCGGGCGTTTGCCGATGCCCTGCGCCGCCGGGCTGGTTTCATCATGTTGCAGGTAGAGCCCGGAGTTTGACGCCAGCCCGGCGCGGCTGTGGCAATGGCCGCAATTCACCTCCAGATAGGCGCGCGCCCGGTCGGCGACCGGGGCGGCCGGATCGTCCCAACGCACCAGCATCGCCGGTTTGGCGGGCAGGCCGGTGAGGCGGCCGGCGGTGGCCCAGCTTGCCAATTGGTTCGGCCCCTTGCCGTCCAGCCCGCCGTTCAGATTGCCCGCAGTCGGCCCGATGGGAGTCGCGTCATTGCCCTGCTGGTGGCATTGCTTGCACTGGTTGACGTTGGGCACGGCGTAATCGAGGCGGACCGGCTTGCCATCTGCATCGGTGAACGCCACCGGCACCCGCACGCCGGCGCGTTTCAGCACCGCATCGCTGCCATCGGCGTTCCAGACATAGGATAGCGGCACCCAGCCGGTGGCGCGGCGCACCAGCAGGCGGGTTTCGACGATGCGCACAGCCTGGTCCGGCGCGCGGAAATCGGCGGGATAGGCGAAATTCTTGATGAGCGTGGTGCCGATCGGGAAATCGAGCACGCCCGTTTCCGTGTAGCGCGCCGCGGTGCCGGGCGGCATCCAGACATAGCGGAATTTTTCGGCATAATCGCTGAACAAAGGGGTGTTGAGCGTATAGCGTTGCACGCCGGGGACCGGGATACGGGCGGCGCGGTCGGCGAACAGGCCGTAATCCGACAGTTTAGGCGCCGGGGTTTCATCCTGCAGCCGGGCGCCATCGACATGCGGCGCCGGCATGGCGCCCAGCACCAGCGCCGCCGCAACGGTAAACGCCCCCAGCCTCATTGCGCCGGCGTTGCAGTTGCTGTCGCTGTTGCCGCCGCCCGCGCTTCCTGTGCGGCCGGCAGCACCACCGTTGGCGGCTGCGGAACCGCCAGCATCGACAGCGCATCGTCGATGCTCGGTTTGGCATTGGCCATTGGCGTGCCCTGCTTGCCGAGGTTGAGGTTCAGCATCGGCCCCTGCGCGACATACAGATTGCCGTCGGCGTCCATCGCCTTGCCGCCCGGCACGACAAAGCTGGTGACGCCATCCCACATCACCGGCGGGATGGTGCCGCCGACTGCCTTGGCAATGTCGGCACCGCCGGCGAAATCCGGTTTGGTGCCATTGCCATCGAAACGGTTGCCGCGCACCGAAACATTGCGCGGCAGCGGGTTGTAATTCTTGTCGGTGAATGTGTTGCGATACGATACGATCATGATGGCGTTGCCGCCATTGTCCTTGATATCATTATCGAAAACATGGACGTCGCGGTTGGCCATCACCATGATGCCGGTGCCCGATGGCACGCCGGCGACGATGTTCCCCGGCGCCGCGAAATTGGGCAGATTGTTGGTGACCACCTGGTTGTGGAACACCCGGATGGCGTGGCCGCCCTGTTGCGGCAGGTCGGGCAGATCGAACACCAAAATGCCGCCGGTGTTGCCGGTGGCGACATTGTCGTGAACATCGGCGTTATAGCTGTTTTCGATCTCGATACCCGCAACATTGCCTTCGGCACGGCTGTTGCGCACGACGATCTGTTTTGACTGCCCGACATAGATGCCGGCGTCGGAGGCGCCCTTTACCATGACATTATCGATCAGCACATTGTCGGACGACACGGGGTAGACGCCATAGGCGCCGTTGGTGGATTTCGGCCCGCCGGTCCATTCGACGCGCAAATTGACCAGGCTGATGCCGTCCGACCCTTTGGACTTGATGCCGTTGCCCTTGGCATTTTCGACCGCCAGATCGCGGATGAGGACGTTGCTGGAAGTGATCAGCAGCCCTTCGCCTTCGCCCTTTTGCCCGGTGAAATCGAGGATGGTCCGGGCTGGCCCGGCACCTGCCACGGTAACGCCCGCCACATCGAGCGACAGGCCATCGGCGAGCACGAAGCGCCCGGCGGCAAGCTGCACCGTATCGCCGGGCTTTGCATCGATCAGCGCGGTTTGCAGCATTTCCTGCGCATCGGCGCCAGGATTGACGGTGATGGTGGCCGCCATCGCCGGGGCGGTTGCCAGCGCCGCGATCAACAGTGCGGATTTCAACATGGTCGTTCTCCCCGGGGGCTTTTGATCAGCATCCCCCGGCGCGGCGCGGCTGGCAACTGGCTTTTTGGCCTGGCCAGAACCGATCGCGCTTCAGCTGGACAGATAGCCGTACCACAGGATGAGCAGCAGCAGGCGCGGCGCGAACGCCGACCGGCTGAGGCTGGCAAGGCCGATGGCGATGGTGGCGGCGACGGCGCCGGTGGCAGCGGCATACCCCAGCACCATGGCCGGTGGCGCCCGCACCAGCGCCGGCAGCGCCAGCAGCAGCGACCAGCCGGTGCCGGCGCCGATGAACGCGGCGCGGCGCAGCCATGGCGACAGCGGCGCGGTGCGGGTGAGCAGCAACAGGCCCTTTGCCTCAGAACGGCCAGCATGGGCGGTGAGCGCAAAGATCAGCAGCAGCAGGATCGCCGGGCTGGCAACGTGGCGGAAATCCTGGGTGAAGGCCGCAACCGCAGCAGCGGCGGCGAGCAGCTTGAACAGCCGCCCGGCGCCGATCAGGCGGAATTCGGCCAGCAACAGCCCCAAGGCCGGGATGGCGGTCGCCGGCGCCGGGGCGGCCGTGATCACCGCGGGCGGCGGCGCGCCACCGTTTAGCCAACGCGACACGCGGCCCGGCACGATTATCCGCCGCGTGGCGCGGTGCGGGCGGTAGACCAGCCCGGCAAAGGCGGCGACCGCCACCGCGGCCAGCGCCCATAACAGCCGCGAGCCGATGTAGCCCGGTGACAACAGCCCGGCCATCACATCCAACGCGACATGGCCGGGCAGCACATCGACGCCGCCAATGGCGAAATCGCTGGTGCCGGGGGGCGCGCCGAACTGCAACGGCCGCACGAAACCGGCGAAATCATACATGTTGGCGGCAAGGCCGGGTGCCTGGTCCTGCGCTACCACCGGCGCGATCAGCGAGCCCATCCAGAAGATGAAAAAGCCGAAATCGCCCCAGCCGCCGCGGGTGAAGGGCAGCGCATCGAACAGCATGCGCAGCGCCGCCAGCCCGAGCAGCGCCGGCGCCGCGACCAGCCAGAGCGCCATGGTGAGTGGCACAAGATCACGCGCGCCGGCGGGCAGGATGACAAAGGCCAGGATCCAGCCGGCCAGCGTCAGCGCCGCCAGCATGGTGAGCAGCACGGCGGCATCGGCGGCGAAACGGCCCAGCGTGATGGCGATACGCCCCAGCGGAGCGGCAACATCGGGTGCGGCGCTGACTTCCTCCACCTGCCAGGGCTGGCGGCGGGTGGTGTTCGACCTGAGGTACATCCAGCCGATGGGCAGCAGCAGCGTCGAAACCACGATGCCCAGCGAGACACCGAGGAACGGCGCGGTCATTTCCGGCAGATGTTGCCCGATGGCGATGACCACGCCGCCGCCATCGCCGCGCGGGATCATGTAGCGCGCGCCCACCGGTGCAACGAGCAGCAACAGCCACAGGCCCCAGCTGCGGCCATAGCGGGCAAGCGAGGTGGTGAGCGACGAGTGCGCGATCAGGGCGGCGGTCATGCCGGGGACATCCGAGGCTCAGGCGGTCTGGCGCAGCGCGCCGCCATCGACGCGCAACACGGCGACCGCGTGCGGCGCCAGTTCATCGGCAAGATGGGTGGTCATGATGACGATGGCATCCCGGGCGCGTTCGAGGATCAGCGCGCCCAGCTTGCGCGCGGTTTCGCCATCCAGTTCGGCGGTCGGTTCGTCCAGCGCCAGCAATTCTGGCGCGCCGAGCATGGCCTGGGCAAAGATCAGCCGCCGCCGCATACCGCCCGAAAAGCTGGCGATGCGGTTGTTGATATCGGCGTGCAGGCCGATGGCGTCGGTGATGGCGCCGAACTGCGCATCGGCGGCGGCGGCATCCAGCCCCTTCAGCGCGGCGATATGCAGGGCGAATTCGCGCGCCGTCAGGTCTTCGGGCAGGTCCACGGCCTGTGGCGCATAGCCCAGCGTGCGGCGCATGGCGGTGCGCGCGCCCGGCAAGGGCGCACCATCCCAGCTGATGCTGCCCTTGCCGGGCTTTTCGGCGGTGGCGATCAGCCGCAACAGGGTGGATTTTCCGGCGCCGCTGGGGCCGGTGAGCAAGGTGAGGCCGGGGGTGAAGCGGTGCGAAACGTCGGACAGGACGGATTTCAGGCCGTAACGCTTGCCGATGCCGGTCAATTCGAGAATGGCCATGGTATCCTGTCGACGGGTTTTTCGTGTATTGGCGAAATAACACGGTATGCGCAAGCGTTTCACCGGTTCCGCTTCCACACGGCCGTTGCACCCGCTACACAGCATATAACAATTGGCGGGGGCCTGATGTCCGAATACGCGCTGCAACTGTCCGGCCTGCGCAAAAGCTTCGCGCGCGTCGCTGTGGATGATCTTGATCTCACGGTTCGCGCCGGGGAGCTTTATGCCCTGCTCGGCCCCAATGGTGCCGGCAAGACGACGACGCTGCGCATGGTCGCGGGGCTTGAGCGCCCCGACGCCGGGACGATAAGCGTGTTCGGTGTCGATGCGCTGGCGCAACCGATCGCGGCCAAGCGCATCATCGCCTGGCTGCCGGATGAGCCGCTGTTGTATGACAAGCTCGACCCGCTGGAATATCTGGAATTCGTTTCCGGCCTGTGGGGCGTCGACCCCGGCGTCGCGGCGACGCGCGCCGAGGAATTGCTGCGCTGGCTGGAACTGTGGGACAGCCGCAATGTCCGTTGTGACGGGTTTTCACGCGGCATGAAGCAGAAGGTGGCGCTGGCCGGGGCGTTGATCCATGATCCGCGCCTGCTGATCCTCGATGAACCGCTGACCGGGCTGGATGCCCATGCGTCGCGGCAGGTGAAGGACCTGCTCGCCGAACGGGTGCGGCAGGGCGCGACGATCATCCTGACGACGCACATATTGGAGGTTGCCGAACGCCTTGCGGACCGTATCGGCATCATCCGCGCCGGGCGGCTGGTGGCGGAGGGCACGATGGCCGAGCTGCGCGCCGGGTCCGCTGCGGGCGTTGCCGAAGATGGCGGCCATGCGACGCTGGAGGACATGTTCCTGGCGCTGGCCCGCGCCGAATGAACGCGCCGGTGGCGATGCCGGTCGTGCCATCTGCCGGCCAGGCGCCTCCGGCCGGCGCCAGCCGCGCCAGCATTTTCTGGCTGGTGCGCCACGAATTGCGGCTGGCGCTGCGCGATGGTTCGGCACGGTTGCGCACCCGCGCCATTGTGGCGACATTGGTGCTGGTATTGCCGACGCTGGTCGGCACCTTTCTGGCCTGGCGATTGCGCGGATCGGCCGCCATGCCGCACGGGGCCTTTGGCCTGTTGGTGGCGGCCAATGCCGGGCTGGTGCTGCTGATGCTGTCGGGTGCCAGCGTCTATGTGCTGCGCAGTTTTCATGATCGCGGCGATCTCGATCTGTTGCTGGCGGCGCCGATCCCGGCGCGGCGCGTGCTGGCGGCCAAGGCGGTGGCGGTGCACGCATCGGTTTCACTGCCGCTGCTCGTCATTTTTTCGCCGTTCCTGATCGCGTCGGCGCTGTTTGGCCACCCCGGCTGGCTGGGCGGCATCGTGATGATCATGGTGACGGCGGTGATCGCCACATCGCTGGCGTTCGGGCTGGCGACGGCGCTGTTCCGGCTGATCGGTGCGCGACGGGCGCGCAAGGTGATCCAGATCGGTGGCGGCGTGTTTGCAGCGGTGGTGGCAATCGGCGGGCAGGCACCGACCTTTGCGCCCGAATTCTTCACGGGGTTAGGCAAGGCGTTGTCGGCCCCGCCAATGCCGCCGTTCGATTGGCCGGCGCGGGCGTTGTTCGGCGATCCGTTGCCGTTGCTGGCGATGGTGTTGCTGGCGGCGGGGGCGGCGACGCTGGCGGCGCAACTGGCGTCGGCAAATCTGGGCAGCCAGGGCGATCCGGCCGAGGCGGCGCGGGCCGCGGCAACGCCAAGCCGCGCCTTTCGCACCGGTGCACGGCGGCGCGGGCCGTTGGGCGTTTTGTTGCAAAAGGAACTGCGGCTGCTTGGCCGTGACCCCGAATTGCTGGCGGCGGTGGCGCTGCAACTGGCCTATATGGTGCCGGCGTTCGGGTTGATCTTTGTCGGCGGCGGCGTGACCAATGCGCGGATGGCGGCGGCTTGCGTGCTGTTTTCGGGTTTGTTGCCGTCCAGCCTCGCCTGGCTGACGATCTGCGGCGAGGATGCATCCGATCTGATCCGTGCGGCGCCCGTCGAACATGACACGGTGCTGCAGGCGAAGCTGCTGGCGGCGTGCCTGCCCGCACTGGCGATGGTGACGCTGCCGCTGCTGTATCTGATGAGCCAGAGCCTGCGCGCCGGGCTTGTCGCGCTGATGCTGGCGCCCATTGCCGCGGTGGGCGCGGCGTTTCAGCAATATTGGATCGGCCGGCCACAACCGCGCCGCACCTTCCGTTATCGCCAGCGCGGATCGATGCTGCTGGCGATCAGCGAATATGTCATGGCCGGTTGCTGGGCAGGCACTGCATCGCTGATCGTGCACGGCCTTGCCTGGGCGGTGCTGCCGGCGCTGGTCGCGGTTGCCGTGCTGCTGGGTTCAAGAATGCTGCGCGCCAAGCCGGTTTGAAGGGGGACGCCGCAGCGCGGAGCCACGCGCCGCGCCCGCATCAGCCATGGTCCGCCGCCAGCCGCCCGCCGCCGCGCATGAACATCAATACCGCCAGCCCGACCGCCAGCATGCCGACCACCGGCGCCATGCCCCAGGCCTGGCTGCCGCCCCACCGCGTCGCCGCTTCGACCAGCAGCGGCCCCAGCCACATGGTGGCGCTGCCCGACAGCACATAAAGCCCGAAGAACACCCCGAGTTTTTCGGGCGGCGCCACCCGCGTCAGCAAGGTGCGCGATGAGGCATAGCAACCCGCCACCCCCACCGCGAGCAGGCAGCCCAGCCCCAGGAACACCAGTTCGGGCAATTTGGTGAACATCGCGCCCTGCCACAGCGGTTCACCATGCCAGGGCTGGTAGATGATGCGGTCCGCCCCCATGCCGAGCAGCAGCGTTTCGACGATGATGATCAGCGTCAGTTGCAGGCGCACGGTGTTGGCCGGGCCGATCCGGTCATCGAGGAAACCGGCCAGCAGGCCGCCACCCACCGCCGCGATCGACAGCACGATGCCATAGCCGATCATTTCCAGCGTGTGCCAATGCATGACGCCGGCGGCGAACAGCCCGCCGAACACCAGGATCGCCGTCAGCCCGTCGGTGTAGATCATCCGCGCGCC
>JBBQPR010000068.1:0-15964 GCA_038217075.1 Sphingomonadales bacterium
GAAGCTGGCGCCGGTGACGCTGGTGGCGCACTCGCTGGGCGGCAATATCGCGCTGCGTTACGCCGGCATCTATCCCAACAAGGTGAAGAAGCTGGTCGCCATCGAAGGGCTGGGGCCGAGCCCGAAGATGCTCGCCGAACGTGGCGCCATTGATGTGACGACGCGGATGCGCGGCTGGATCAAGGAACAGCGCGAATTGAGCCATCGCATGCCCAAGCGCTATGCCAGTGTCGAGGAGGCGCTGGCGCGGATGCAGGCCGAGAACAAGCACCTCAACCCGGATCAGGCGCGGCATCTGACGGTGCACGGCATGTTGCAGAACGAGGATGGCAGCTGGAGCTGGAAGTTCGACAATTATGTGCGGTCATTCTCCGGCGTCGATATCGCCTATGCCGATCTGGAAAAGCTGTGGGGGCAGATCGAATGCCCGACCTTGCTGGTCTATGGCGCAGAAAGCTGGGCATCGAACCCGGCGGCGGATGGCCGGATCGAGAAGTTCCGCAGCGCCCGTGTGTCGCTGTACGAGCGCGCCGGCCATTGGGTGCACCATGACCGCACGGCGGATTTCATCGCTGAAGTGCGGGGGTTTCTGGCGGAATAGCGGCTGGATTCAGGCGGCGGGTATCGCCGAATACGACGTCGCCGGCCCGGGTGCGGGTGCCTTCTTATCCGAAGCGCCGGAACACCCTCACCCGCCGCGCTGGCGCGCGAGTCGCCTCTCCCGCAGGCGGGGGAGGGGGCGACTGGGCGCTACGACACCCAAACGCTGCGGCGGTAGCCCTGGGCGCGGAGCAGGACGGTGAGGTCGCCGTGGCGGACGGCGGCGTCGGCGGCGGCGCTGGCCTTGGGTTTGGCGTGATAGGCGATGCCGAGCCCGGCCGCCTCGATCATCGGGATGTCGTTGGCGCCATCGCCGACTGCCATGGTGGCGGCCAATGGCACGGCATGGGCGGCGGCGGTGGTGATCAGCTCGTGGCGTTTGGCGGCGGCGTCGACGATGGGCCGGGCGACGCTGCCGGTCAGGCCGCCGGCATCGATGCCGAGCACATTGGCGCGGACGCGGGCAAAGCCGATCTCGGCCCCGACCGGATCGGCAAAGGCGGTAAAGCCGCCCGATACCAGCAAGGTGTGGGCGCCGTGTGCGGCCATGGTGCGGACCAGCGCGCGGGCGCCGGGCATCAGCCGTACCCGGTCGCGCCGGCATTCGTCGATGACGCTGGCGGCGAGGCCCTTTAGCAGCAGCACGCGCGCATCGAGTGCTGATTCGAAATCCAGCAGGCCCTGCATGGCGGCCTCGGTCACGGCCGCAACTTCGGCCTTGATGCCGGCATAATCGGCGAGTTCGTCGATGCATTCGACGGTGATCATCGTCGAATCCATATCGGCGATCAGCAATTGCTTGCGGCGCAGGTTGGCCGCGGGCTGGGCGATGCTGTCGATATGGGGCAGCGCGGTTTCCAGCGCGGCGCGGGCGATTGCCGGGGCAAGCCCGGTTACCGGCAGATCGAGCGCATCGCCGGGGTCGATCCACGTGAAGGCGCCGGGGCTGCCGCCGGCATCGCGCAGCGCATCGCTTGCGGTTGCGGCGTCGGCAGCCGACAAGCGGCCTTCGGCAACCAGGGTGATGACGAGCGGCGTGACGATTGAAACGGGCAAATCCATGGTCATGGTCATCGCAGGACCGACGGCGAGCGGCAAGTCGGCGCTGGCGATCGATATGGCGCAGCGTGTTGGCGGCACCATCATCAACGCAGATGCGATGCAGATGTATGCCGATTTGCGCATCCTGACGGCGCGGCCTTCGGCAGCGGACGAGGCGCTGGTGCCGCATCGGCTGTACGGCGTGATCGATGCCGACATGATTGCGACGGCGGCGAGCTGGGCGGCGATGGCCACGCAGGAAATCGAATCGGCGCTGGCGGCGGGGCGCGTGCCGATTCTGGTTGGCGGGTCGGGCATGTACCTGACGACATTGATCGAGGGCATGGCGCCAGTGCCCGATATCGACCCGGTGGTGCGGGAGGCGGTGCGGGCGATGGAGACTGCAGAGGCGCGGACAGCGCTTGAGGCGGCGGACCCGGCGGCGGCGGCGCGGTTGAAGCCCAACGACCGGCAGCGCAACCTGCGGGCGTTGGAGGTGGTGCGTTCGACGGGGCGATCACTGCTCGACTGGCAGGCGGTGCGGCACGGCGGCATCCGCGACCGGTTCGATGTGCGGCCGCTGTTTGTCGAATGTCCGCGCCGTGTATTGCACGCGCGCGCCGAAGCAAGGTTGCACGCGATGGTCGCGGCGGGTGCGCTGGATGAGGTCCGGGCGCTGGTGGCTCGCAAGCTTGCGCCCGACAGGCCATTGCTGCGCGCTTTGGGTGTGGCCGAATTCGCCGCTGTGCTGGCGGAGGGCATGACGCTGGAGGCTGCCATCGCCGCCGCCGCCGCTGCGACCCGGCAATATCAAAAGCGCCAGACGACCTGGGGCAGGTCCCAAGCCGGTGATTGGCCGCGGTTCAACGGCGTCTGAGCCATCAGGCGTTAACGGAAAACTGACAAAACTGTCGGTGGGCTTTACACCTTCGCATGTCAGGCTTTTGTTAATGGTTTGAAAAGCAACGATTCGCGTGATTGGCATGATTCCTGCATGGCCGTGTGCGAGCTTGTTCGGGGGCATTCCGTGGCAGGCCATGTCAATCAAGGGTCAATATAATGTTCAAGAAGACAATCATCGCCGCGGCGATCGCCGGTGCCGCGTTTGCTGCAGTGCCTGCTGCCGCTGTTACCAACCTTGTCGTCAATGGCAGCTTTGAAAACGGTTTCACTGGCTGGACACTGACCAACACCCCGAGCGATGCGCCGGCGATCGTGCTGACCTATGGCGTTGCGGCGGCCTATCCCGTTGGTGCCTTTGGCGAAGCCATTCCGCAGAACGATGCCGCCACCAACAGCCCCGATGCGGCTGGCACAAAGGCTGCCTATTTCGCCAGCGATTTCGCCGTTAACGAAGGGCTTTCGCAGTCGGTTTTCCTGACGCCCGGCACCTATGAGTTCGGGTTCAGCCGCTATTTGACCTTCAACGGCCTCGCCAACATCGGCAACGCAAGCTTCACCGCCAATTTTGCCGGCTCGACGGTTGCCACGACCAGCATCACCGGTGCGTCGACCGCGGGCCAATGGGTGACTCGTTCGGGTATGGTCACGGTCAACACGGCCGGCAGCTATGCGATCGACTTCCTGTTCAATTCGAACCTGGCGCCGTCCAAGGACATCGTCATCGACCAGGTGTATGTCACCCGTATCGCTAACGTGCCGGGCGTTCCGGAACCGCAGACCTGGGCGTTGCTGGTCATCGGTTTCGGCCTGGTCGGCGTTTCGACTCGCCGCCGCAATCGCGTGGTTACTGCCTGACGCGTCGCCTCTCCGGCGATTGATCTGCAACGGCGGCCAGCAATGGCCGCCGTTTTGCTATCTGTTCGGCATTGCCCTGTTCGGCATTGCCGAAATGAAAGATTGGATTGTGCGGCAAATTAGCACGAATATTGCGCAAAAAGGGTTTGACGCGACAATTTCTGGTCGCTAATGCCTGCGCCCTTGATAGGAATGAAGGGCGCGAGGATGAGCGCGGAACTGACAGGCGCCGAAATCGTGGTGCAGGCGTTGATCGACCAAGGGGTCGAGGTGGTGTTCGGCTATCCCGGCGGCGCCGTGCTGCCGATTTATGACGCGCTGTTCGCTCAGCAACGTATTCGCCACATATTGGTGCGCCACGAACAGGCGGCGGTGCACGCCGCCGAAGGCTATGCACGGTCATCCGGCAAGGTTGGCGTCGTGCTCGTCACCTCCGGCCCGGGCGCGACCAATGCGGTGACCGGCATTACCGATGCGATGATGGATTCGGTGCCCTTGGTGGTCATCACCGGGCAGGTGCCGACGCATCTGATCGGCACCGATGCCTTTCAGGAATGCGATACGGTCGGCATCACCCGCCACTGTTCCAAGCATAATTACCTGGTCAAGGAGACGGCGCGGCTGGGTGCGGTGCTGCACGAGGCGTTCTACATCGCGCGGTCCGGGCGGCCGGGGCCGGTGGTTATCGATATCCCCAAGGACGTGCAGATCATGCGCGCCCGCTATGCCAAGCCCGGCGTTGTCGGCCACAAGACCTACAAGCCGCAGGTGAAGGGCGATCTGGCCAGCATCGAGGCGGCGGTGGAGATGCTGGCGGCAGCCGAGCGGCCGATCCTGTACATCGGCGGCGGCATCATCAATTCCGGGCCAGTGGCGAGCCAGTTGCTGCGCGACATCGCCAAGCTGACGGGTGCGCCGGTGACATCGACGCTGATGGGGCTGGGCGCCGTCCCCAATGACCATCCGCAGTTCCTTGGCATGCTGGGCATGCACGGCAGTTACGAAGCCAATATGGCGATGAACCGTTGTGACCTGATGCTGTGCCTTGGCGCGCGGTTCGATGATCGGGTGACCGGGCGGCTGGATGCGTTTTCGCCGCATTCGAAGAAGATCCATGTCGATATCGACCGCACGTCGATCAACAAGACGGTGCGGGTGGATCTGGGCATCGTCGGCGATGTCGGCGGGGTCATGGAGGACATGATCAAGGTGTGGCGGGCGCGCGGCCACAAGGCGGTCGACCTGGAGCAATGGTGGTCCGACATCCGCGGCTGGCGGGCGCGGGATTCGTTCGGCTTTGCGCAAAAGGGCAAGGAGTTGCTGCCGCAGCACGCCATCAAGCGGCTGTATGAAGCGACCCGTGCGCAAAAGCCGATCATCAGCACCGAGGTTGGTCAGCACCAGATGTGGGCGGCGCAGCATTTCGGCTTCGACGCGCCGAACAAATGGCTGACCAGCGGCGGGCTGGGCACCATGGGCTATGGTCTGCCGGCGGCAATCGGTGCGCAGATCGCCAATCCGGGTGCGCTGGTGATCGATATTGCCGGTGAGGCGAGCATCCAGATGAACATCCAGGAACTGGGCACGGCGTCGCAATATCGCCTGCCGGTGAAGGTGTTCATCATCAACAATGAATATATGGGAATGGTCCGCCAGTGGCAGGAGCTGAACCATGGCAGCCGGTACAGCGAAAGCTATTCCGATTCGTTACCCGATTTCGTCAAGCTGGCCGAGGCCTATGGCTGGAAGGGCATAGTCATCGAGGATGCCGACGGGCTGGACGCCGGCATTGCCGCGATGCTGGCGCATGATGGCCCGGTGATGGTCGATTGCCGGGTGGCAAAGCTGGCCAATTGCTTCCCGATGATCCCGTCGGGCGCGGCGCATACCGACATGATCCTGGAAGCCGGCGACGCGCAGGGCGAACGGGACGAAGATGCAAAGGCGCTGGTGTGAAGCACCTCCCATCCGAACGGCATACGCTGTCGATCCTTGTCGACAACGAAAGCGGCGTGCTGGCGCGTATCGTCGGGCTGTTTTCGGCGCGCGGGTATAACATCGACAGCCTGACGGTGGCCGATGTGAGCGGCGACCATGCCGTGTCGCGGATTACCGTCGTCACCAACGGGCCGCCGCCGGTCATCGAGCAGATCATTGCGCAGCTTGACCGGCTGGTGCCGGTGCATCGGGTGCTCGACTTGACGGCGCTCGGCCCGCATGTCGAGCGCGAGATGGCGCTCGTGAAAGTGGCCGGCACCGGTGCGTCGCGCGACGAGGCGCTGCGGCTCGCCGACATTTTCCGGGCGCGGCCTGTTGATACCACCACCGGCAGCTTTGTGTTCGAAGTCAGCGGCCCGACCAGCAAGGTCGACCAGTTCATTGCGTTGATGCGGGAGGTTGGCCTTGTCGAGGTTGCCCGCACCGGCGTCGTCGCCATCGCCAGGGGAGCCGAGGCGGTCTGACCGCCGCTCCCTTTCCCAGCCAGATAGAACTCACAGACCCATCCCGCGAGCGGGAGGGGAGAAGATCAGAAGGACGATCCAGATGCGCGTTTACTACGATGCCGATGCCGACGTTGGCCTGATCAAGGGCAAGAAGGTCGCCATCATCGGTTATGGCAGCCAGGGCCATGCCCATGCGATGAACCTGCGCGACAGCGGCGTTGCCGAGGTGGCGGTGGCGTTGAAGGCCGGCTCCGCGACCGCCGACAAGGTGACGGGTGCGGGTTTCAAGGTGATGAACAATGCCGAGGCCGCGGCCTGGGCCGATGTCATCATGGTGCTGGCGCCCGATGAATATCAGGCCGGCATATATGCCGAGGATCTGGCCAAGCAGATGAAGCCGGGCGCGGCGCTGGCCTTCGCCCATGGCCTGAACGTGCATTTCGGGCTCATCGAGCCGCGCGCCGATATCGATGTGTTCATGATCGCGCCCAAGGGCCCCGGCCATACCGTGCGGTCCGAATATGCCCGTGGCGGCGGCGTGCCCTGCCTGATCGCCATCCATCAGGATGCCAGCGGCAATGCCCATGACGTGGCGCTGTCCTATGCCTCTGCCATTGGCGGTGGGCGTTCGGGCGTGATCGAGACGACGTTCCGCGAGGAGTGCGAGACCGACCTGTTCGGCGAGCAGGCCGTGCTGTGCGGTGGCCTCACCCACCTCATCCAGGCCGGGTTCGAAACGCTGACCGAAGCTGGTTATGCGCCCGAGATGGCCTATTTCGAGTGCCTGCACGAAGTGAAGTTGATCGTTGACCTGATGTATGAAGGCGGCATCGCCAACATGCGCTATTCCATCTCCAACACCGCCGAATATGGTGATATTACAACGGGTCCGCGGATCATCACTGCCGAAACCAAGGCCGAGATGAAGCGCGTGCTGGCGGATATCCAGGGTGGCCGGTTCGTCAAGAACTTCATCCTCGACAACCGCGCCGGTCAGCCGGAGCTGAAGGCCAGCCGCAAGGCGGCGGCGGCGCACCCGATCGAGGAAGTTGGCGCGAAGCTGCGGGCTATGATGCCGTGGATTGCGAAGAACCAGCTGGTGGATAAAGCGAAGAATTAGTCGCAGCGACGCGAGAGCGTAGCGCAAGCGCGCCGCGCGCCACAGGCGCAAGACCGGCCAGCGAGGCGGTTGGCCATGCCAACCGATCTCGTCTGACGTCAGCGCGGGCTTTGCCCGCGCCCTGCCCGCCTGTTGCCCTTTCTGTGCCGGGAGGCCGCCCCCGCTCCACGGCTGGATGCCAGCCTTCGCTGGCATGACAGGCAATATTTCAAGGGCTCGATTTCGCTGCGGTAGGCAGGCCCCCACAGCACCAAATTTGACCAAAACGGGCACAAAATCAATCCGCGCTACAGCACCAGCCCGGCGTTCACCCTGACCGAGCGCAGCGCGATCTGGACCTCATAAAGGAACAGCATCAGCCCGCCGATGAGCAGCAGCATCGCGGCGACGAACAGCAGCGCAACGACGCTGGTGCCGTGCATCGGCACAAGATCGCCGATGAACAGGATGGCGACGACGATGGCGATGAGCAGCGCCGACAGAGTGCACAGCACGATCGCCCAATTGGCGGCGGCGATGCGGCGGCCAAGGACGATCAGCTCGCGCCTTGCGTCTTCGAGCATGGCGGGGGGCAGGATTGCGGTGGCGGACTGATGCGCCAGCAGATCGGCTTCGACGCGGCGGGCGCGATCGACGACGCGGCCGAGCCGGGCGGCGAGCACGTTGAGGATGGAGCCGATGCCGGTGAGCAGGAACACCGGCGCCACCGCGAGCTGGATGTTGTGGGCGATCGAGTCGACAGGGCCGAAAATGTCCATCCCGGGGTGATGCGGTAGGACGGCTGGCGGGGCAAGCGCGGCGATTGCGACCACCGCCGGATCGCCCGAAAGAAACGCCGGCGCGGCGATGGAGATCGCCGCGCCGGCGAGTGGCCGGGGCCATGGCAACGACGCGCCTCAGGAGGGACGGCGCGGCGGGCGCCATGGCCCTCGGGGAATGCCGCCCGTCGGGTGCGGCCAGCAGGGGGCCGGCCGGACCCCTTCAGGGCGGGATCAATCGGATGGGGCCCTATTTGCCCAGCGCCACCCAGTTTGCATCGCCCTTAACGATCAGGCCAGGAATGTCCTTTTCCCATTTCTGCTGCACGTCGCGGTTGTAGTTGAGGTACAGCTTGCCAGCGACGATCTTCCAGACTTTTGGATCCCCGGCGAAGCGATAGTTGTTGGCAGCGGCCCAGGCGCAATGGCCGCCATATTGCGGGGCATATTTTGCCGGATCGGCCTTGAAGGCGGCAAGGTTGGCGGCGCTGGCGAATTTGAAGGTGGCGCCGTTATACTGCAGCGTGAACTTTTCACTGCCTTCGACGGGCTTGCCGGCGAAATAGGATACGGCGTCATAGCCGCCGACAGCGGCCTGGGTGCCCAGAAGCCCTGTCCACACCGGCGCGGCAGTGGCGGGCAGCGGCGCTGCGGCGGCAGCGATGAGCAGCAGGCCAGTGGCAAGCGCGCTGCGGACGGGGTGATTGTGAAACATGAGGTGCGTGTCCTGGTGGCTGAATGATGACGGCACGGACGGTTTCGGCGCGGCGGCGGCTATGGTTACAGCCGTGCCGGGGTTTAGTTTGGCGGGTGTTTTCGGGGCATGATGCGGGTGGCCGCCGGTCCTGTGGCCGCGCCAAAAGCGCCGACTGTCACAAGACCGTCACATGAGATCGTTAGCCGGAACTCATGAAACGCCCAAACCGGGTCGTGATGAGGGCAAATGGCCACGAGATTGGCTGACGGTGGAGCTGAGATGGCGGCTGGCGGGGGCCCGGGTGGCGGGTTCGCCGGCAAGCCGAACTTCAAATCCAGCGCCGGCTGGCCCGGATTGCTGTTGTTCCTGGCCGTGCTGGTCGCGGGCGTTGCCTTTACGCTGTACAGCGTCAATGCCGATATTGCCGCGTCGCCCGGTCCGACGGTGTCCCGCGCGGCGCTGTTGCTGCTCGGGCTGGCGCTGTTGACGGCGCTCGGCTTTGAATTCGTCAATGGTTTCCATGATACCGCCAATGCGGTGGCGACGGTGATTTATACCCATGCGCTGCCGCCGACCTTTGCGGTGGTGTGGTCGGGCGTGTGGAATTTCCTGGGCGTTCTCAGTGCATCGGGCGCAGTGGCGTTCGGCATCATATCGCTGTTGCCGGTGGAATTGATCCTGCAGGTCGATTCGGGTGCCGGCTTTGCCATGGTGTTCGCGCTGTTGATCGCCGCCATCATGTGGAACCTAGGCACCTGGTTTTTCGGCCTGCCTTCATCATCGTCGCACACGTTGATCGGCTCCATCATCGGCGTGGGCGTTGCCAACCAGTTGATGCATCTGGGCGCCGGCACATCGGGCGTCGATTGGGGCAAGGCCAAGGAAATCGGGCTGTCGCTGCTGATTTCGCCGATCCTGGGCTTTGTCGCCGCCGCGCTGTTGCTGCTGGTGATGAAGCAGGTGGTTAAGAACAAGCAGCTGTATGACGAGCCGACCGGTGCTGCGCCGCCGCCGCTGGCGATTCGCGGCCTGTTGGTGCTGACCTGCACTTTGGTGTCGTTCTTCCATGGTTCGAACGACGGACAAAAGGGCATGGGCCTGATCATGCTGATCCTGATCGGCACGGTGCCGGCGGCCTATGCCCTGAACAGCAGCTTGCCGCAGACCGAGGTTGTGGCCTTTGCCGACAGTGCCGATCGCGCCGAAGCGGTGTTGACCGCCATGAGCGGCGGGGTTGCTGCCCATGTCGATCCGCGCGCCGAGGTGACGGCCTATCTGCAGACGCACAAGATGACACCCGAAACGCTGCCGTCGCTGGCGGTGATGGCACATGACATCGGCACCGGGGTGCGGGCGAGTGGCACGCTGGCCGATATGCCGGTGGACCGGATCAGCGCAATGCGCAGCGACATGTACATGGTATCGGAAACGCTGCGCGTGCTCGACAAGAGCGGCGATGTGAAATTCGATCCGACGGGCAAGGCGGTGATAAAGGATTTCAAGGGCGGGGTGGATTCGGCCACCCGCTTTATCCCGACCTGGGTGAAGGTGGTGATTGCCATTTCGCTGGGGCTGGGCACCATGGTCGGTTGGAAACGCATCGTGGTGACGGTGGGCGAACGCATCGGCAAGAAGCACCTGACCTATGCGCAGGGCGCGTCGGCGGAGATTGTAGCGGCGGCGATGATTGGTGTGGCCGACGGGCTGGGCCTGCCGGTATCGACGACTCATGTGCTGGCATCGGGTGTTGCCGGCACCATGGCAGCGAACGGATCAGGGTTGCAGATGGGTACGCTGCGTAACCTGGGGCTGGCCTGGGTGCTGACGCTGCCGGCGTCGATCATGCTTTCGGGGCTGCTGTTTTACCTGTTTTCGCAGTTTGTCTGAGGCGGGTAGTTTCTTTGGGGTGGGCCGGCGCTGGACAGGCATCGGCGTTTCGAGGTAACGAAAACCATGGCTTCCTGCGGTCTCCTGCTTTTGCGACTTACGCGCCCTTAGGCGCGCTGTTTCCGCTCGCCCCGAACGGGGTTCGAGCTGCCGCGCCTGAGGGAACCTTCCGCACCAGACCCGGAACCCGTATTCAGACAGGCCACATAGCATGACCGACCATATCCGTATTTTCGACACGACACTGCGCGATGGCGAGCAATCGCCGGGCTGTTCGATGAACCTTGAGGAAAAGCTGAAGGTTGCGGTGCAGCTGGAGGCGCTGGGCGTCGACATCATCGAGGCCGGTTTTGCCATCGCCAGCGAAGGCGATTTCGAGGCGGTGACTGCCGTTGCCAAACAATGCGAAACCGCCATCGTCGCCAGCCTGGCGCGCGCCGCCATACCCGATATCGATCGCGCCTGGGCGGCCGTGCGCCACGCCCGGCGGCCCCGCATCCACACATTCATCGCCACATCGCCGCTGCATATGCGCGCCAAGCTGAACAAGACGCCCGAGGAGGTGCTCGACGCGATTGCCGCATCGGTTGGCCATGCCCGCAACCTGTGCGAAGATGTCGAATGGTCGGCAGAGGATGCAACCCGGTCCGACCCGGATTTCCTGGTCCGCGCCGTGGAAGTTGCCATTCGCGCCGGGGCGACGACGATCAACCTGCCCGATACCGTGGGCTATGCGACGCCCGAAACCTATGGCGCCATGTTCCGCGATGTGATTGGCCGGGTGCCCGATGCCGACAAAGCGATCTTTTCGACGCATTGCCATAATGACCTTGGGCTGGCGGTCGCCAATACGCTGGCGGCGATCATGGCCGGCGCGCGGCAGTGCGAGGCGACGGTGAACGGCATCGGCGAACGCGCCGGCAATGCCGCCATCGAGGAAATCGCGATGGCGATTCGGGTGCGCCATGATGTGCTCCCGGTGCGGACTGGAATTGTCTCGACGGAGATCACCCGCGCCAGCCGCCTTGTTTCCGGCATTACCGGCATGGCGGTGCAGGCCAACAAGGCGGTGGTGGGGGCCAACGCTTTTGCCCATGAAAGTGGCATCCACCAGGACGGCATGCTGAAGGATTCGAGCACATACGAGATCATGACGCCCGAAAGCGTCGGACAGGGCGCGACCAATCTGGTGCTGGGCAAGCATTCGGGGCGGGCGGCGTTCCGGCAGAAGCTGTCCGAGATGGGGTATGACCTGTCCGACAATGAATTCGGCGATGCGTTCAAGCGGTTCAAGGATCTTGCCGACGCCAAGAAGCAGGTGTTCGACGAGGATATCGTCGCGCTGGTCGATGACGAGGTGCTGCGCGGGCACGACCGGATTCAGGTCGTCGAGGTCGAGGTTTATTGCGGCAGCAATGGGCCACAGCGGGCGATCCTGACGCTGAACATCGATGGCGAGGAACAGACGGCGGCGGTGCGCGGCAATGGCCCGGTGGATGCGCTGTTCAATGCGGTCAGGAAACTGGTGCCGCACGATGGCGCGACGTTGCAACTGTACCAGGTCCATGCCGTGACGGCGGGGACGGATGCGCAGGCGGAAGTTTCGGTCGTGCTGGCGGAAGACGGCCGCACGGCGCGCGGGCAGGGGGCGCATACCGATACGCTGGTTGCCAGCGCGCGGGCCTATGTCAATGCGCTGAACAAGCTGGTGGTGAAGCGCGGGCGTTCGGCGTTGGCGGCGGCGGGGTAGCGGCGGGAAGCGGTTCGAGCGGTTTCGGCCCGGTTGCGGAAATAGCCAAGCGCCCATAGGTTGCGGGCATGGAGATGACCACAACCAATCGGCGCACGGCGCTGGGGATTCTTGCCGGCACGGCAGCCGCACTTCCCGGCCTGTCCTGGGCGCGAACCGGTCCCGCCAGCCCTTTGATCAACGCATTTCGTTTGCAAAAATCCCTCGAAATGCTGAGCACATTCGGGCGCCCGGCGGGTGGAACCTTCGCCGATGGGGTCAGTCGCGTGGCATATTCAGACGCCGATATTGCCGGCCGGGCCTATGTGATGAAGCTGATGCGAGAGGCTGGCTTGAATCCCGTCGTCGACGCGGCAGGAAATCTGAGCGGGACGCGTCCGGGTTCCGACGCTTCGCTCAAGCCGATCCTGATCGGGTCGCACATCGACTCGGTGCCTGGCGGCGGCAATTTCGATGGCGAAGTGGGATCGATGGCGGCGATCGAAGTCGTCCGAACATTGGAAGATCACCGCATTCGCACGCGTCATCCCATCGAGGTGGCGATCTGGTCGAACGAGGAGGGCGGAACGATGGGCAGCGCCATGGTCACGGAACCCGTCCCGGCGCTGTTTGCGGGACCGGCTTCCGAAGCCGGCGCGGCTGCGCGAAAAGGCGTTGAACGTATCGGTGGTGATCCGAGCCGGATCGCATCGGCGCGGCGGTTGCCGGGGTCCATTCGCTGTTATCTCGAACTGCATATCGAGCAAGGCGCTGTTCTCGACCGTGCGGGGATCCCAATCGGCGTGGTCGAAGGCATTGTCTCCATCGACCAGTATCAAGTCACGATCGAAGGGGTCGCCAATCACGCGGGAACGACGCCAATGGCGCAGCGGCAGGACGCGCTTCTCGCGGCGGCGAAAATTATTGAAGCGGTGAATAGTATCGCGACGTCTGAACCGGGCGCGCAGGTCGCAACGGTTGGCAAGCTGGAGGTGACACCGAACGCCGCCAACGTCATCCCGGGGCTGGTCCGCCTTACGGTTGAGATTCGCGATCTGTCGGCGGACAAGGTTGGCCGTCTGGGCAAGTCAATTGCCAAGCAGGCTGAAGAAATTGCGGCAGCGACAAATACAAAGATCGCGATGAACCGCTATCTGCATCTTGAGCCGGCACTGGCGGACCCGGCTCTACAGACAGCAATCGAGGCGGCGGCTGCCAGTCTCAACCTGAAAACCATGCGCTTGCCAAGCGGGGCGGGACATGACGCGCAGGAACTGGCGAAGATTGGCCCGATGGGGATGATCTTTGTGCCGAGCGTTGGCGGCATCAGCCATTCGCCACGCGAGTTAACCCGCTGGAGCGACTGCGCAAACGGCGCAAATGTTCTTCTTGGAACGGTGCTGGACATCGACCGGTCGCCGTCACGCGAAAGCCGCTAGGGTCGATTGCCGTCAAGTGACGGTTCAGAGCATTGGCGCGTCTTTGCCCGCAGTCCTGTGGCATTTTGGCAGGGTTGCCATTCGCCGCGCATTTTCGTTGGTGCCGGATTGTGTTTGTGACGCGTGTCGGCAAGGTTGTCGACGTGCGAATTGTCGGCGCCATGGGGGAATATATGCGGGGTCTGGTGGTGATGGTTGCGGCGGGGATGGCGGCTGGCGCGGTGCAGGCGGCGACGCCGGTTTCGGGGCCGGTTGCGGGGCCGGCGGAGGCCAACACGCAGGCGGCGATGGCGCGGGTTGCGACGCTCAACCCGCGGGTGAATGCAGTGATTGCTGTGGACCCGACGGCGCTGGAGCAGGCGCGGGCGCTTGACCGGCAGAAAAAGGCTCGCGGGCCATTGTTCGGGCTGCCGATCCTTATCAAGGACAATATCGAGACCAGCGCCCAGCCGACGACTGCCGGCAGTTTTGCATTGGCTGCCAATATGACCGGGCGGGATGCGCCGCTGGTGACGGGGTTGCGCGCGGCGGGGGCGGTGATCCTGGGCAAGACCAATCTTTCGGAATGGGCGAACATCCGTTCCGACAATTCGATTTCGGGGTGGAGCGCGGTCGGCGGGCAGACGCGCAACCCGCATGCCATCAACCGGACGCCGTGCGGTTCGTCCTCGGGCAGCGGCGCCGCCGTCGCGTCCGGCATGGTCGATGCGGCAATCGGGACGGAGACCGATGGCTCCGTCACATGCCCCGCCGCGATCAACGGCATTGTCGGGTTGAAGCCGACTGTTGGCCTGGTGTCGCGCACCCATGTCGTGCCCATAAGCCACAGCCAGGACACGCCGGGACCGATGACGCGCGATGTGCGCACGGCGGCGCTGGTGCTGGGCGCGATTGCCGGCAGTGATCCGGCCGACCCGCAGACCGCAGAGGCCGATGCGCACCGGGCCGACTATGTTGCGGCGCTCGATCCCGCCGCGTTGAAGGGCGTGCGAATCGGCGTGTTGCGCTGGGCAACCGGCGGCGTGCCGGCGGTGAAACCGGTGTTCGAGGCGGCGCTTGCGGTTTTGAAGGCGCAGGGGGCCGTGCTGGTCGATATCGAGGCGCCCAAGGATCGCAAGGCAATGGGCGATGCCGAATTCAAGGTGCTGCTGGCCGAATTGAAGGCCGATCTCAACGCCTATCTTGCCACCACGCCGGCGGCGGTGAAGACCCGCACGTTGGCCGATGTGATTGCCTTCAACAAGACGGACCCGCGCGAGCTTGGCCTGTTCGGGCAGGAGATTTTTGACCAGTCCGAGGCCACCAAGGGGCTGGATGATGCGGCCTACAAGGAAGCGCGCGCGACATCATTGCGGCTGGCGGGCAAGGATGGCATCGACGCGATGCTCGCCGCCGGCAATGTCGCGGCGCTGGTGGCGCCGACATCATCGCCGGCCTGGCCGATCGACGCGGTGCTGGGCGACCAAAGCCCCGGTGGCGGTGCCGGTGGCTATGCTGCCATCGCCGGTTACCCACATCTGACTGTGCCGATGGGCGCAGTGCGCGGCTTGCCGGTTGGCCTGTCGTTCATCGGCCCGGCGTGGAGCGAGGCGCGGCTGCTGGGGCTGGGCTATGCCTATGAACAGGCGAGCCACGCCATGGTGCCGGCGACTTTGGCCGATTCGGTTGAATCGATGCCGGCCACCGCGCCGTTGCTGGCGCCGCCGCGCTGAGTTGCTGGCGCCGCCGCGCTGAATCGGGGGTGACCGGGGCAAGCGCAGGGTGGCGCTTGCTATTTGGGGGCGGTTCGTTCATTAGCGCGCCTCGATGAACCGGCCGGGGCATTCCCCCGGCTTTTGGTTTCTCGGGAATATCGAAGCAAGCCGGAGGGGCGCATCGCATGGTGCGGCGTCAGCGATCGGCAGAGGAGTGACGATACATGCCAGTTTATGAGCATGTCTTTCTCGCGCGGCAGGACCTGGCGACAGCCCAGGTCGAAGCGATGACAGAGGCATTTTCGCGCGTGATCGCCGACGGCAATGGCGCCGTTGCGAGCCACGAATATTGGGGCCTGCGCAGCCTCGCCTACCGGATCGCCAAGAACCGCAAGGCCCATTATGTCATGCTCAACATCGAAGCGCCCGCGGCGGCAATCGCCGAATTGGAGCGCCAGGTTGGCCTGAACGAAGACATCATTCGCCACATGACCATCCGAATCGATGCGTTGCCGGTTGAACCCAGCGCCATGATGAAGCGCGGCGACCGCGATGGCCCGCGTGGTGATCGTGGCGACCGTGGTGATCGTGGTGATCGTGGCGACCGCGGCGACCGTGGCGATCGCCCGCGCGGTGGTGATCGTGGTGATCGCCCGCAGCGTTCGTTCGCCGGTTAAGGAAAGGATAGATCATGGGACGTCCATTTTTCCGCCGCCGCAAGAGCTGCCCGTTCTCCGGCGCCAATGCCCCCGTCATCGATTACAAGGACGTGCGGTTGTTGCAGGGTTTCGTTTCGG